>NZ_WHLY01000002.1:3372500-3672500 GCF_009296315.1 Salmonirosea aquatica
ATACCCGCGTACCCGCAGTGGCATCCCAGGGCGGCAAATCCATTTTCAAGGTACCGGCCGGTTGCAGGTCAGGGTAGGTGTAGATAAAGATTTCGCGCTCCGAACTGCCCGAAAAACAATACCGTTTATCGCCTATTTTCTGGATGGAGGTACCTGTCGAGTTGTGATTCACCGGGCCGGCGATCCGGGTGTAACCTCTGTCCCAATAATCCGATTCCAGCACAATGGCTTTGTAGCCGTTCTGGTTTTCGCAGGTCAGCATGCGCCATTTTTGGGCCGTCGAATCGAACAGCACGTGCGGATCTTCGATATCCCCTACCATGCCAAACGGCACGGCATTCATGACCGAGAAGCCAAAGCGGGGATCGCGCTTGCTCTCGACGGCCAATAGCTGTTTCTTTTCTTTGTCCGGATTGGCATAGGCACTGAAACCGGTAGTAAGTCCCCGCCAGGTGCGGACGGTACGATCGTAGAACAGGTGCGACGCCACTTCATTCCGGAGAATGCCGTCCTGGCGGTCGAACACGATGATACCTTCCATTTTTAAATCGAATACCGTAGGGTTCAGACTGAAGACACCCTGGATGTGGTGGGGTAGGGCCCTCCCACGGATGGACATCGTGTACCAGAGTCTTCCCTGATCCAGATACGGATCGCCGTTTTCGTACGTGATCGCGCGGATATCCGCCAGCCCGTTGCCTGTACTTAAAACCGATTCGACCGCATTGATAACTACTTGCCCGTCTTTGAGTTGCACGAATAGTTTTGACTGAAAAGCGTGAATGTATTCTTTTTTTCGGAGATCGAGGTACCGGTTGAAATCACTCTGTCCGATGGCCACGGGTAAACCTTTGTCCTGCCGGTACAGCACCAGTCCGCTGCCCAGCATCTGCAGAATGAGCCTGCCCTCCAGCTTTTCGGTGCCGGTGAGGTGGGTGGCAATGGACTCGTCGGCTACCACGGCGGCTTCCCTGACTATCCGGAGTCTGGCCGCAATCATGGCTCCAGCTTTAAAACCAACCGTCACGTAAACCTGCTCCCTGCGACCCGCATCCGTGAATTCAAAACCTACCTCGCCCTCGCCTGAGGTAGAAGCCAGGTCCAGCGTGTAGGTGGCAAAAGGGTTGAAGCCCCCAAACCAGATACTGGTCCGGGTTTCCTGCCGGGAGTTGATGACGAGTTTGTTTTCACTAGCCAGAACATCGGCCTGCGCGCTGAGGTAATGGCTGGTAGGGTACATGGAGGCGATACCGACGATTTCGCCGGGTTTCAAGGCGGCCAGCGGAATAGCCTGATCCTGATCAAAGATCAACCGACGAACGCCCTGCCGCACAAAATGGATGGCATCCGGAGCAGGTTGACCGTAGGATCCAAAGTTTGGGGCCAGGAAGAGTAAGATTACGAGGAAAGGGCGGGGGATATTCATTCGTGGTGGTACCTGAAATGTACTAAGAGGACGATAGGTTGACTGCTTTTACCGGAAACGGAATACAGTATTCGGTCCAACTTTGACGCATGAACTTTAGAATTGTGACTGACCAGTCAAAGGTACAGCTTGCCCCAGGACTTAAAAACATGCGTTTATCGCCAACCTTTTAGCAGTTCGGTGTTCAAGTGTTTCCGATCGCGTGCAGTGTTTTTTGCATTCCGTTGTAAACCCGTACCCTACTAATTCAATTGGTTTTGTCTATCAGTATATAAAAAATATAAATAAAAACTATTGAAAAGATAATGATAAATTTGTCCCAGTAGAATAACTAAAATAAACCCAATATGGCAAATAACGGAAGTCCTCACACCCATGTATGGGATGTCAATGATGACAGTAAAGTCAACACCGTCGGCAAATGCCCGTTTACGAGCGGCGCACTTAATAAGAGTGCGGGCGGCGGCACCAGAAACCGCGACTGGTGGCCCAAACAATTGAAACTGAATATTCTTCGCCAGCACTCTTCTTTGTCCAATCCGATGGATGAGGGGTTCAACTACGCCGAAGAGTTCAAGACGCTTGATCTGGCGGCGGTGAAACAGGATATCTTTGATGTAATGACCACGTCGCAGGACTGGTGGCCGGCCGACTACGGTCACTACGGGCCTTTCTTTATCCGCATGGCCTGGCATAGCGCGGGTACCTATCGCATCGGCGATGGCCGGGGTGGCGCCGGTGCCGGCATGCTGCGTTTTGCGCCGCTCAACAGCTGGCCCGACAACGCCAACCTTGACAAGGCCCGCCTGCTGTTGTGGCCCATCAAGCAGAAATATGGCCGGAAACTATCCTGGGCCGACCTGATGGTGCTTACCGGCAACTGTGCCCTTGAGTCTATGGGCCTGAAGACCTTCGGGTTTGGGGGCGGACGTGTCGATATGTGGGAGCCGGAGGAAGATGTGTACTGGGGCTCGGAGACGGAGTGGTTGGGAGACGATGTGCGTTTTCCTAATGGGCGTGATGGTGAGCTTGAGCATCCGCTTGGTGCCTCGCACATGGGGCTTATCTACGTCAATCCCGAAGGTCCCGGTGGCAACCCCGATCCGCTTGCCGCCGCGCATCACATTCGGGAGACTTTCGGCCGGATGGCGATGAACGATTACGAAACCGTCGCGCTCATTGCGGGCGGACATACCTTTGGCAAAACGCATGGTGCCGCCGATCCCAGCAAGTACGTAAGTTCAGAACCTGCCGGTGCCACCATTGAGGAGCAAAGCCAGGGCTGGCGGAATACCTTCGGTGGCGGGCATGGCGCGCACACGATCACCAGTGGTCTTGAAGGCGCCTGGACCACCACGCCCACCCAGTGGGGCAATGGATTCTTCGACCATCTGTTCGGTTTCGAGTGGGAGTTGACAAAGAGTCCGGGCGGGGCGCATCAGTGGAAACCCAAGGATGGTGCCGGGGATGGTACCGTACCCGATGCCCACGATTCGTCCGTAAGCCATGCTCCGTTTATGCTTACCACCGACCTCGCTTTGCGGGTAGACCCCGCCTACGAGAAAATTTCTAGACATTTCCACGAAAATCCGGAAGAGTTCGCTGACGCATTCGCCCGTGCCTGGTTCAAGCTGACCCACCGCGACATGGGCCCCAAGGAGCGTTATCTTGGCCCGGAGGTACCTGCCGAAGAACTGATCTGGCAAGATCCGGTACCAGCCGTTACGCATGAGCTGATCAACGACGAAGATATCGCCGCCCTGAAAGCTAAGATTCTTGATTCCGGCCTGCCGGTATCCCAACTGGTGTCCACGGCCTGGGCGTCGGCTTCTACCTACCGTGATTCTGACAAACGCGGGGGTACCAATGGCGCCCGTGTTCGTCTGGCACCTCAGAAAGACTGGGAGGTCAACGACCCGGCCCAACTGGCCAGCGTGCTGGAAAAGCTGGAAGGTATCCGGAATGAGTTCAACGGTGCTCAGTCGGAAGGAAAACAGGTTTCGCTGGCCGACCTTATCGTGCTGGGTGGCTGTGCTGGCGTCGAGCAGGCAGCGAAAAACGCCGGACACGAGGTGAAGGTACCCTTCACACCGGGCCGCACCGATGCATCGCAGGAACAAACCGATGTGCAATCGTTTGATGCCATGGAACCCGCCGCTGACGGATTCCGCAACTACCTCAACCCCAAGCATAAGTCTTCGGCCGAGGACATGCTGGTTGACAAAGCCCAGCTCCTGACGCTGACTGCACCCCAGATGACGGTACTCGTAGGGGGTATGCGGGTATTGAACACGAACTTCGATCACTCGAAGCACGGCGTTTTCACCCAGCGTCCCGAAACACTCACCAACGACTACTTCGTCAACCTGCTCGATCTGGGTACTACCTGGCGGGCGACTTCGGACGCGCAGAATGTATTCGTGGGCAGTGATCGCAAAACAGGCGAACCCAAGTGGACGGGTACCCGGGTGGATCTGATTTTCGGCTCTAACTCCGAACTGCGGGCCATCGCCGAGGTATACGGATGTGGAGATTCGCAGGAGAAATTCGTGCAGGATTTTGTGGCGGTGTGGGCTAAGGTGATGAACCTGGGCCGTTTCGACCTGGCCTGATCCAGCGCCTTTCGGCGCAACGTAGCCATTTATTGAGAAGAGGTAGTCTGGCAACGGACTACCTCTTTTTTTGATCTATTGCCGTCTTGAACTTTGAAAGTTAATTGCTCGGGCTTTCGATTTACCTCCCGGTTTACAGATTTCCTACCTATCTTGCTCCTACCTAGCTAATTTCCATAAACTTATCCGACCCCGAATACAAATCCTGGCTGATTGAACTGAAAGCCAAAATCCGCTCCGTGCAGCTGAAAGCCGCCATAGCGGTCAATTCCGCCCTGATTGAATTCTACTGGGAGCTGGGAAAAATGATCGAGGAAAGGCATACGGGTTATGGAAGTCAATTCTTGGACGTACTGTCCAAAGACCTGAAATCTGAGTTTCCTGAAATGAATGGTCTGTCCGTTCGCAACTTGAAGTATGCGCGGCAATTTTATCTTTTTCACAGTCCTCAAATTCGGCAACAGCCTGTTGCCGAATTTAGCCAACAGCCTGTTGCCCAAATTCCTTGGGGGCATAATATATTAATTATCAGCAAATCGCGTGATATTAAAGAGGCGAATTTCTATCTGCAACAAACGCTGGAAAACAACTGGAGCCGGGATGTACTGGCCTTGCAGATCAAATCCCGACTCTACGAACGACAGGGCAAAGCGATCACAAATTTCAAACATACCCTCCCTACACCCCAATCCGAGTTGGCCGAGCAAACTCTCAAAGATCCGTACATCTTTGACTTCATGACCATGTCTGCGCCGTACAAGGAGCGGGATATCGAAAATCAACTGGTTTCGCACGTCATGAAGTTTCTGCTGGAACTGGGCAAAGGCTTTGCATTTCTCGGCCAGCAATACCATCTGGAAGTGGCTGGCAATGATTATTACCTCGACTTACTCTTTTACCACACCAAGCTGAAATGCCACGTGGTCATCGAGCTGAAAAATACCAGGTTCATTCCCGAATACGCCGGTAAACTCAATCGCTCCGGCGACCCGGTTTTACCTGTCGGCGGTGGATACCTTAGTGAAAGAACCAGACGATAAGCCAACGATTGGCATCCTGCTCTGCCGGGATAAAAACAACGTGGAGGCCGAGTTTGCCCTGCGCGACCTCAACAAACCTATGGGTGTAAGTGAGTTTCAATTTACGGAAATACTACCCGATGAACTGAAAAGCAGCCTGCCGACGGTAGAGGAAATCGAGGAAGAGTTGAAGGGGATTGGTTGATTAATAGATAGTTGCAAATTTGAATTGCATTAGATTACCAGTTGCAAACTAGCGATAGCAGGGAGAATTTATTAATCACATACCCCTCAATTTAAGGAAAACGGAATGTGTACATTTTATTTATAACTCAATATTTTTACATCATTATGCCCCTCGATTTATCTCAAACCTTAGTAATTGGTGTTTCAACAAGATCTTTGTTTAATCTAGAAGAAGAGAATAGTGTATTTGAGAGCGAAGGGATTGCTGGTTTTAGAAAATACCAACTCGACCACGAAGATGTTCCATTGGAACCAGGTACTGCTTTTTATCTAGTACAGAGTCTGTTGCAGCTAAATACACAGGCTAGTCAAAGAATTGTAGAAGTTATTGTTATGTCTCGAAACAGCCCAGAAACAGGTGTTCGAGTACTAAATACGATAAAACAATTGGGATTAGATATTACAAGGGTAGCTCTGTCAGGGGGTGAACCGCTGGCTCCATATATTGATGCATTTCAAGTAGATTTATTCTTGTCGAAGGATGAAAGTGATGTCCAGACAGTAATTGATTCAAAGGTGTGCGCAGCAGCAATAATATACGCGCCTCCACAAGAATTTAACCCTAGTGATAATCGAGTAAAAATAGCTTTTGATGCAGATGCGGTTATTTTTTCAGATGAATCAGAACACAGGTATAAAACCGAAGGAATGGATGCCTTTCATAAATATGAAGCAGAACATGAAGACGATCCTTTGGCCGAGGGGCCGTTTGCTAAACTTCTAATCAAACTTTCCAAAATTCAAGAAAAATTTCCTTCTGGAATTGAAATGTCCCCGTTAAGAATAGCAATTGTTACAGCCCGCAATGCACCTTCACATATGCGCGTGATTCGAACGCTTCGTAAATGGGGGGTATACGTAGATGAAGCCTACTTTATGGGTGGTCTGTCAAAAGATAAAGTACTAAGTGCTTTTGGTGCTCATATTTTCTTTGATGATCAAGAAACACATCTTAAGTCTGCTAGCCTGATTGTCCCCTCTGGTAAAGTGCCTTATATTAGCAATTCACCTCTCAAATTGTTAGACAAGAAATAATTCTTTAACTACGAGTTAATATTATATCAACTTCCCCCAACAGGCACTAGGCTCTGCCGAATGACTACTACCCCTCAGCCCTCTAGTCAGTCATTTGCCTATCAACCGTCAATGTGATGAAAACTAGCAGAGATAGGTACCAACGTCAATTTTCTACAACCTGCTGCAAACCAAATACTTTGACTGTTATTTTCCCCCTTCCCCCGGCGCAAAGCAAGGTACCACATCCTCGCTAAAATAGGGTTCCTGATCCACCCAAAACATATAGTCCACTTTCAGAAAGTCCCTGGCAAAGGCGTGCAGAACTGATACAAGGTTTTTTCTTTTGGCTACTACCTTGTCGCTTCCGGTGGTACCTACATAGTTCCCATCCTGAATGGCAATGCCGATAGGTACCTTATAATCAAACTCGTGCATCATTGCCACGGTATGGTTGAGGTTTCCTTTGCGGGTGTACATCAGGTCGGGGCCACCCAGGCCCACCCCAATCTGCTCGCCGTAGGCATAGAGCGCGCGCAGGTACCCCTTGTCGTCATAGGGCAACCATTCGCCGGGCATGAAATTGGCGTATTGCATTGTTGTTGATTTGGGAAAAGCATTTTTGAGGGATAGCATGTTTGCTTTCAATCCTTGCACATACTTCTCAGGAGTGAAACTTGCATCGACTTTCGCCGTTACTCCGATGGCCGTTTCCTGCAGGTTGATCCCTTCTATTTTTCCGTCAAACTCCTTACCCAAAGCCGCCATCAATTGGGCAAACCGTTTTTGTACTTCGGGATTCCAGCGCTTCGCCACCCATCCTTCCACCTTGCCGTTGTCGTCGAGCTGAGTTACCGTCCCTCCGTCGTATTCCGCAGCAAGCAGGTAGGCGGGTATTGCTTTGTACTGGGGCGAAAAGGTCGCATCCTGAAACTGGATAAATAATTTCTTCCCGTGGGCTTTGAGGTACTCATAATCTTCCCGGACGATCGTAAAATCGTACTTGTCCTTCTCCGGCTCCAGCTCCCGCCACGCGTACATGATCTGGGCTCCCTCGAATCGGGCAATCTTCAAAAAGGAATGATCGCGGATAGCCTGCCGTTCACGGCCAAAATAGACAAAGTGCTTTATCGCATCTTTTTCCAACGGACAGGTCGCACCCAGGTACTGCTTGTAGGCATCCACATACCGATTGGCCAAATTGTTCTTCTGCCCGAACGTATAGGTAGTCTGGCTCACTACTATTAGTGAAGTGAATACCAGGAGCTTCATAATCAGACCACTTTTTCGATTTGTCATTTGATTTCTTGTCAAGCTGGAATTTCAAAATTACCGCACATACTCAATCTTGCGCGGTACTGTATAGATTTCCGTCTCCCGCCCGTCGATGTAACGGAAGCCATTTTTATCAAAGTACCCGTCTTCTTCCAGCATGATGCGGATGGTTTTGTTCCACTCGTCGATTTTCACGGCGGCGTTCAACTCGATGGAGTAGGCCGTGTTGGGAAAGAGCGGGTAGTCGCCGGGGCCTTTTACGCCGCCCTGCGCGTCCCACATACCGATGGTAGGTCCGGCCGCGTGGCCATGCACGCCGATGGGGTGCGTATAAATGCTGCCGTTGATGCCTTCCTTTTCGGATTGGGCCAGGGCATCGAGCAGAATCTGATTGCCGGATTTTCCCGCTGTAAACTGTTCGGTCAGAATTTCCTGCAAACGATTCCCCTGACGGAAGGCCTTTTTGAGGTAGTCGGGTACCTCCGTCTCGCCGGGTTTCAGGACGTAGGCGATTTGCTGCTGATCGGTGTTAAGGCGTAGGTAGGTAATCCCAAAATCGGTATGCAGCAGATCGCCGGGCATAATCACCTGCTGGCCGGGCCGCTTGGAAAAAGTACGCAGGTGATCGAAATTGGTGGCGTCGGCGCGTTGGATGTCCACCGTCGGGTGAAACCACGTATCCAGCCCCAAATCCGTCACGCGCTGCCGCAGGTACCATACCACATCGTCGGTCGTCGTCACGCCCGGCTGAATCACCTTTTCCGAAAAAGCCTCCTGAATAATCTGGTGCGAAATGCGGCAGATCATGGGGTAAATGACCATTTCTTTCTCGGTTCGGGTTTCGAGCCAGGCTACCGCGAGGCGGTCGGCCGAAGTCACCCGCGCCTGAAACGGCTTGGGTAGTTTGTTCATGAACTCTTGCTGCTCGGTGTAGGTGAGCCCGTCGGCGTGGGCGTAGTTTTTGGAGTAGTTGAGCGCAATCTGCTTCGGATTCTTTTGCTGAATCACCTTGACCAGCGCATCCCACTGATCGGGGTTGGAACTGATGTCCCACTCGCCTTTCAGCAAAGTACCTACATCGTAGCGGGCAATGGCCAGTTTGTCGAGCGGCTTGCCTTCGCCCGGATCATAAAATACCATAATCGTCCGCCGCCGCGCCGACAGCCAGGTACTGGGCAGCATGGTTTTCATGACGGGGTCTTCGTTGTACTCCCGCGAAATAATCACCCACATATCCACGCCCTCGCGGCGCATGAGCTGTGGCAGCAGATTCTCGAAGCGATCTTCCAGAATGGCATCCACAGTTTCGGCGCGCTCGCGCTCGTTCAGGATGGTGGGGATGGTTTGGGAAAAGGAAGGAAGGCTCAGGAATAAAAGCAGAAATGTGAGCAGAGGAAAAGTAGAGAATGAACGCATTTACAGGAGTCTGGTTAAGATTGGAATCTAAAAATAAGGATTTGGTTTGATTTAAGTGCTTTTGTAAACCACATGTATAGAAAACCTGCTTTTTCTATACATGTCTAGAAGTATATACATAGTAAAAGGGTACTTTGTATATATATTCAATTGCATAAATTATCTTCTATGCCCTTCACGCTTTCTTTTTTGCCCCCAACGGTTGAGGTAGAAACCCATGCCGTGTTAAGGAAAGCTGCGGCGGCTCATCGGTATCTGGCAGAGCTGAAGGGAATAGCGAGTACAATTCCAAACGAATCTATCCTGATCAACACGCTGGTACTTCAGGAGGCCAAAGACAGCTCGGCGGTTGAAAATATTATTACTACCCATGATGATTTATTCAAGGCAGAACTTTTTGCTGATGTATCGGAAAGCCAGTCTGCCAAGGAGGTGCAACACTATGCCAGTGCTCTGAAAAAGGGTTTTGCTTTGATTAGACAAAACAAGATATTGACCCTGCGACATATTTTGACGGTGCAGGAAGAATTGGAACAAAATCAGGCAGGATTCCGCCGTTTACCAGGCACAACGCTACGCAATCAACAGACTGGTGAAGTGGTATATACACCTCCGCAGGATCAAGAGGATATTATGCGACTGATGAGTAATCTGGAGGCTTTCATCAATGACGACTCTATGCTGGATGCCGACCCTTTGGTCAAGATGGCATTGGTACATTACCAGTTCGAAAGTATCCACCCTTTCTATGACGGCAATGGACGAACTGGCAGAATCTTGAATATTATGTATTTGATAATAAAGGATTTGTTGAACCTGCCGACGTTATACCTCAGCCGATACATAATAAAGAGTAAAGGCGAATACTATAGAAGATTGCAGGCAGTGCGGGATACTCAAGAATGGGAGGGTTGGATACTCTATATGCTGGAAGGGATAGAACAAACTGCCAAGGAATCCATAGTACTGGTACAGACGGTACGCGATCTGATGCAGCACTACAAAGAGGAGTTAAAAACGAAACTCCCCAAACTGTATAGTCAGGATTTGCTCAATAATTTGTTTCGGCATCCCTACACCAAAATTGAATTTGTGATGGATGATTTGCAGGTATCACGCCTGACCGCCACCCGATATCTCGATTTGCTAACTGAAAAAGGTTTGGTGACTAAGCGGAAGATGGGCAGGAGCAATTACTACATCAACGAGCCTCTTCTAACCCTATTCCTGAAAGCAGAGCAGGGTAGTACTTTCTCCGTAATCTCTACAAGTAAAAACTTACCGGAATAGCCCCCTCAAATCCTAACGAAATGTTTTCATGAAAAAAAGAAATCTCAATGCGCTTATTCTAATAGCTTTCGGGCTGTTGTTTTCACAAACTACCTTCGCCCAATCTCCCGAAACCACCTCCACCTGGAAGGGATTCGAAAAAGTAGATTTCCCCTTTGAAAGTACCACGGCCTGGTACGTAAAGCCCAAGCAGGCGTTGCCCGGTAATCCGTGGGTGTGGCGGGCGCATTTTCCTACGTGGCACACCGAAATGGACAGCATTTTGCTCAGTCGCGGTTTTCACGTGGCTTATATCAATACCAACGATTTGTTCGGGCATCCCAAAGCCATGCGCCTGTGGGATCAGTTTTACGACTACCTGACCACGAAGAAAGACTTTGCACCCAAAGTAGCCCTCGAAGGGGTAAGCCGGGGTGGACTGTACGTGTATGGTTGGGCCAAGCGCAACCCGAGCAAGGTTAGCTGTATCTACGCCGAGGCACCCGTATGCGACCCCAAAAGCTGGCCGGGTGGCAAGGGCAAAAGTAAAGGCTCGCCCGAAGACTGGCAACGCTGGCTGGATCTTTACGGCCTGACTGAGGAGACGGCCAAAGATTTCAGGGATATTCCGCTCAACGATCTGGCCGGAATGGCCGCTTTCAAAATTCCGGTGCTGCACGTGATTAGCTTGCAGGATAAGCTGGTACCTTCCGACGAAAATACGTTTCCGTTGATCGAAAACTACATGAAACTGGGCGGCCCGGCGAGTGAGTATTCCATGAGCCGGGGCGAGCAAATGCTCGAAGGCCACCATTTCCCCATCGAGCATCCCGAACGCTGGGCGAATTTTATTCAGGAACGCAGCTATCCGGTGCAGAAGGTACTTAGCCGGGATACGTACCTGGAACCCAACCGGGGAGTGGGCGCGGCGTTGTCAAAATTTCAAAATAAAAAGGTAGGTACCGTAGCCTTCCTGGGTGGGTCGATTACGCACAATCCGGGCTGGCGCAACAAGACGGAACAGTACTTGCGGGAGCGTTTTCCCGATACCAAATTCGCTTTCATCGCCGCCGGAATTCCGTCGCTGGGAAGTACCCCCCACGCGTTCCGCTTCGGCCGCGACGTACTCGCGCAGGGTACCCCCGACTTGCTTTTTGTCGAAAGTGCCGTCAATGACCGCGGCAACGGATTCAGTCGGGAGGCGCAAACCCGGGCGCTGGACGGTATCATGCGGCAGGCTTACGCAGCCAATCCGGCTATGAGTGTGGTCCTGATGGCTTTCGCGGAGCCGTTCAAAAACGATGATTACGATCAAGGCAAAGAACCCGTGGAAGTAGCCGTTCATCGAGAAGTAGCTGAGCACTATGGGGCCGCATTCATCAATCTTGCGCAGGAAATCCACGACCGGATTGCGGCGGGAGAGCTTACCTGGAAATACGACTTTAAGGATCTGCACCCTTCTCCCTTCGGACAGGAACTCTACTACCAGTCGATCCGGGAACTACTTGAAAAAACGGATTTAACCAAATTGCCGGAACCCAACGCCTTGCCCGCGCCGATGGACGCGTTTTCGTATAGTAAAGCGCACTATGTGGCTCTGGAAGAGGCCGTACCTACCAAAGGCTTCAAGATCGATCCCGTCTGGGAGCCAGACAGGCCGCTAGCCACACGGGCCGGTTTCGTGAAGGTACCCATGCTGGTCGGGGAGAATATCGGCGATTCTTTTGAGTTGAATTTTACCGGGCGCGGCGTGGGCATTGCCATCGTTTCCGGTCCCGATGCGGGTACTTTGTCGTACCGGATCGACGGAAAAAAAGCCCAGACGCTCGATCTGTTTACACGGTGGAGTACCCAGCTGCACCTGCCGTGGTACCTGATGCTGGCCGACACCCTCAAACCCGGCAAGCATACGCTAAAAGTGACGATCACAGATACCAAAAATCCGGAGAGTAGGGGGAGCGCCTGCCGGATTGTGTATTTTCTGGTGAATGAGTGAAAAAGCGATTAGCTAATCGCTTTTTTAATTTTTCCCCGTCTGCGTCGTGTAGGTACTTTCAAAAATCTTGTCGGCATTCCCGGCTTCGAATCCGTCGCGGCGGTGCTTGTGTTGTATCTGATCGGCGGGCAGGT
The DNA here is from genome assembly GCF_009296315.1 of Salmonirosea aquatica. Taxonomy (NCBI): domain Bacteria; kingdom Pseudomonadati; phylum Bacteroidota; class Cytophagia; order Cytophagales; family Spirosomataceae; genus Salmonirosea; species Salmonirosea aquatica. The sequence goes on from NZ_WHLY01000002.1 coordinate 3,384,908, forward strand.
CGGCGAATTCGGGCAGTACCCTTCGCTCGGCAAACTCTACGTACGAGCCTGAAATGGTGTGTTTTCTTCCTTCGTCAAACTCTGCTTCGATCATTTGGGCCACGGTCGAGCTTTGCAGCAGGCCACCGTCGGGACTTTCCTTGATTTTGCCACCCGAGTCGTTGAGTTTGAAACCGTGCCTTTCCAGAAACGCATTGAACTCGGCTACGGTATTGAAACCTGCGGGTAAGTTGTGCACACTGATGGTGAAGTGATTGAGGTAATAGCGGTTGTAGATTACCCAGGCGGCGTATTCGCTTTCTTTCAACAACGTCTGGTAGTCGCTGAGGGTAGGGGTACGCCACAAAGGCTGGTGCAAAAAAGCATCTACTTCGGCCCCGTTATCAAGATCCAGGCTGTCTACCGGATCGCTTGTGACTTCCCGGGTGTAGCTATGGATGATACGCTGAGCTTCTTCCGACAAATCCCCGACTCGCAGCTCGCTCACGAAAATACGCGGGTAGTGCGGCTCGGGTGGACTGAACCAGTACGCGTCCAGTTTTTTGCCTTCGAAATGGTAGTAGTCGCGCTTTCGGTAGCCGTAGTGCAGGAATATCTTCTCAAACGAGGCAATACCCAGATGCGGTACACCTAGCGTTCGAAAGGCAATGTGGTCGTTTTCGATATCCTCTGGCTTGTCGATCATCCCTTCGGAAATCATGGCCTGGATGATGGCCATGACATCAGGTACCCGTTCCTGATAGCGGCTCATGAGGCCGTGCATGACGGTATCGAGTGGAGTGATTGGAGTGTTCATGGGTTTGTTTATTCAGGTACCTATCTATACTAAACCTCAATGCCCGGCCTTGAGGTAGCTCCAGCCTTCCTGCTGTTTTTTTACCAGTTCAGCGATGGCAGCGGGTACGAACGTAGCAGCGGGGATGAAATCCTTTTCGGCGAGGTTGTAGCGTTTCATCGTATTGCGGCAGACCGCAAACACCACGCCTTCTTTTTGCAGAGCCGCGATTTTATCACCCATCACCGCCTGATCTTTCTGTACCATCGTGAGCGCTTTGCCGTGCATGACGATTTCAACCTGCGTGCCGGGTAGTTCCTTCCAAAGATTACGAATCTGTCGGAGGATGACCGCGTGGTCGCTGGTGTCGGCACTCACCATATCGATTACCAGCCGATAGGGGGTACCTTGGGCCTGGGCGGGTTTTCCGGTTAGGAAAAAGGCTGCGAATAAGAAAAGGAGAGCGAATGACTTCTGCATAGCCTGGTTATTTGGGTTGATAGTAAGATCACCTATTTGGAAAGCATATGCAAGTAATGGAAAGTTACGGAACATGCAATGGGGGTGGTTTTGAAATGAATGCAATCAGTTCAGAATGCCTGTCCTGCCTACCCCCAGCTCATAAATCCCTTGATCTCGGGTAGCATAGCGGATCCCCTAATAAGTGGTCTCCTTTCCAGTGGGTGGGATCTACCAGGGGAGTTACAAGAATTGTGAAATTCAAATATGCTGGATCGGATGAAAATGAGGGAGCTGGCCCGCGCATTCAAGAATGAACGGGATAAGCGGTCAAAACGGATCCGGTTGACTGAAAACGGGAAAAAGTCTTAGCGGCGGGCCGGGAAATTATCGGTACATTAGCCCATGTGATGCTTTTTGAAATGCCGGAGGATAACAAGCGGCTGTGTGTATAATTGTTAAAAAACGTAGAAACGAAGTTTTCTGAGCTATGGCCCCAGCATTAATAGGTGAAAATAGCTGAAATTTATGGCGAAGTGATCGGTGAATAATGGGCCAATCTGTTACCGTACCCTGGTCTTTCATTTTTCGCACATTCCATAAAGCCCCGGTACAAATTACAATCCTCAGAAGAATCATATGAGCCAGTATGTGAGCGTAATCGGTCAAACCATAGCAGTATATCTGCTGTTGGTCGTTTCTTTGCGGCTTTCAGGGCGCCGGGAACTCACACAACTGTCTGTATTGGATTTGGTGTTTATCCTCCTCATCAGCAATGCCCTGCAAAACGCCATGGTAGGAAGCCTGCATGATTTTATCGGGGGACTTCTGGCCGCGGCGGCTTTATTCGTGGTGAATATCATTTTGAAGAAAATCCTGTTCCGTCACGGGAAGCTGCAAAAACTGGTAGAAGGCGAATCCATCACTTTGATTTACAAAGGTACCCTGCAATACAAGAACCTTGAAAAAGCCCAGATTACGGAGCCCGAACTGGAGGCCGCTGCCCGTGAGCATGGCGTTGATTCTATCAAAAAAGTAGATTTGGCCGTTCTGGAAACCGATGGCAATGTGAGCATAATGTCGCATAAGTTTACCCACAAGTCAAGTCACAAACGACGGAAGCACAAACCCCTCATAAAAAGTACCTAAAGCCAATTGCATCGGTCCGTATCAGGTACCTTTTTCGGATATTCCCTAAAACCTTGCGAACTTTGGCTTCCAATCAAAATTGAGCTACTCTTGAAACTCTGGCAAAAAGAAAATACCATTACCTCCGAAAAAATTGAACGCTTCACCGTTGGGCGCGACCGCGAACTGGACGCACATCTGGCCGAGTTCGATGTATTGGGCAACCTTGCCCATGCGATCATGCTCGAGTCCATCGCCTTGCTCACTGCTGACGAACTGGCCGAACTGAAAACAGAACTCAAGGCCATTTATCAAAAGGTTCAGGCCGGAGAATTCGAAATAGAAGAAGGCGTGGAAGACGTGCACTCGCAGGTTGAACTCCTTCTGACGCGCAAGCTGGGTGATACCGGCAAGAAAATCCATAGCGGTCGCTCGCGCAATGACCAGGTACTGGTGGACTTGAAACTCTATGTCCGTGACCGTTTGAAGCGGACTGTGGAAGCCACCGAAAAACTATTCAAAGCATTGAACGCCCGGGCTGAGCAGCACAAAGACGATCTGTTGCCCGGCTACACGCACTTGCAGATCGCCATGCCGTCGTCTTTTGGCCTGTGGTTTGGAGCCTACGCCGAGGGACTCATCGATGATGTGGTCCAATTGAATGCGGCCTACCGGCTCGCCAACCGCAATCCGCTGGGCTCAGGCGCGGGCTACGGCTCGTCGTTTCCGCTCAACCGTATCCTGACCACCAAACTGCTGGGCTTCGAAGGTATGCATCATAATGTGGTATATGCCCAAATGAGCCGCGGCCGTACCGAGCAGGCCGCTCTGACGGCCCTCGCCTCGCTGGCGGCTACGGTGTCGCGGCTGGCGATGGATGTGTGCCTGTACAATAGCCAGAATTTCGGCTTCATCGTACTGCCTGACGCTCTGACGACGGGTAGCAGCATCATGCCACACAAGAAAAACCCCGACGTGGCCGAACTCCTGCGGGCCAAAACCAACCGCCTGAAAGCCCTACCGATGGAAGTGACATTGGTCTTGAGCAACCTACCCTCGGGCTACCACCGCGATATGCAACTTTTGAAGGAAATCCTGATGCCTGCTTTCGACGAAATTCTGGATTGTCTGGATGTGGCCACGTTCATGCTGGAGAATATGGAAGTAAAAACCAATCTGCTGGATGAAGCCCGCTACGATCTGCTGTTCAGCGTGGAGCGTGTCAATGAGCTGGTGATGCAGGGGGTACCTTTCCGCGATGCCTACCGGCAGGTAGGTAGGGAAATTGGTGAAGGTACCTACCAACCGCCCCGCAACCTCAAACACATCCACGAAGGCAGCATCGGCAACCTCAATCTTGCGGAAATAAATCAGCGTATGGCAAACGAACTGGCGCGTTTTGAGTTTGATCAGGTAGAAACGGCTTTTCAAAACTTACTCGAAGCGTGATTCATTTCAGGAAAATCTGGCTGGGAGGTACCCTCCTGGCGGTAGGTACCCTGACGTACTGGTCGTGCGGGACCGGGCAGAAACCCAAAGGCGAGGTGCTGGCCCGGCAGTACTGTGCGGGTTGCCATGTGTTTCCCGAGCCCTCCCTGCTCGACAAAAAAACCTGGGTAGAAGGGGCGCTGCCCTACATGGCTTCCTGGATGGGCGTGCACGTTGCGAAAGACGATTCTGCCATTTTTCAAAACTTTGAGCAGCAACTACGCACCGAAGAACTGGGCGTTTTCCCCAAGGTACCAGTAGTCAGCGAAGAGGAATGGGCAAGTATAGTGGACTATTACGCCCAAAATGCGCCTGAAACCTTGCCGCGACCTAATCGTGACACGCTTCAGCCCTTGAAAAACTTTCGATTGAGGCATACCCTGAGTCCTGTTACAGCCACGGTCACGGCGGTTCGCTACGATCCGTACAGCCGTCAGGTCTGGACCAGCCACCGATCGGGAGCCATGTATGTCATGGATAATAAGCTGCGGGTGATCGACTCCCTGTTCAATTTCGAAAGCCCTTTTTCGGACTTTAAGTCTCGGGAAGGAAGTAGCTGGAACCTGCTGAGCATGGGCTACATGGACCCCAACGACGAGGCGAAGGGTACCCTGGTTTCGATCCGGAAGGCAAACGGGAACTGGCGGGGCAAGCGTGTCATTGCGGAGTTGCAGAGACCCGTTCAAGCTACCTACGCCGATGTGGATGAGGATGGCCGCGAAGATGTGATAATTTGTGAATACGGTAATTATACGGGTAAACTGGCGTGGTATGCCGCTACTGCGACGGATTCCATGACCAGGCATGTGGTAGAAACCCGCCCCGGCGCCCGCATGACGTACTGGGAAGACTACGATGGTGATGGACGCTCGGACCTGTGGGTACTCTGGGCGCAGGGCGACGAGCAGATCGCGGTGTACCTCAATGGAGGTAAGGGCAATTTTGCCAAGAAAATCCTGTTGCGTTTCCCGCCTTCGTATGGCTCAGGTACCTTTGAGCTGGCGGATTTTAACCAGGATGGTAAGTTGGACATCCTCTACGCAAACGGTGATAACGGCGATAAGACCTATACCTTGAAACCCTACCACGGGGTACGGATTTTCATCAACAAGGGAAAGGATAAATTTGAGGAAGAATACTTCTTTCCGCTCGACGGCGCCACGCAGGCCATGGCCCGCGATTTCGATCAGGACGGTGATCTCGATATTGCCGCCATTGCGTTCTTCCCGGATTTTAGTCTCGATCCAGTGCGGAGTTTTGTGTATTTGGAAAATACCGGGAATAACCATTTCACCCCCCGAACCTTCGCTGACCCGAACCAAGGGCGCTGGCTCACCATGGATGCCGCCGACGTAGATCAGGACGGCGACCTAGATTTATTGCTGGGGTCCTTTTATCTGGCGATTACACCTACCCCAAAATCTCTGCTCGAACGCTGGAAAACGGAGAATAAGGGAGTACTTGTTCTGGAAAATACATTGCGCTGATTTCGACAATCTAATAGTCGGTGGTTTTCTGGCAAATTCGCTGTTCAATACAGGAAGCAGTAAAATACTTTTGCATAAAAAACAGGGCCGGATATCCGGCCCTGTTTTTTAATTAACAACAATCAAATTAACCAATATCCTTAGGGTTGGTCCCACCACACACGACCTGTGGCGTCCTGCAGGTCGCGGCCAAAGCCGGGCAGGGCCAGCATGGCATCGTAGGCTGCCTGCTTGTTGGTAAAGTTGGGATCACTCGGATTCACCAGACCAATGGGCGCCCGACGCGGAATGATCAGCGTGGCTCCGTTGTTGGTGAGCGTAGGCATAGGAACCACGGAATTGTCATTGGGAATGCCCGTCCGCTTCCAGTTGGCCCAGCCTTCGGTGGGTTGCTTTAGGAAATGCAGATAGGCCTGGCTGGCGATCTGGTTCAGTGCTTTACTGGCATCGAAGGCTACTTCGGGCCGGGCCAGATAGGCATCAATTTCTGCCTGGGTTACCGGGGTGTAATTGGTGAGCTGAGCGCCCTGAGCAACCATATCGTACCAGTTGATCGAACTCGTAACGCCCATTTCGTACCAGGTTTTAGCGCTTTCGGCGGTGATACCCCGCGCAGCAGCCTCAGCCCGCATGAAAGCGAAGTCGGAGAACGTAATGACCGGCAGATACGAGAAGCCCGTACCGGCGTTGCCATTAGCATCGGCGATGGTAGCGCTGAACAGACGCGGCTGAATGTACGATAACGTATCGATGGTCAATTGCTGGCCATTGGCCGTGATGGAACGAGGCGTATAGTATTGCTGCGTAATGGCGGGTAGTTTCACCTGATCGGGATTGGTGAAGCTGCCCACGTAGCGCCGCTCCGGTGCTTTGGTACCTGAGGGTAGACGATTGGCCGCAATCAGCAAATCGATGTTGGCTTGTGAGTAAGAATTAGGCGTAAAGAACGCGTCGATGCGGGGGTCCTTAGTCTGCCACATAAAGTCCACGATGGGCTTAGGCGCACGCAGGGTTGTAGGGTCCCAGTTTCCTCCGCCGGTAAAAGCAGCATTGGCTTTGAACACCCATCCATCGGCATTGGAGGCCATTAGGTCGGCGGCGGGCATCGCCAGTACTTCCTTGATAATGGTCTGTGCCGTGCTGGCGTTTACTTTAATCTGACGCATTGCGATTTTCAGTCGCAGGGCATTGCCGGCCTTAACCCAGCTCTGCGCGTTGCCGCCATAGTACTGATCGTATGATCCCAGACTTATCTGTGGAACAGTTGGGTTGGTTTTAAGCGTAGCAACGGCTTCTTTTATCTCACTATCCAGTTGGGCAAATATTTCCTGCTGGGTGTCGTAGCCGGGTTGCAAGGTACCCCCATAACGGCCCTGAAATGCTTCCGAATAAGGAATGGCTCCGTAGATATCTGATACGTAGAACGTATAGTAAGCCTTCAGAATCCGGGCGATGCGAATCATGTTCGTATACCGGGGCTGCTCTTCGGCAGGCATATTTTCAACCAGCTTTTCCAGATCGTAAAGCCGATCGCCGACACCGCTATAAAGCCGCCCGTACCGCTGGGAAAAATTGTCGAAGGTTTGCGTAAAAGCTCCCTGATTACCATTCAGCCCGGTGGTGTACTGAAGCCAGGGCATAATGCGACGGTAAAGGTCGTAAAAGGCTTCGAAGTCTTGGCCGTGAATGGCTATAGTGGCATTGAGGAACTGATTCTGGGGAGGAATCGCCGAAAGCGCGTCGGGATTGGTATTCACATCCACGAAGTCCTGCTTATCGCAGGAAGTCACCAGGAATCCCGCGGTAGCCAGCAGCAAAATTTTATATTTTAAGAATTTCATGTTGCTTCTGATTTGATATATGAATGAGTTAAATCGGGATTACAGGCCAATGCTGACAGAAACCCCCAGGTTGCGGGTAAAGGGCAGACCGCCGTATTCCATAAATTCGCCCGCCCGGTTGCTGTACAATCCTTCGGGGTTGATGCCATCCTTCGCCGTACGGTACAGGTAGATCAGGTTACGACCCACGAGGCTTACCCGCATCGATTGCACTTTGGCTTTGGCCAGCAACGAGGCGGGTACGTTATAGCCCACTGATACCTCGCGAAGCGATACCCACGAATTTTCAAAAACGGAATACTCACGGATACCTGAGCCCCACTGCGTTAGGTTTTCATAGTAAGCATAAGCGGGGATTGGCTTCAGGTAGCCTTTTTCTACGGCCTCAGCGTAGCTCATACCGCCCAAGTCGATCGTCTGATCCGCTACTTTTACGCTATAGCCATCGGCCAGTACGCCTTCAGGAATGATACCGTCGTTGCGCACATTACCCTGTTCATCCGTAAACGTAATACCCCCATTTTCGGTGTCACGGCCAAACAGACTGTTCTTGAAGTTTCCGTTAGACGAACCATACTGGTGCGTAGCCGAAGCCATCAGGCCGCCAAATTTGCCGTCCAGCTGGATATTAGCTGAAAAGTCACCAAAACGGAACGAGTTGATATTGCTGGCCAGGAAGTTTTCCATCATGGTACCTAGTTCTTTGGCACCCTGGCCGTACGAACCGCTACGCAGGTACGAAGGATAGCCCCCCGTAGTACCACTGGCGGCACCAATGACCTTCTGTCCGTTGGCAGGATTATCAATGGGATTGCCATTGGCATCCTTGGCCTGATAGGTAGCATAGGCGTAGGACGTAATGAGGGTACCATAGTCTTTCCCAACACGGGCCACTGACTGGATGTCAGCTCCGAAGCCCAGGCTCAGCTGGTAGGTGTCTGTACCTTCTACTAGTTCTAGTACCTTGTTGCGGTTACGGGTGAAATTCAGACTGGTATTCCATTCAAACTTACCAGCTTTCACAGGCGTAGCATTGATCAAAAGCTCGATGCCTTTGTTCTGGATTTTACCCGCATTAACAATTTTGCTGTTTACTCCTGATTCGGGTGTTGTGGAAAGGCTCAGGATTTCGTTGCGCGTCAGCTTGTTATAATAAGTGAAATCAAAGCCCAGGCGACCGCTAAAGAAACGAATATCGGCACCTACTTCCACTTCACGGGCCAGACGGTTTTTCAGGCCGTAATTGGGTAGGGTGTTGTCCCGGAAGCCCGAGAGGTTGACCTGGCTACCATCGGCTTGCGTATAGGTACCTAAGGGGCCGTAATTTCCTGTCGAGTTGGTATTCCAGGCATCAGTATCGCCTCCAGTGTATCCAAAGCTGGCCCGCAACTTGCCGAATGACAACCACGTGGGCAGGTTGGAGATTGACTCGGTCGCGATCCAGGCCAGACCTACGGCTGGATATGAATAGGAGTAATCACCACTGCCATCGGCGTAGGTCAGGGTAGATGACCAGTCATTCCGGTAGCTGAAATTGAGTGTCAAGGCGTCCTTGAATGTCACATCACCATAGGCGTACAAGGCGTCGATCCGGCGGGAAGGGGTCAGGCTATTGCTATAGTTGAGCGTATTCTGTGTATTTGCTAATGTAAATACATCAGGTACCCTTAGGCCGCCATTGGTAGCTGCCCGGAAGTATCGGCCTCCATTCAAGCGGTTGGTTTCGCCTCCCACATTGAAACTGAGGTTAAAATCGTCTCCAAACTGGTGGTTGAACATCACGATCCCCTGAAAACGAGACTGGCTCTTGTTTTCGGTGTACTCACCGTATTCGCCACCCGTAAAGTTCGCATTGGGACCCCGGTTCATATTATTACCGGTATAGAGTTCAGTCTGGACATTACCGCGTAACAAAAAGCTCAGCCAGGGCGTAATGGTACCGTTCAGGTCAATGTTGCTACGGAACACTTTCTCATTACGCATTTGCTGATACTGGAACGTCTCGAACATGAATTGGGTGATACTATAGGGATCGTTGGCTCCCTGACGGCGTCCTCCTGCAACAGGATCGAGATAGTTATTCATCCAGTAATCGATGTCCAGCGAGCGCGGACGGTAATACACGAACCGGAAGACGGGGTTGTAATTACCACCCTGACGAATGGGGTTCACCATGTCATTGTCTGTGTAGTCGGCGCTCACGTCCAGATTAAAGATTTTACCTATCTTCTGCGTACCCCGGATGTTGAAGTTATTCCGCTTCAGTTCGGTACCCGCGGGCATAATGGACGTATTCTTCAAATTGGAGAACGAAGCCCGGAAGGTACTGCGTTCATTGCCGCCTTCTACGGCCACATTGTTGTTAATGTATTTCCCTGTCTGGAAGAAGCTCAACGGGTCATTGGCTTTCCATTCGATCATACGGCCATCCAGGTCACGGACCTGCTGTCCTTCAAATTTGGGACCGAACGAATAAGGCCAGTTATTGCGGTCCACTTCGGGTACCCCATCGGCTCCCACCGTAAACGTAGGGTCCAAGCCGGCTCCGTACTGGTTCTGTAAATCCAGGAACCGGTAGGCGGTTTCAAAAGAAGAAGTATGGTTGTAGGTAACGCCGATACCCTTGTCCGACCGTCCTTTTTTGGTTTGTACTACCACCACCCCGTTCAAGGCTTCCGAGCCGTACAACGCACTGGCCGCTGAGCCTTTGAGCACAGTCATAGACTCGATGTTATCAGGGTTAATATTTTTCATGATGTTACCAAAGTCCTGGCCTGCACCCCATGAGTCGGCGCCCGTTGTGCCGGGACGAATCAGTACGCCATCTACGACAAACAGAGGTTGGGAGTTAGGGCTTAGCGAAGCATTACCCCGAATACGGATGCGCGAAGAAGACATCGGTCCGCCTGTACCTTGGTTGATCATTACTCCGGCTACTTTACCTTGCAGGGCGTTTACCACGTTAGCGTTATTGGTACGAGTCAGATCCTGACCTTCTACACTTTGTACAGAAAAAGAAAGTTTGCGGGCTTCCTGCGTCATACCGAAACCGGTCACCACTACTTCATTGAGCAGCTTGGTGTCTTCGGTAAGCGTAACAGTAAGTACACTGGCGTTACCTACGGGTACCTCTTTACCCAGAAAACCGATGGAAGAAAATACGAGGACAGCGTTATCGGTGCTGATATTGACCCGGAAATTACCATTCGCGTCGGTGGCACCGCCATTGTTGGTTCCTTTCACGAGGAAAGAAACACCGGGCAACCCATTGCCCGCCTCATCCTGAACCGTGCCCGTTACGGCCTTGGTCTGAGCCATACCCATCGTGATGCTTGCCAGCACGAAAAGTAGGGTCAAAACACGGTTTAAACACGTAAATTTTAGTCGCATAGCAGGTGTTTAATTTGGTTGAATAAGTGATTAAAATAATACAAGCTTAACTTTTTAGTAATACTGCATAGTTCAAAGAGTACTAAAAAAAAGAGTAATTTGTTTCAAAGATATAAACTATTCTTAGGATGGAATCGTAATTTATTAAAAAAATTTAATAAATAGTGCCTTATAAGGCTTCACTTAAGTCTGTCGGGGAGGTACTGGGAATGAAATTTAAATAAAATCAGGGAGCAAGTCAAGGAGTTTTGCAGGTTTTACAACAAACACCTATCTGAGAATTCAAGGACGGAGCCGAATCTTATCCAATACCAGCTGTCCTACCTTCTCACCCTGAATCTGACCCTCTTCGATGGCCGCCCGGTAGTGGATACCTCCATACAACCGACTGATAGCGGCTTCGTCACAGGCCTGCCTAAAAGAAGTAAAACGGCGCTCGGGCAGGCCGTATTCTACCTCCGTATTGTCAATAAACGTAAAGTCTTTTCCAAAATAGTCGGCTAGTACCGTCGCCGATGCCGTGGAAATGACGCTATGCCCACTGGTGTACTCAGGGAAAGGAGGTGTTTGGAGCAGGGGGCGCCATTTCTCGTCGATGTAGGTGTTAATCACTGTTTCGGGCCGGATCAACTGGCTGCGATATTTTTCGTCCCAGCAACTGATGAAACCATCGAACAGGGCAATGGAAGTCAGCAGGTATGCCCCGGCGGTAGCGGGCCAGTCCAGGTTCGCCGTAGCGGCGGCCTGCCCGGCTATGGACATCCAATGCCCGCCCGGTGAGAGCTTTTTGGTGGCAAAATTGAGGTGTCCCTGCGTATTGAGATAAAACGGATTACAATCCCAGTAGCTGGCAATCAGGGTATGTTCGGGTGGCATCTGCCGCGTTCGGTCGTATACCTCGTAAGCCTGTTTCATGAATTCGCTTTCCTTATTGGTGCTGAAAGCAGGCGGAGGGGCGGGCTTGAATTGCTGCGCCGAATCCATCACCATCGGCCTGATCTGGTTCCAATAGGGCTCGACGGCGTCGAAGTACCCCGGCGGGGTAGGTACCCACTTGCCGGGTGCCTTGCTATACGTGTAACGCCGCCGCCGCCGGGTTTCGGGGTAGTGATCCTGCGCCGCCCATCGGAGTATGCTGTCGCTCACGGCCTGCCCGAAACGGAGGGAGTTCTGATACACAGCAGGATCGGTTTCGTGCATTTCTTGCAGAATGACCGCCGCGCTATCCTGAAGCAGGGGTTCGGAAAAAACCATTTTTCCGCCCGTCTGGAACAAAGCGTAGAGCGCGGCCAGGGGGTAGTTGATCTGGCCAGGGGTAGGTATGCGGGCAAGATCGGGTACGCCGGGTATCTGCCCGTACAGACTCTTGTATTGCTTATGGTTGCGCACCAGGACTTCGTAGGCCGCCACATTGGCGTATACATACACCCGGCTGGCTACCGGAGGCGAGAAAATATCGTGAACGATGGTGCGGGTGAGGTTTTTCTGGGCGCGGTGAAACAACTCGGTAGAAGGTACCCCACCGGTGCCGCCGGTACTTCTTTGGGCGGCAGCAGGAAAGCATAATAATATGAGAAATAGGGTCGGAAGGAATCGCATGGCTTATTTTTTGGGCTGATTAATTCGGAAAACCAGCGTTGCACTATCGTTGCGCCCCAGTATGAGCCACTTTTGTGCCCCCACATTCACGGTAGTCAGGGCGCGCACGTCGCCATCGGCCCATAGCCCCGATTGCTCAGGACCTACCGGCTCGAATTGCAGCGGACTTTTCTGTTTCAGAAACAAACCGAATGACGCATCGCTGGGCCCCAGCTGTACGCGGTAGGGCGAAAAGTTGCCGGCGACGATCAAATCTTTTCTGCCATCAAGATCGACGTCGTCCACGACGATGCCCCCGATGCGGGATACCTGGGCGGCCTGCGGTAGTTCATGGAGCGCGAAAGTAAGGCTACCTTTATTTTCCAGAATCACGCTCGCCAGCTGCGTACAAACCAGTTTTTTTGATTTCTCGACGTTGGCTTTACCAAACACATCTTCCACGGTGGCATCGGCGTACGATTCGTAGGAAAGATACTTGCGCCGTAAGGGTACCATCTGGTCCAGCATCTCGTCGCGCGAGAACATAGGGTAGCTTTTGTCGCCCACGTAGTAGCTGATGATGGGATCGACCAGTCCGTTCTTGTCAAAATCGTCGTAGTATAGCGTCATGGGCTTGTCGACTGATGTATGGAACTGATTGTTCAGCCCGCAATTGCCCGCTATTAAATCAAGGTCGCCGTCGCTATCCAGATCGGCGGCGGTGAGCGAGGCCCACATTCCTTCGGTGTTTTGCAGCGCTTTGGCAGGTACCTCGATAAAACTGTTACTCCGATTTTGAAAAAGCCTTATGCCCATCCAGTCGCCCGCCAGGGCTAAATCCTTCCGTCCATCGCCATCCAGATCTTCTAAGACTACTGCCGTGATCATACCCGGCCGGAGCAGATTCGCGTTCCATTCCGCTGTCACATCCGTGAAAAGTACCTGACCGGGTTGGCTGTCGTTACGCAGCAGGTAGCTGCGGGCCGCTTCGGGGAAAGAACCCGGCACCGCCCGGCCCCCGACAAATAAATCCAAATCCCCGTCGCCGTCCACGTCGGCGCTGGCGATGCATTGTGTAGGGCTGAGCATGACGGGCAACGCGTTACCGGCAAAGGCCAGGGTACCCCCGCCCTGATTGAGGTACAGGTGGTCTTGGTATTCGAGTGACTGATCCTCGTACTCGTTTCCCCCACTCACGATGTACAAATCCAGATCGCCATCGCCGTCGGCATCGAAAAAATGCGCGGCTACGGCTTCGGAAGTTACGTGCTGCCGCCAGGGTTGGGCGGGGGCGGCGGCAAATTTCCCGTCGGCGGTTTGCTGATAAAGTACCCCGAACTGGTTAGCCGCTCCGCCAAAAAACAGGTCTTCCCGGCCATCGCCGTTGACATCGCCCCGCGCCAGCGCCGGGCCCATGCGCGAGAGCTGGTAAGGGAGAAGTACCTCGACTTTGAAATCGACAAAATCATTTTCCTGATGAATGAAATCAAGTCCCGTTTCTTTCGGAGAAATCTGTTCGAACAGGGTAGGTTGTTTGCTTTTGGGCTCATTATATCCCGCCAAAGTACCTCCCGACGAAGGTTCTTTTACAACCAGCAATTGATTTGTTGCGGGAATGGGTAAAACGGTACGCTCCCCCAAAGGCCAGGCTATTACCACAGAGTCCACAGCTGAATTTTCTCCCAGCCCAAAATGCAAATCGGTAGTAACAGACGACTGGTACCCCCGCACGGGGTAGAGTTCCTTATACTGCTGCCGGCCGCCGGAATACAGCCATACTTTTGCGCCCAGAGCCTGGGTGTTGGGCTGATTGCCTTCCAGCCGCAGGGTCAGGTAGTTTTTCCTGGGGGCATTATTTTGATAAATAAAGATGGGGTCGTTGATGTTGGAAATCACCAAGTCCAGGTCACCATCCCGGTCAAAATCGGCGTAGGTGGCGGCGTTGGATACGGTAGCTTCGGTCAAGCCCCATTGTTGGGAAACATTCTCAAACCCTATGTTTTTCGCTTCGTCGCCATTCCGGTTTCGGAACAAATAGTTGGTAAGCTTGTTGGAGGGCATTTTCTGCACTAGGCCGTAGGTCTGAAAATTGAGATTGCCTTTGGCGGCTTGCTGCAATTGGGCCTCGGCCACGGTGTATTTCAGGAAATCCATATTGGTGAAATCCCGCAAATAGCCGTTGGTGATCAGGATGTCTTTCCAGCCGTCGTTGTCGAAGTCGGCCAGGAGTCCCGCCCAGCTCCAATCGGTGTTCGAGATACCCGCCAGTTGACCTATCTCACTGAATCGCACCTGATCCTTGGCATCCGTTCCCATGTTCAGGTGCAGCATATTGCGCATCTGCTGGTGGTAGTAGCCGCTGTCGAGCAGGAGATGGTACTGGTCGTACATGTCGGGGCCTTTCAGCAGTTTCTGCCGGTGGTTGTCTTCGGGCAGCATGTCGAGGGTCAGCACGTCGGGGCGGCCGTCGTTATTAAAATCACCGATGTCGGCGCCCATTGAGAACTTGGATATATGGGCAAACGACTGCCGCAGTGATTCGGTGAAAGTACCGTCGCGATTATTAACATAGTAGCAGTCTACCTCGGTATAGTCGCTGCTGGTATAAAGGTCGGGCCAGCCGTCCTGGTTAATATCAGCCACGGTAACGCTCAGGCCGAAATTCAGGGCATTGTTGATGATACCCGCTTTTTTGGTTACGTCCGTAAAGTGGGGGGTACCTTTCTTGCTATCGTTGCGGAACAGGCGATTGCCGAAGTAGGGATTAGGCGTAGCTCTAATTTCGCGGGTGTTCAGGAACGGATTGACTGTGTGGTTAGAATGATTCAGCAGGAACATATCCAGGTCGCCGTCGCGGTCGTAGTCGAAAAAAGCCGCCTGCGTCGATAGGGTACCCGGTACGTCCAATCCCATTTCTTTCGCCATCTCTTGAAATATAGGTACCCCATTCTTCACACCCTGATTGATGAAAAGCTCGTTGGCCAGCTGCGCTTTCTCCCGGAAAAAGCCCGAGTGACAGACGTACACATCCAGCCGCCCATCGCCATTGACATCGGCCACGCTCACGCCCGTACCCCAGGTGCCGTTGCCTTCCACGCCAGCCGCGCGGCTCACGTCTTCAAACCGGATGGTACCCGCCGTTTTGGCTGAGCGATTCAGATACAATTTATGGGGTACCGTGTTGCCGGAAACAAACAGATCCGGCCAGCCATTGTTGTCGAAATCTCCGACGCCTACCCCGTTGCCGTTGTACAGGTATTCGTAGCGAAAAATGTGCAGGGAGTCATCTTCTTCGATTTTATTCACAAAATCAATGCCCGTTGATTCAGCAGGAAGTCGGGTAAAAAGTGTTTGCGCTATTGTTTCCTGCCAAGCCAGTAAGGCTAGAAAAAGCAGAACAAAATGCTCCTTTTTGCAAAAAAAAGTTTGTAGAATATTGACCATACAGTAGTGTTTTAAAGAGGTAGTAGCCAGGTAACAGGCTGATGGAAGAGCTGATAACGGTAACTACCCACTGACTCACTCCCAGTCAAACGTTAGCGTATCGTCGCCGGGTTTTCGCTCGACGTACATCAAAATCAGCGTCATCATCTCCTGGTCGCTGCGCATATTGCCGTCCGAAAGTACCAGCTGGGGCGGATTATGAGGGTTCATGGGATTATCGGCGGTATTATCGTAGGTACCTTCGATATGCACCACTGCTCCTTTGGGTAGCAATACCGGCTTCGGGTAGCGGTAAATCTCCTGCCAGCGGAAGTCCCAGGCCGGAATGCGTACCAGCGGAATGGTGTCGCCGCTGGCCTGAGTGGCATACGCTTTGAACGACTTGCCCAACTGATGCATGTGGGGCCAGGCGTATAATAACGATACGTCGGGCTGGTTATTGGCTACTTTGAGGGTGAAGGATTTGACCTCATTCGCAAAAATCATGAAGGGGGGCGTGATATCCTTCTCCCCAATCCCGCCCGAACCCAGGCTAATCACCTTCACTTTCCGCTCGATGGGGGTATCTTTAAAAAAGAAATTGACGCCATTGATGCTTTCGGCGTCCAGGGCCGAAGGACCATAATGTACCGTCAGCAGCATGACGCCCCGGCGGGGCATTTCCCAACCCATGTCTGCAGGGTAGGTTTCGTAGGTAGCGCCCGGAATCCAGCCGCCGTAGTAGGCCATTTCCTTCTTGTATTTCACCCACTGATAGTATTGGCTGGCCGATTCGCCGTTCAGATCCACGACATTGACGGTATTGTACAGGTTGATCGCGGTATCTTCCACCGGATGGATGGCGTAGTTGGCGTGGTGGATAATTTTCTTGTTGTTGGAGGTAAATTCAATGGCCTCTACATTGGCACCTTTCGGTAGTTCAAAAGGTACCTTGAACATCATGAATCGCTCTTTTCCGTCGCCTTTCTGAACGAAAGCCTCCGACATTTTCAGTGTCAGGTCGGGCTTGCGGGCGTAGGCGGTGCCGGCATTGGTGCGTTCCAGCAGGGCTTTTTCGGCTTTTTTGTCTTCTTTCCCTTTGGGCGTTCCGGCATCGATCCAAGCCACGATCGTGGCGATTTCCTGCTCGCTCAGGGAGCGATTGTTGGCAAAATCGACGTAGTGGTCGTCGGCTTTCCAGGGCGGCATGTAGCGGATACTGACTACCTTGCGGATGAATTTGGCGCGCTTCGAAACGTCCTCGTAGGTAATGAGTGAAAACGGCGCCGCCTCGCCCGGACGGTGGCAGACCGCGCAATTGGCGTGGACGATGGGCTGCACATCCTTGTAGAAAGTCACGGACTGAGAAAATCCCTCGCTCACACCCAGGTAAACTACGACCAGCCAGAGAATAGAAGCTTTTACTTTATTAAAAATCATTTTACGACAAAGGAGCAGATCGATACATTGATCAAATTTAAAAAAATTTAATAAGTATCACTAATTGAGTAGGTCGGCGGCTCCTACTTCCTGCTAAATACTTCTCTGAAACAAACGATATTTAGTCGTCCAAAGGGTCTTTTTGGGATGACTCTCCCTTGTCCTTATAGCGGCGATAAAAGCTTTTGTTATGCAGTAAGCACTGTACCAGCATCCCCGATAGCGGCATTCAGTAGGTCGTTGGCATGACAGATCGTGACCCTATCTACCCCCGATTTCAGGGCTGCAAAGGCGTTGTCTAGCTTCGGGATCATACCCTTGTTGATAACGCCCGTACTTTTGTATTCTAAATAGGTGGCAGGGTTCAACTTATCGATTACGGCTTCATCGTCGTCCGGGTCGGAGAGGACGCCCTTTTTTTCGAAACAATACACCAGATTGACGGAGTAGGTACTTGCCAGAGCCACGGCCGTGGCCGAGGCCATGGTGTCGGCATTGGTGTTCAGCAACAGGCCTTCGCGGCTGTACGTCAGTGGAGCGATCACGGGTACCAGGCCACTATTCAGCAGGCTTTGCAATTGTGAGGCGTTCACTTCTTCTATGTCGCCCACAAAACCATAGTCGATCGTTTTGACCGGGCGCTTCACCGAACGGATGATACCGCCATCCGCCCCTGTGAGACCGATGGCGTTACAGCCGTTGGCTTGCAGTTGGGCTACCAGATTTTTATTCACCAATCCGCCGTACACCATGGTCACCACATCCAGCATAGGGCGGTCTGTAATCCGGCGGCCTTCCACCATGTTGGTTTCAATGCCGAGTTGGGCGGCGGTCTGCGTGGCGATTTTACCGCCGCCGTGGACGAGGATTTTGGGGGTAGGTAGCTGGGCAAATGCCTGCAGAAAGGCCGCGCAGGCATCGGGGTTGTCGATGATATTACCCCCTATTTTTACAAGTATTAAATTCATAGTTCGGGATAGAGGCTCTAAATGGAGGAGTCAGAAATAGAGAGATTGTTGTTGGGGGGACAAAAGTAAAGAAAGCAGACTTTTACAAAAAAAGTATGGGTGACAATGACCAAAGTCATGTCGGACTATAGAACGAAAAAGGTTAATAGCGCTGTTAGGTACCCAGAAACAAATGCTGCAAAATACGATGCTCCCCGATATCACGACCCGCGCTGACGTAGAAAATCTCGTCAATACTTTTTATGACAAAGTACGCAACGATGCCACGATCGGCGTAATTTTCAACGAAATAGCCGATGTGAACTGGGATACGCACCTACCCAAGATGTACGATTTTTGGGAAGGAATTCTCTTCGGTACGGGTACCTACCGGAGCCGACCTATGCCACCACACTTTAAATTGAATGAAACCTACCCCTTTTGCCCTGAGTACTTTGATGCCTGGCTGGCCCTTTTCTATGCTACTGTCGACGAACTATTTGAAGGAGAAAAAGCTACGGAGGTGAAAATGCGGGCCGTTAACATTGCGGCGGTGATGGAACACCGCATCGGGCAAATCAACGCAGGTACCCTTTCCTCGCTACTGCACCGGCACCAGTAGCACGGCATCGGCTACCACGGAGCCGTCGGCACCAGCGTTGGAAATTTCGAGGTAGCTGTCGGATCCTGCCGGAAAAAGGTAGGTCCCGGCCTCGATCCATTCGTTTACCTGGGTTTGGGTGTTTAACTCCACCGACTCGATTGTCTTTCCGGCTTTTATTTTCAGGTTCGTACGGCTGGCTTTGCCGGTGGTTTTTCCGTCATACTGCGCCGGATTTCCGCCTCCACCACCGGGATAGGGATTAAAGATGTAGACGGTATACTTCCCGGCTTTGGTTACCTCTGGGGTAAACCGCACCGACCTAGGTTGGGTACCTTTCGAATTATCCACCAGTTGCGACAGTGCATATTTTCCGCCGCCTTTTTCCTGCCGCCAGTTGCCGGTTAGGGTGATTGCGGCGGGTGTCACGTCGTTGTCGAGCAGAATTTCGGGCGTAGTGCCATCGGCCAGCGGATCGTTTTTTAGTTGGTTTTGTAGTAGCGGTACGTCAATCTCCTGCACCGCCACATTATTATCCACGGCCAGTACAGCAGCCGTGGTCGCTGCCTGACCGAGGGCCATGAAAACGGGTTCCATGCGGATCGAGCCATAAGCAATATGAGAAGCTGAAAGACATACCGGCACCAGTAGATTGGTACATTCGGTGCGCCTGGGTACCAAGGAACGATAGCTGATCGGGTAGGGTGGAAGGCCCCTACCTGTACATCGCCTTCATTCTGCACCATCATTTTTCCAGTTTCAGGATTTCTGACCATCAGTCGCTGGCAGTTGTGCGAATCCATAGTATATGCCGCCAGCGCAATGCCGTCCGGGGCCACTTCATCACCTTCGCAGTTTTTCTGCGTCATGACATATTCACCTACCATGCGGCGGGCCTCGCGCACGTAGAGTTGCGGTGTAAAGTGGCCATTATCCACGTATTCGTCCTTAGGGTACCCCCATGCCAGCATTTGGTTTCGCAGATGTTCGGGCATGCGGGGGTCGTGGCCCACGAAGTACAGGAAGCCCTTGGTGTAGTCCACGTGTTCCTGAATGATCTTTTGCCGGGTGTCGTAGTCAGCTTCAGGATAGGCAAAATTCATCCCGATCATGTCAGTCGACAGGCCGCCTTTGTTGTTGATATCGGTCTTGTGGTTGGGCATATCGGCAATGTGCATCACGCCCCAGTTGATGTGCTCAGGCTTTTCGAGGGCGATCTGCCGCAGTAATAGTTCGTATTTGGTGGAGTCATAGCGCGCCGGCCGGGTAATGGGAATGCGATTGGCGGGGTCATTGGTCAGGCAGAGCCGGAAGTTGTAGGCCTGCACACTACTGTCGCCACTGCCGGTGGGATGAAGAGAATCTTCACTAATGCCCCACAATAAACCGCTCCTAGGTTCCTCCGGGATTTTATAGGGGCTGATACCCTTGGGGAACTGATGCTTATCGAGGAGTTGCACTCCATTCCAAGTTTCGCCATAACGCTCATTATCCTCGCGGCCCACGGTGTAGCTGATGCCCGCTTTGGCCATCAGGTCGCCTTCGTAGGTGCAGTCGATATACACTTTGGCGCGGATGGTGCGGTTGGTTTTGGGTTCGGGATAGATGGCATTTTCCACCACGATTTCCTGAATCGCTCCTTTCTGATTTTTTACCGAAAAAAGCCGATAGTCGTACCATACCTCGACCTTTGCCCTGTCGATGTACTCATTAAAGAGATTCAGGGCTACGTGCGGCTCAAAAGTCCACTGTTCAAACTTGCCGTAATGTTGGCCGATCCGGCGGTAAAAGTCCCGCGCTACTCCCGTGATGGCATACTTGTTGCCAATGTCGGTCTGGCCCAGTCCGCCCGAACTCAGGCCACCCAGCCGTTTGGTGGGCTCGACGAGCAGTACCGATTTTCCCTGCATTTTGGCAGTATAGGCCGCGATAACTCCCGCTGAGGTACCTCCATAGACGCAGATGTCGTAGGACTTTTGGGCCCAGAGCTCGGATACGGCCAGGCAGACAAGGAAAATGAGCACCGTCAAGCGGGAAAGGCATTTCATGGCAAGTGATTTTCGGTTTGGATTCTTAAAGAAAAGGGATTTTGCAAACGGCTTGCGTCGCCCGATTTATCAAAAAGCCAAAACTCATGCTCCCTCCCGAATCGCCAGAGCCAGCCGGATCATACCGTACTCGATGCGCTCGCCCAGGAGCTCGAATAGAGGCGCGAGTGGTTCCCCGGGCTTAAAGTTCATTTCGTCGGCGGCGGCCAGTACCTCGGTATAGGTGCGATCCGAAATCAATGGGCGAAGTTGGATGTCGTGCCCCTCATCGCGGAGCTTGACCAGGTGCGCTACTACGGTGGAGGTAGTCAGGCCACGCTGCTGCGCGATGTCATCAAGGGTGAATCCCTTTTCGTACAGTTCGTGGGTCATAAGGTAGGTCATGCCTTTCACGACACGGGTACCCGGTTTGGTGTTTTCTTTGGCAAACTTTACGATTTCCTGCACAAAAGCCTCACCGTAGCGGCGGTACTTTTCGGCACCTACCCCCGACACATCCAGCATCTGGGCTTCTGAAACAGGACGTTTCTGCGCCATCTCGGCGATCGTTTTGTCAGAAAAAATCACGTAGGGAGGTACGTTCAGGGCGTCGGCCATTTGCTTACGCAAAAGCCGCAGCTGTTCAAACAGCGCATCGCGGATAATTTCCTGTTTGGGTTTTTCTTTCGGGATCAGTTCTTCCTCGCGGGCTTTGCGCTCAGCCAAAGGAATGAATTTCACGAGTTCGATTTTTTTGCCCTCTTTCAAAATCTGCCAACTCAGGGCATTAAGTTTAAAGGAATGGGCTTCGTCGTAAGCGATGTCCATTACGCCCGAGTTGAGCATCTGGCTCAGGTACTCGGCCCATTCGTCGCCGCGCTGGTCACGGCCCACACCAAAGGTAGGGAGTCGGTCGTAGCCCCGGTCGAGGACGGCCCGGTTGCGGCTGCCGCGCAGAATGTCGATGAGCATACCCATCGCCACGCGCTCTCCCGTACGGGCAATGCCTGAGAGGGCTTTCTGAGCCAGCAAGGTACCGTCGAAGCGGGTACGGGGATTCTGGCACACATCGCAGTTGCCGCAGTCTTTTTCCACGGCCTCGTTGAAGTAGCTAAGCAGGATGCGGCGGCGGCACAGGTCGGCTTCGGCGTATTGCTTCATACGGTTGAGCTTGGCCTGCAAAAGTTCTTTTTGCTCTGCCGACTGCTCGGAGTTCATGATCATGTCCTGCCGCATGATGATGTCCTGATAGCCATAAAAAAGCACCGTATCGGCGGGAGCTCCGTCGCGGCCCGCCCGGCCGATTTCCTGATAAAAGCTCTCGACGTTGGGGGGTAGGTTGTAGTGAATCACCCAGCGCACGTTGGATTTGTCGATGCCCATGCCAAAAGCGATCGTGGCCACGATGATCTGAATGTCGTCGTTGAGAAACCGCTCCTGCACCCGCGAGCGCTGGGCGGCGGGCAGTCCGGCGTGGTAGCATTCGGCGCGGAAATCGCGGCTCTGAAGCGAAGCCGCCACAGTTTCGGTGGTTTTTCGGCTCAGGCAGTAAATAATGCCCGGCTGGTTGGGGTGTTTTTTCAGGAACTGTTCGATCTGGGGTAGTCGCTTGCGCGAGGGGAGTACCGTCAAACTCAGGTTAGGCCGGTCGAAACTGGCCACGAACGTAGGTGCGGACTTAACACCCAACTGCCCGAGAATGTCGCGCCGCGTTACGCGGTCGGCCGTGGCGGTGAGGGCAATGACGGGGATGCCGGGAAAATGATCTTTGAGGGAAGAAAGCTGACGGTACTCAGGCCGGAAATCGTGGCCCCAGGACGAAATACAGTGTGCTTCGTCTACAGCAAACAACCGCACGTTCCACTGTTTGAAATGCTCCATCGTATTGCCCGAAAAAAGTCTCTCGGGTGCTACGTACAGGAGTTTCAATTCTCCCAATTTGGCCTTCCAGAACACCGAATCCTGCTCACTGCTACTCAGGCTCGAATTGAGGTAGGCGGCCTCGATGCCGTTGGCACGCAGGGCTTCCACCTGGTCTTTCATCAGGGCGATCAGGGGTGAAATTACGACAGTGAGCCCTTCCTGCAACAGTGCGGGTACCTGATAGCACACCGACTTGCCGCCGCCCGTAGGCATCAGTACCAGGCAATCTTCGCCCCGCAGCACGGTGTCGATGATTTCGGCCTGCTGGGGCCTGAAGGAATCGTACCCGAAATATTCTTTGAGGGCTTGTTCTTTAGTAAGGGGCATGGAAAGAAATTCGTTTATTGGTAAGCTATTGGCTGTCAGCTTGGGGTAAATGGCTTCTTGTAAGAAGTACAGGTTCACAAGCGATATTTGCAGTAAAAAAGCACAAATTCTATTTTTAGTATCTATCCGATTTGCGGCCCGACCGTATGTTTCAGATAAAAAGAATCAGCGGCCATCGGCCAAAAGTTCATCATCAAAACTACGCATTCGCTACTTAAATTCCCACCTGATTGAATCAATAGCAGAACGATGTTGACCACTATTTACCTACTTTTAGGCTCTAATCTGGGCGACCGTGCGAGGTTGATGCAAAATGCGGTTGACCAGATCGGCGCGCGCATCGGCCGTCTGCTCCGGGCTTCGGCCCTGTACGAAACGGCTCCCTGGGGCGGGATCGAACAGCCCGCCTTCCTGAATCAGGTGCTGGAAGTAGAAACCAGTCTCGCACCTGAAGAGGTGCTGAGGATTATCCTGGAGATCGAACATGAGGCCGGGCGGGTGCGCTATGAACGCTGGGGTGCACGCCATCTGGACATCGATATTCTGTATTTTGGTAGTAGCGTCATGGATACGCCCCGCCTGACGGTACCCCATCCCCGTCTGCACGAGCGTCGGTTTACAATGGTACCCCTGGTCGAAATTGCCCCAGACTTCAGGCATCCGGTTTTGAACAAAACGAACGCCGAGTTGCTGGACTTGTGCAAGGATGGGGAAGCGGTAGTTAAAGTAATTTTGAATGATTGAACAGAATAATTTTCCATTCAATCATTCTATTATTAACTCAATTAATTATTCAGAATTGAACAATCCAATCCGTTGGGGCATACTTGCTCCGGGCCACATCGCCCACAAATTCGCTCAGGATCTGGCCCGCGTGGAGAGCGCCAAACTCATGGCCGTCGCCTCCCGTGACCTGGAACGGGCACAGGAATTTGCCAAAGAATACGATGCTCCCTACGCCTACGGTACCTATGCCGGGCTGGCCGACTGCCCCGAGCTAGACATCGTGTACATTGCCTCACCCCATGTAGGCCACCACGCCCATACCCTGCTCTGCCTCAACGCGGGCCTGGCGGTACTTTGTGAAAAGCCCTTTGGTATGAACCTGGGGCAGGTGGAGGAGATGGTAAGCCGGGCCCGGGAAAAGAAATTATTTTTAATGGAAGCCTTGTGGAGCCGGTTTATGCCCACAACTCTTAAAACATTGGAACTGATCCGTGCAGGTACCATCGGGAAGGTACTGGGCGTGCGGGCCGATTTTGGTTTTAAGGCAATTCAAGATCCCCGCAAGCGGCTTTTCAACAAGGAACTAGGCGGCGGGGCCTTGCTGGATATCGGCATTTATCCTTTGTTCTGGTCGTATGCCATACTAGGAATGCCTGCCCAGGTGAAAGCTTCGGCGATATTCAGCGATACCGAGGTGGATGTCTCCACCGGTATGGTACTCACCTACGATTCGGAAGCTTTTGCTTTTCTGGATTGTACCCTTTTGGCCCGCACCGACTGCGAAGCCATTGTATATGGAGAGCTGGGTTGCATCAGGGTACACAGCCGCTGGCATAACAGTCAAGCCCTTACGCTGGAACTGACCGAGCAGGAGCCAGAACACTTTGAGTTTGTGCGCGAAGCCCACGGCTACCACTACGAAATCGAATCGGTAGGCCACGCCCTGCGCGCCGGACTTACCGAAAACCCCGACTGGTCGCATCAGGATAGCCTTAATCTGATGAGTCTTTTGGATCGGGTACGTGGTGAAATAGGACTGGAATACAAGGCGTGAGCTAATGATAGATTGATAGAATGATTGAATGATAGAATGATTTTTCGGTTCTTTACATTCCCTTTTTGCTCATTCACTCAATGACTCATTCAAAATTGACTACTTCTGATCGGTACTTACAACGGGGCGTTTCAGCTTCCAAGGAAGATGTACACAAAGCCATTGCAAACCTCGACAAAGGAATTTTTCCCAAAGCCTTTTGCAAAATAGTACCTGATATCCTGGCGGGCGATCCCGAGTACTGTACCATCATGCACGCCGATGGGGCGGGTACCAAGACCTCACTTGCCTACCTCCATTGGAAAGAAACGGGCGATGTATCGGTGTGGCGCGGTATAGCGCAGGATGCCGTAGTAATGAACACCGATGACCTGCTGTGCGTGGGTGCCACGGGGCCCATGCTGCTGTCGTCCACCATCGACCGCAACAAAAACCGGATTCCCGGAGAAGTCATTGCCGAGGTAATCAACGGCACGGAGGAAGTGCTGGAAATGCTGCGCGGATTTGGTGTGGAAATATACAGTACTGGCGGCGAAACCGCCGATGTGGGCGATCTAGTGCGTACCATTACTGTCAATAGCACCGTCATTGCCCGCATGAAACGTGCGGATGTTATCGATAACGCCCACATTCAGGCAGGCGATGTAATTGTGGGACTGGCGTCGTACGGACAAGCGAAGTATGAGAAAGAATACAACGGGGGCATGGGCAGCAATGGTCTTACCTCCGCCCGGCACGATGTACTCGCCAGGTACCTCGCTGCCCGCTATCCCGAAAGTTATGACCCGGAGGTAAGCCAGGATCTGGTATACAGCGGCAGTAAGAACCTGCTGGATACCGTGGAAGGTACCCCCCTGAATGTCGGACAGTTGATTCTATCGCCTACCCGCACCTACGCCCCCGTTGCCAAGGCTCTGCTGGACGAACTCCGCGGCCAGATTCATGGCATGGTACATTGCAGCGGCGGTGCACAAACCAAAATCCTGCATTTTATTGAAGATCTGCATATTATTAAAGACAACCTGTTTGAGGTACCCCCTTTGTTCAAACTAATCCAATCCGAAAGTGGGACGAGCTGGCAGGAAATGTATAAGGTCTTCAATATGGGCCATCGACTGGAAATCTATCTGCCCAAGGCGTATGCCGCCCGCGTCATTGAGCTATCCGAGTCATTCGGGATAGCCGCGCAGATAGTAGGCCGGGTGGAAGCTGCGGAGAAGAAGCAGGTGACGATTCGGTCGGAATATGGGGAGTTTGTATACTGATGCCAATCCTACAAGGGCGGCTCGGGTGAAAAAAAGGCTATGCTTCCTCCTTATCTGAGCTCCCGAGGCAGCTCATCTACTAACTATTAAACTCGTTCTTTACCCCTTCAAATACTTGGTTGATCTGCTTGATGATTTCCCGACATTCCTCCTCAGATACCTTTTTCATGGCTTCAAGCATATTATTTTTCAAAAATTGCTGCCCTTTCAGCGCTTGGGTAGAAGAGTACCCCAGCTTGGTGCGGATTTCGTCCCAAATGGGAGCCAGTTCATCAGAAAAGTAACGCGAATCGATAATGTGAAAATAAGCGGCCTGCGCAACGATGTGTTCTTTCAGATTGGATTTGGCATGGAGCAGGTTACCGACCAGCTTTTCAAGTTCCGCATATGCGAAAATATTCGACTTTTTCATAACGCTTAAGTAATTTCATAGAGAGGATAAGTTCAAAGAAAGATACGGTTACCAAAGCGCTCAAACAAGGGGATAGTCAATTTTCCTGAACAAGTCTAAAATTATATCCACATTGTCTTACTCTTCCCCTTAGGCCGTAGCCTAATCCATAATTTTACGGGGTAAAAGCGCTCATGAGCATTATAAAAAAGGTGAGGAGGGTACCTTTATCTGACCAGATGTACCCGATGCGGGGAAACAGGTTTTGTAGGCTGACGGAAACTACAAAAAAATTATCTCACACCTCGTATAGATTTCCAATATAGGTTGATGAAATCCTGATAGTCTTATGACTATCAGGATTTTAAAATATCGGATATGACAGGATTTGAACTGCTGCAACTGGCTTTTTTGCGACTCATCGGCTCACCCGTGGCTTCTAGCACCTATCAGGCTGAGGAAGTCAGGTAACCTGAAGTATGGTTTGGAAACATCCCACCTTGATAGCAAAAAAAGCCTGATAATCGCGAGACTATCAGGCTTCAAATTAGTCGGGATGACAGGATTTGAACCTGCGACCCCACGCCCCCCAGGCGTGTGCGCTACCGGGCTGCGCCACATCCCGATGATGTGTTTGGGAGGGCAAAAGTAGGGAGAAAAATAGTTGATGTCAATAGAGGTCTAGCAATATTTAGGAAAACTTCTAAAAGGAATGGACCAAAACCTCATAGTTTACTGGCAATAGATTGATAGATCGCCCGCATCCCTTTGTCGCCAGGATGATTGGCTACGCCTGCGTCTTTAAAGAGGCCGGCAGCGGTATAGGTTTTGTCATAAAAAAAGCTTCCTATATCAACAAGATCGTATCTATTAGTCGCCGCCACAGCCTTGATATCCTCGACCAGCGATTCCCGACCTGGCCAAAAACTGGTGGTGCAAATCACTTTGGCGTTCGTATCGCTTCGCAAGGTTTTTATCAATCGATCATATTTTTCTTTGAATACCTTCCCGTCTGTAGTGTTGCCGTTTTCAGCAATGCGCATGATGATTAGGTCGGGCCTGAAACCTATGCTTTCACCCAACTGACTGAAATCGTAGGTTTTGTAGTTTTGCTCGAAGGGTACCCCGTACAGAGTTTTGATCTGGGAAGCATTGTATCTGCTTTTCAGATCCAACGAAAGAATATGCACATAATCACTGTCTGGCTTGGAGGCAGCCATACCCCAATCTCCGTACCAGCCAATCTCCGGAGCCGGCCCATGACCGGTAATGCTATTTCCCACGATCAGTACCCTCTTATAATACAGAGTAAAAGACGTCTTTACGGTCTGTGAAACAGTGTTAGAGCTATGGATTCTCGCGCTGACTGTGCCTGATTGACACAGCATAATGGAGTCACCTTTGATCCAGTGTTTTCCTCCATCCCACGAATACTCGAAGTAGGAATATGCCGGAAGAGAATCCACCTGCAGAAGCAGGTAGGTACCGTAAGGCAGATTGTCTCCTACAATGGGCGTATCGCTCCTTCGTACAGAGAAGGCTGGAGCTGGAAGCGATTTGTTCGTTTGGGGCAGAGGCGGCTCTGGGCTGGGATTTCCTGTGTTTTCTCCAGGATTTTCAATGGGTACTTCCTGGCCACATCCGCAACTGCTAAGTGTATCTGCATCAACAGAAGGCGGTATGTCTACTACTTTATTATCTGTACAGGACAAGGATAATAATACTATTGAAAGCGCAATTATCCCAGGTAGGCTCCTGAATATACGTCTTTTCATGCCACTATTCCTTTTAATCTTAAGCACGGTTTTTCTACAAAATTCCACGACAGCCAGGCGAACGGCAGAACGCATAGGAAGGACAAAAGAATAATCGGGCCAATGGGGGCGGTCGCTCCAAGTACGGAGACCACTATCCTTTGGATTGGAAAGGCATAAATATACAATCCATACGATAAATCACCAAAGCGTCCGAACCCGTTTAAGTGGCCTCTAATAAATGAGAGATATAACACTAGGTAGGGAATGGCTAGGTATCTGGCCCATACCACGCAGGAAAGGGGGATGGAGGGGGAAGATTCAGCTAACAGATAGGTGCCAATCCAGAAGGAGAAAAAAGAAAGTGCGAGATATCCTTTGTAAAGGATGTACTGCCGATAGTGGAAGGCGACGCAGCCCGCAACAAAATACATGCCAAAGTCCACAAGGTTGAAAAGCCTGAGGTGGAAAAGGGGAATCTGAAAGGACGATCCCGAAAGCGGCTCGACCCAAAATGGATAACTCAGCCAGGTAACTATGAAACATGTGAGGATTATCTGCTTTCTGAACTTGGCAGGAAACAGCAAATTGACTGCTAAGAGAGCAAAATAGCAGGTGAACTCATAGGCCAGTGTCCATAGTGAGCCGTTTACAGTATGGTTCTCTGAGGTGTTGAAAACTCCTGGAAGTGTGTCAGGATAGGGAGGATACAGCTTTGTAACAAGCAGGTATCTGTAAGTTTCGCTTAAGGTAAAATACTCGCCCAGCGGTAAGGATGTGACCATGGCTCCCAGGACAAACACAGTTACCAGAGCCGCCACAAAGAGTCCGGGAAATATCCGGACTGCCCTTTTCCAAAGAAAGTTCAAGGCGGAGGGGCTCCGGGATATGCTCTGGGAAATTAAGAAACCACTAATTACAAAAAAAATAGCTACTCCCATGTGAGCAGTCGGAAAGATTCCCCTAGTCCAAAGCTGAATATGGTCGAAGGTACCCCTACCTGATAAGGGATAAGCATGCCCATAGATCACCAAGCAAGCGCCCAAAAAGCGCATAAAATCAAAGTTATTGGCCTCCTGCTCTCTGCTTGTATTCCCAAGAGGTATAAAAAGTCTATTTTTAAGAGGAGTATTTTTTGGCATGGTAATTGTCAATTGGGTATAAAAAATGGTTACAGATTGTGGCATTTTTGTTATTCGATATATCCCCCTCTCCCCTCAGAAAGGGCTTTCTAAGGGAAAGTCCGCTTATTCAAACTTTTTACCCGGTGTTGTCAAAATATTAAAGTACTAGTTCACTTATCTAAAAAGTAACCTTCACTTCCTGTTAAAATGCAAAAAGAATTACTACGGAGTAAATGGAAGAATTGTGTATTCTCCTTGGGAATACTTTCAATTCTAACGATCTCAAATGTTTGTGGACAAGCCTTCCAGAGGGTGCTGTTCGTGGGAAATAGTATTTCATCGCATGGGCCAAATCCATCAGTAGGATGGGAAGGGAATTGGGGTATGGCGGCAAGTAGCGCCGAAAAAGACTATATGCACAGAGTAATGGCCGGAATACGAAGCAAAGTTCCTGACGCATCCTATCAATTGTTATGGGGTGTTCCATTTGAGCAAAACTGGAACACCTACGACTATAATCTGCTTGAAGGATATAAAAACTTCGGTGCCGATCTGATTATCATCCGAATCGGAGAGAACATAAAAGATGAAGACGTAGAGTCGAAAGGATTGCGTCAAAGTTATCAACGTCTGATAGACGGTATAGCAACCCCAAATTCAAAAATTGTACTCACCAATAGTTTTTGGAAAAACCATGAGAAGTTCAATGCCATGGTTCAGAGTATTGCGTTTGAACGTAATCTACCGCTTGTGAATTTGACAGATTTGTCTGATAATCCGTCAAATATGGCTTACGGTTTGTTTGAAGATCCCGGAGTCGCCGCCCATCCTGGTGATAAGGGTATGGAAGAAATCGCTAACAGAATCTTGGCAGACATAGGTGTTTCCACAAAGTCTTTCCAGCGGTACCTGAGTTTTGGGATTCCGAACGTTGAAAATGGGGATTATTATCTGCCTGTAATGGAGAAAGCGGCTGCGGCAGGAGTCAATTCCTTTTTGTTGAATGTCAATTGGGATCATGTGATTTCTGCAAGAGGAGCTGCGGCAGATTGGAGCCAATTGGATAAAGAAGCTGCTCTAGCCGAGAGATTGGGTTGTAAATTAATGCTTAGAGTATGGCTGGCGCGCCATGATGACAGTGATGGTGGCTGGTGGCCCGAAAACACAAAGCCTATATCAGGCGAAGGAATTCGCCATAGATTAGTTAATGGGTTTAGTTTTTCAGCAAATAGTGCTGTAGAAGAGGCCAATAATTTCCTTCGTGATGTTATGGAGCATTTTCGTCCTCGGCTACAGGCAGGTCAAATTGTTACCGTGACGGCAACCACTACAAATGCCTTTGAAATTGGGTACAGCGTAGATGCTAATAATCCAGCTACGGGGAAAAACGAGTTGCAATCATTTGACTTCTCTTTTTACTCTAAAATAGCTTTTCGCGAATGGGTCGAGATGAAATACATAACGTTGAGCAATCTAAACAAGGCTTGGAATTCAGATTATTCACATTTTGCAGATATTCAGCCTCCCTATACTAAAGGTGATACATGGAGTGCATATTACGGTAATATAGGAATAGACTGGTATCTTTTCCGACATTCAGCTTTGAAGAAGATAATCAAAAAATTCAGAAGTACCGTTAGAGAAGTTGATCCTACCTATAGATTTTATCTGGATATGGGTAGCTGCTACGATGCACTTAGTATTTTGAGAGGGACTTTAGGGTTTAAAGATCTTAGTGAAGACGTAGACGGGCTAAAAGTAAATGATGGGCCCAGCTATCCACACCGTTTTGCTATGGATTTGTTACGGACGAATCTACCAGGGAAAATTATTGGAAATGAATTTGAATTCATTTCACCGGAAACGGCTCCCGAATGGCCCCAACAAGTTAATCAATCTTTTGAACATGGAGCAAATTGGGTCAATATTTTCGGGTTCGATAACAGCTCTCGCTACCCGTATATCGAAAGCTTAATCCAGCAAACCGCTGCTAAGTGGTTAAGTACGCCAGTTCCTGACATCCAGCCTACTCAGATTGTAAGCTACACGCTTTCAGAAGCTATCCGAATGGGTACGGGTAGAGTGCAGGGTCAGTGGCGAAATGAATATACTAAAACCAACCAGCCTATTCAGGTAATTCTGGTTGAAGATTTACTCAGTGAAAGAACGGGTGAAAATAGACCACCTGTTGTAGACATACCGCTTTCAGATCAAGGGGCTAAGGTAGGAAAGGATTTCCAGTATTACATTCCAGAGGCGACCTTCTCGGACCCCGATGGATACATCACGGGTATAGTAGCGGATGGACTACCAGCTGGTATTGGTATATCGGGTTGGGCGATTACGGGAAAACCCTTACAGAGTGGCGTGTTTACGGTTACCATTACAGCGCGTGATAACCAGGGAGCCCAGGTTGCAGCACAATTTAAACTTACAGTATTAGAAGGAGAAGCTAACCAGCCACCTGTGGTGTCTCGCGGCATCCCCGACCAAGCGGGCACGGTGGGGGCGGCCTTCGCCTACGAGGTGGAGGGGGCGCCTTCACCGACCCCGACGGCACGATCGCAGCCATCAGCTTCGCGGGCCTGCCGGGCGGCATCACGGCCTCGGGCTGGCGCGTGTCGGGCGTGCCCACGTCGGCGGGCGTGTTCAGCGTGACGGTGACGGCCACCGACAACGCCGGGGCCAGCGTCTCGACGCAGTTCAAGCTGGCGGTGGCCACCGCCGGCCCCGGCGACAATAAGCCGCCGGTGGTGTCTCGGGGCATCCCCGACCAGACGGGGCGTGTGGGCGTGGCCTTCGCCTACGAGGTGGACGGGGGCACCTTCACCGACCCCGACGGCACGATCGCGGGCCTCGGCTTCGCGGGCCTGCCGGGCGGGGTGACCGCCTCGGGCTGGCGGCTGTCGGGGGTGCCCACATCGGCGGGGGTGTTCAGCGTGACGGTGACGGCCACCGACAACGCCGGGGCCAAGGTCTCCACGACACTGAAGCTGACGGTGCAGGCGGCCGAGTCGGGGGGCAACCAGTACCCCGAGGTGCGCCGCACGATCCCCGACCAGACGGCCACGGTGGGGGCGGCCTTCTCCTACGAGATTTCCAAGGAGACCTTCGTCGACCCCGACGGACCGATCATCGACATCGCCGTGGCGGGCCTGCCGGGGGGCGTCAGCCAGACGGACTGGCGCGTGTCGGGCGTGCCCACGGCAGCGGGCGTGTTCACCGTGACGGTGACGGCGCGCGACAACCGCGACCTGAAGGTCTCCACGCAGTTCAAGTTGACGGTCCAGTCGGCCGGGGGTGGCGACAACAGGCCGCCTGTGGTGTCTCGCGGCATCCCCGACCAAGCGGGCACGGTGGGGGCGGCCTTCGCCTACGAGGTGGAGGGGGGCGCCTTCACCGACCCCGA
The DNA here is from genome assembly GCF_009296315.1 of Salmonirosea aquatica. NCBI lineage: Bacteria > Pseudomonadati > Bacteroidota > Cytophagia > Cytophagales > Spirosomataceae > Salmonirosea > Salmonirosea aquatica. Next base: position 3,417,465 of record NZ_WHLY01000002.1, read on the forward strand.
CGGCACGATCGCAGCCATCAGCTTCGCGGGCCTGCCGGGCGGCATCACGGCCTCGGGCTGGCGCGTGTCGGGCGTGCCCACGTCGGCGGGCGTGTTCAGCGTGACGGTGACGGCCACCGACAACGCCGGGGCCAGCGTCTCGACGCAGTTCAAGCTGGCGGTGGCCACCGCCGGCCCCGGCGACAATAAGCCGCCGGTGGTGTCTCGGGGCATCCCCGACCAGACGGGGCGTGTGGGCGTGGCCTTCGCCTACGAGGTGGACGGGGGCACCTTCACCGATCCCGACGGCACGATCGCGGGCCTCGGCTTCGCGGGCCTGCCGGGCGGGGTGACCGCCTCGGGCTGGCGGCTGTCGGGGGTGCCCACATCGGCGGGGGTGTTCAGCGTGACGGTGACGGCCACCGACAACGCCGGGGCCAAGGTCTCCACGACACTGAAGCTGACGGTGCAGGCGGCCGAGTCGGGGGGCAACCAGTACCCCGAGGTGCGCCGCACGATCCCCGACCAGACGGCCACGGTGGGGGCGGCCTTCTCCTACGAGATTTCCAAGGAGACCTTCGTCGACCCCGACGGACCGATCATCGACATCGCCGTGGCGGGCCTGCCGGGGGGCGTCAGCCAGACGGACTGGCGCGTGTCGGGCGTGCCCACGGCAGCGGGCGTGTTCACCGTGACGGTGACGGCGCGCGACAACCGCGACCTGAAGGTCTCCACGCAGTTCAAGTTGACGGTCCAGTCGGCCGGGGGTGGCGACAACAGGCCGCCTGTGGTGTCTCGCGGCATCCCCGACCAAGCGGGCACGGTGGGGGCGGCCTTCGCCTACGAGGTGGAGGGGGGCGCCTTCACCGACCCCGACGGCACGATCGCAGCCATCAGCTTCGCGGGCCTGCCGGGCGGCATCACGGCCTCGGGCTGGCGCGTGTCGGGCGTGCCCACGTCGGCGGGCGTGTTCAGCGTGACGGTGACGGCCACCGACAACGCCGGGGCCAGCGTCTCGACGCAGTTCAAGCTGGCGGTGGCCACCGCCGGCCCCGGCGACAATAAGCCGCCGGTGGTGTCTCGGGGCATCCCCGACCAGACGGGACACGTAGATGTAGCCTTCGCCTATGAGGTACCCAAAGAAACTTTCACCGACCCCGACGGCACGATCGCGGGCGTGAGCTTCGCGGGGCTGCCGGGCGGGGTGACCGCCTCGGGCTGGCGGCTGTCGGGCGTTCCCACGGCGTCGGGAGTGTTCAGCGTGGCGGTGACGGCCACCGACAACGCCGGCGCGAAGGTCTCCACGACCCTGAAGATGACGATCTTACCTGGCGGCGGCAATAACAAACCGCCAGTCGTCGCGCGTAGCATACCCGACCAGTCGGGGACAGTAGGTGTGGCCTTCGCCTATGAAGTGTCCAAAGAAACATTCAGTGACCCTGATGGCTCGATCGCAGGCATCAGCTTCGCAGGGCTACCGGCAGGTGTGACCGCCTCAGGTTGGCGCTTGTCGGGTGCGCCCACGTCGGTGGGCGTATACACGGTCAAAGTCACGGCCTCAGACAACGTCGGCGCTCAGGTCTCCACATCTTTTAAGCTGACTATATTATCGGCTGCAAATCAGCCCCCTGTGGTTTCTCGTAGCATCCCAGACCAGTCGGGTACGATAGGTGTGGCTTTCGCCTATGAGGTGTCCAAAGAAACTTTTACCGATCCCGAAGGCCCGATCGCAGGCATCAGCTTCGCAGGCCTGCCCGCGGGGGTGACGGCCTCAGGCTGGCGTTTATCAGGCGTACCTACCGCGGCAGGCGTATTCACCGTAACAGTGACAGCCAGCGATGGGGAAGGCGCCAAAGTATCCACTTCATTCAAACTGACCGTACAGGCGGTCCAGCAGGATAACATTATCAGTCTATTCAAAGCAGGTAATTTTCTGACCCGGAGATTTGTGCGCGATATTTTAGAAGGGGATACGCTGAGAGGGGAAGAAGTCAGCCAGACTGTGAACCTGATGGTTTCGCCCCGGACTGGTACAATAGGGAGCTACTCATTCAATTTATCGGGGCCAATTTCTACAACCAGTGAGGATAGCAGCACACCCTATGGAGTTTTTGGCGACAATGGAGGCGTTATTCTCCTGGAAGGCAAATATACGCTGACAGTAAAATCATACACGGAGGCGGGGCTGCAGGGTACCTTAATCAGTCAACAGGTGCTACACTTTGTGGTAATGGTAGGAGAGGGTCAGAAGAATCTGCCGCCCGTACTGGCCAAACCACCAGGTGCCCTTTTTGCTAAGGTTGGAAAGTCTTACGCGTATCGTTTACCGGATAGTACCTTTGTGGATCCTGACGGCTTTTTGACCTCTTTTACTATCACTTCCCTGCCCGATGGCCTGGTAGGGGACGGTACCCTTATTTCAGGTACCCCCACCAAAAAAGGAGAGTACACGGTCAATGTCCGGGTGACCGACAATGGGGGAGCGACGGCCGAAACGACTTTCCGGTTTGTTGTGTCGGCGGATAATCTGCCACCGGTTGTCAATGGATCGGTTCCCGACCAGGTCGCTGAAGTAAACAAGCCATTCAATTATACCCTGCCGGAGAATATCTTTCAGGATCCGGATGGAACCATTGTTTCCGTCGCTTTCATAGGACTTCCCGAAGGCATCACCAACCGGGGGTTGACTCTTTCGGGGGTACCTGTGAAAGTCCGGGAAAACCCGATCATTGTCATTGCGACGGACAACAGCGATGCTATGGTCCAGTTGACTTTCAATATCAATGTCATAGAGAACAACCGCCCGCCCGTGGTGGCAAAGCAGATCGGCGACCAATTGGCCGAAAGCAGCGCCGACTACCGGTTTATTATTCCGGCAGGTACCTTCACCGATCCTGACGGCAGCATCGTGCGTTATGAAATGAGTGGCTTGCCTCCGGGCCTCACGGCTCGGGGCGACACCCTGAGCGGGCGGCCTACCCAGGCGGGTGAATATATCCTGACGGTGAAGGCCTTTGACAATAAGCAGTCATCCGTGCAGCTTACCTTCAAGCTCATCGTGTTGGGCAACCGTGCTCCTTTGGTCAATCGCCCCATTACTAATCAGGTGATCGACAGTAGTACCGTGTATCGCTTTGTCATTCCAGCCGGTACGTTTGTCGATCCCGACGGTAGCATTGTCCGTCTGGAAATAAGTGGGCTGCCGCCCGGCATAACCGCCCAGGGTGATACGATCAGTGGCCGGGCTGCCCAGATGGGAGAGTTTACTGTAAGTGTCAGGGCTTTTGACAACAATGGTGCTTCCGTGCAGCTTACTTTCAAGTTAAGTGTGCTGGGCAACCGGCCCCCACTGGTAGCCAAGCCCATCAGCGATCAGGAAGCTGACATCAATACCTCGTATCGATTCGTGATTCCGGGGGGTACCTTTGTGGACCTCGATGGTAGGATTATTCGCGTCGAATTCTCAGGCTTGCCCTCTGGGGTGACAGCCCAGGGCGATACGATCAGCGGCCGACCCAGCCGGGCGGGCCAATACACCGTGAGCGTGAGGGCTTATGACGACAAAGGGGCAGCCGTACAGACTACTTTTAAGATTACTATCAAAGACTCCACCGTCCGCCCGACCGTCGAGCCTATTCCCGATGTGGTCGCTATTGTTGGCCAGGTTTTCACCTTTGATGTCAAGAGTTATTTCAAGGACGAGCAGGGTAGCATCACTTCCATCAATTATGCCTCGACGCTGCCGCCGGGCATTACGGCCAATGGGTCGAAACTGTCCGGGAATCCGTTTACGGAGGGAAAATATACTATCAAAGTGGTTGCAAAGGACAACAAGGGGGGTACCCTCGAGACTACATTTATCCTAAAAGTGGAAAAGGCCGAACTGCGGGTGTTGCTGTATCAGATGCAACAGGGAAACAGAAAATTGATTCGTCCGGTGGCGAATGTGGATCGGATGGCATTGGATACCCTACCTCCCGCTTTGAACCTATTTGTGGAAAGCAACGCCAACATTACCTCGGTTACCTTTATCATTACCAGCCCCATGGTACAGTATACCACGGATGAATCCGCACCTTTCGGGTTGTTTGGGGATAGTGGTAGTTTTCCTGCGCTGGCCGGTACTTATACCCTCAATATACTCGGGTACCGAAGTACTACACTAGTGGCAAGCCGGTCCATCCAGTTCACAATCACTAAAACAACCAACAGTCCGGGACGATTAGGGGTAATTGAGTCGGAAGTTTTCTCCGAAATAGAACTGTGGAAACCATATCCTTCGCCGTTTGTGGACCGGGTGAAAGTACAGACGGCCCCGCAGGGGTACCCGAAACTTCACGCCGTCGAGGTGCTGTCAAGCGAGGGGAAAATTCTGCCTTTGCCCGCCTCAAATTGGACGATGGATCAGGCGCTGCTGGTAGTAGACTTGTCGGAGACAATCACCCTGCCGGGCGTGTACCTATTGAAAGTTACCGGGGAGGATGGAAAGCAGAAAACGATGCGGATTGTGAAAGCCCCGCAGAATTGACCCGACGAGGTACCTTCGTCAGTAAGACGCATTCTGATGAAATTGAAGAAGCCCCGGCATGGGGCTTCTTTGTATGGTACCCAGGCGGAGGTTTTTCTCAATAAGTACCTCCGCCAGGATTTCCCGAAAATGATAGGCCACCGAACCCGTGAAGTGAACGGGCAACTCCGATGCATTCGGATGCTTGCAGACATACGTAGCCAGAAAGGCCCGGAATGCATCGCCCACGAGACCACGAACAAAGGGTTCGGCCAGATGTTGGCTCAAGAAAGGTGAAAACGAGGCAAAATAGCGGTTGGGGAAGGGCTGCCGATAGGCCCGTTCAAGGACGATGAAGCGTGAGACATCCGGAAAACTTGCTCTGAATGCCTCATGCAGACCGGAGGGCAATTCATTGTGCAGGTACTTTATCACCAACTGCTTGCCCAGGTACCCGCCGCTTCCCTCGTCGCCCAGCCAAAAGCCCAGCGATCCGATGTTATGAGTGATTTTTTCGCCGTTATATAGGCCGTTGTTGGCTCCCGTTCCCAGTATGCAGGCAATACCCGCTGCGCGCCCACATAGTGCACGGGCAGCAGCCAGCAGATCGCTATGTACCTCAATGGTGCCGGCTGTGGGGAAAAGCGCCGTCAGGGCATTCGTTACGGGTAGGCTGGTGGTCGCGTCGGCGCAACCTGCCCCGTAAAAGTAAATCTGTTCCACTCGGTGGGATTCAGTGTGGGAAAGTACTTCCCTGCGCAGTATTTCGGCAATCACTTCCTGTGTCTGGTAAAAGGGATTAAAGCCCGCCGATTGAAAGCGGATGATTTCAGGGCCGAGGAGCAGCCAGTCGGTTTTAGTGGAGCCACTGTCGGCCAGAAGGATCATACTAATTCTTTAATTTTCCGATAATGGTAAACCGTTCAAAAACCCGCGCCGTATGCGGGGCGTCGGGCAGTTCGTGGGTCAGATCCTGACCGGCCCAATGATCATAGTGTTTGCCCTCGCGCCACAGCCGCGAAGCCGAAACATCATAGATATTTCCCTCAAAAGCACACCAGATTTCTTCCCGGTCCTGGCCGTTTCGTAGTGCCAGCTGTGCACGAGTGTATTCTTTCATAGAGTGGCCGGAGTGGGGTTGGTTTCTTTTCGGTAAAAACCTTTGAAAATGTAAGGGTAAATGTAGAAATTGTGATTGGGTTTGCTATAAACGTATCCGTGGGAATATAAAACAACGTGAAAAATTCGTTCTTTTGGGGAAAAATAAACCGTTTTGAGGAGATGAAAAAATTTCAACCTGTTATCTGGAGCCTGGTTATGGCCATAGGATTGCTCACCGTTGGCTGCAAGAAAGATCCGCCACCCCTCTCGGAGCGCATCGCCAAGTCTTGGTCGGCCTCAACGGTACGGGAAGGCAGTACCGTCGTGTACACCGTGGGCGGAGCCAGTAACGCGAAACCAGGTTATGCTAACTTCAAACTGGTTTTCAATAGCTCGGGATCCGTAACTTATACTGAATTCGACGGTAGTACCTTCACTGGCCAATGGGAATTGAACGGGGATAACAAATTGATTCTTAAAAATCTAAATCCCCAGCCCACAGGTACCAACGGTACCATTGAGTTCGACATTACGTCGTTCGACGATACGATGATGACCCTGACCCGTACTACGTCCAGTGTAAAAACAGGCAATACCATCAATCAGTACACGCTCTCGAATCCTTGATCAGCGAATATTGATTTCAAGATATTGATTGTCAGAGTTTTATATAAATTTTTAAACGAAAAATATACAGAAGCCGATTCATCCCTGAGTCGGCTTCTGTGCTTTTTTGGTACCTTTGTACTACTTTCTACTTTGCCCCAATAAAAATGCCCGAACAACGTACTGAGATAGCTTCCCTGGGAGAATTCGGCCTGATTGGCCGTTTGAGCGAAGCCTTTGAGAATACCCGGCCTGATTCCATTACGGGTATCGGCGACGATGCCGCCGTCATCGACCTGGAGGCAGAATATGGCTTGCTGAGTACGGACCTGCTACTGGAAGGCGTCCATTTTGATTTGACCTTCGTACCCCTCAAACACCTGGGTTATAAGTCGATTGCTGTAAATATATCGGATATAGCTGCCATGAATGGGGTACCCGGGCAGGTGACGGTAAGTCTGGCCGTGAGTAACCGCTTTTCGGTGGAAGCCGTGGAGGAACTCTACGCTGGTATCAAAGCGGCCTGTGCCGATTTTCGCGTGGACCTGGTAGGTGGAGACCTGTCGTCCTCGCGGTCGGGGCTGTTGATTTCCGTGAGTGTATTTGGAAAAGTAGCCAAAGACAAAATCGTATACCGCAACACGGGCCGGCCCAATGACCTGCTGTGCGTCACAGGCGACCTGGGTGGAGCGTACCTGGGGCTACAGATTCTGGAACGGGAAAAACAGGTTTTCCTGGCCAATCCGGGTATGCAGCCCCAACTGGAAGGTCATGATTACGTGATCCAGCGCCAGTTGAAACCTGAGGCGCGCATGGATGTCATCTTTGAGCTGGAAGAGGCCGGTGTGGTACCTACCGCCATGCTCGACGTTTCGGACGGACTGGCTTCTGATCTACTGCACCTGTGTTCACAGTCAAGTGTGGGCGCGCTGGTGTTCGAAGAAAACCTACCCATCGACGAGCAGACCTACCTGGCCGCTACAGAACTGAATCTGAGCCCTATTACGGCCGCCCTGAACGGTGGCGAGGATTACGAACTGCTGTTTACCATTCGCCAAGACGACTACGACAAGGTTAAAAACAATCCGAAAATCAGTGTAATAGGGTACCTGACCGATCAGGCTGCCGGCGCTAAGCTGGCCACCAAGGGGGGCAACCACATACCGATCACCGCCCAGGGCTGGAACCACTTTTAACTATACCGCACGTCGATTTCCTTGGCCTCGGCCACCAGTTCCTTTACCTTTTGCTCGTCATCCTTACGGCAGATCAGCAGGACCCCGTCGTATTGGGCCACAATGAATCCGTGCAACCCATTCACTACCACCAATTGGTCTTTCGGGGTTTTGATGATGCAGTCGCTGGTGTCGTGCAGCAGCAGGGTACCCTCCGCGACATTCTGGTTTTCATCTTTTTCGGAAATTTCATACAGCGATTTCCAGGTACCCAGATCCGACCAACCGAAGCTACTCAATACAACATGCACGTTGTCGGCTTTTTCCATAATACCGTTATCAATCGAAACACTTCCGCAGTGTGAGTAGGTCTTACCAATAAAGGCGGCTTCCTCGGCGGTGAAGTAGTGCTCGGTGCCTTCTTCAAACAATTCGGCTACCTCGGGCATGTATTTTCTTACGGCTTTTTTCAAGGCCTGTACATTCCAGACAAAAATGCCGGCATTCCACACAAAATCTCCGCTTTCCAGAAACTGGACGGCCAGCTCGTGGTGGGGTTTTTCGGTGAAAGTCTTCACTTTCTTCACCGTCATCTTATCGGGGATGTACTGGATGTAGCCATAGCCCGTGTCAGGCCGCGTGGGCTGGATGCCCAGTGTGACCAGGATGTCGTCCATCCGGGTAGCGCCCAAGGCAACCCGGATGGTATCCCGGAATACATCTTCCTTAAGGATGATATGATCGGCGGGTGCTACCACAATATTGGCCTCGGGATCGCGCGCGGCGATTTTGTAACAGGCATAGGCAATGCACGGGGCCGTATTGCGCCGGTAGGGCTCCAGCAAAATCTGATCGTCGTCCAGGTGAGGGAGCTGCTGCTTGACCAAATCCCGGTATTCGCTGCTGGTGACGATGAAAATGTTCTCAGGGGGGCAAATTCCGTCGAAGCGGTCAACGGTTTGCTGAAGTAAAGACCGCCCCGTACCCAGCACATCATGAAACTGCTTGGGGTAGGTAGTACGGCTAAAAGGCCAAAAGCGGGTTCCAACGCCGCCAGCCATGATAATTACATAGGTATTTTGCATGAAGGGGAAGATGTATGATAAAACACGTATAAAGACAAAGCTAGCATTTTTCCGTAACTAATCTTTTCTTAAAAAGGTCTCAATTCCGATTGGCGCACCTAGCTCAGTCCCGAAAATTATAAATCTCAATTGGAAAGGAGAACGTCATTTGAACCTGCCACCATCCCGTTCGCTCAAGGTATAGGATGACCATTCGTGACCGATACCTACCTCAGATAAACCGAACCGTACCTGTTACAAAACGCCAGTTGTATTTGAATGGAGGGATAGGGAGATTTGTCTAGATCGTGGTTCTGCAACCCAACCATCAATCAGCTCATTTCGTCTTTTGGAAGCGATACAATACGAAGTAATTCATCCTCAACAAGATGCAATGTAGGGCTTTAATTTTATTTAATAATGTAAAGAAAAAATAGCACATAAATATTACTTATCTCTAATATTACATTCAAAAAGACAACAAACTTTTAAAGGAGAAATGATATGAGAAAAGGATTTACAAACAGGGTGGCAGGTCTGTTCACAGGCTTGTTCGTTGCCCTGACCACTTGCCTGGCTTTCGGGCAGGATGGAACCACAAAAGTAGCAGGCAAGGTAACGGACGCGGCTACTAAAGACGGCTTGGTGGGAGTCAGTATTCAGGTAAAAGGTAAGGTAATAGGAACGATTACCGATATCGGTGGAAACTTTGAGCTAACCACTACCACCAATCCGCCGTTCACACTGGTGGTCACATCAGTAGGTTACGAAACGCAGGAAGTAGCTGTGAGTGGTAACCAAACGAATATAGCCGTAAGCTTAAACGAACAGGCCATTCTCGGACAGGAAGTCATCGTGTCGGCTTCGCGGGTAGAGGAGAGCGTTTTGCAGTCGCCCGTAGCGGTCGAGCGGATGGACATTCGGGATATCCGTAATACGCCCGCCGCCAGCTTCTACGACGCACTGGGCAACCTGAAGGGCATCGACCTCACCACGCAGGGCCTGCTTTTCAAGTCCATCAACATGCGAGGCTTCGGCGCAACGGGCAACCCCCGCACGGTACAATTGATCGACGGCATGGATAACGCCGCGCCGGGTCTCAACTTCCCACTCGACAATATTGTGGGTATTCCGGAACTGGACCTGGAAAGTGTGGATGTACTGCCGGGAGCAGCCTCGGCGCTGTATGGCCCCAATGCCATCAACGGCCTGATCCTGATGAATAGCAAAAGCCCCTTCCTGTACCAGGGGATAAGCGCGGTAGTGAAGACGGGCGTGATGAGCGCCAGCAATCGCGATGAAAAAGTGACACCCTTTTATGACGCCACCATCCGGTATGCCAAGGCTTTTAATAATAAGTTCGCCTTCAAGGTCAATCTGTCCTACATTCAGGCGAAGGACTGGCAGGCTACCGACTACACCAACCTTAACGTGGGCGGCGTGCAGGACGGTACGCGCGGTGCGGGCGTCAACAGTGACTACGATGGGCAGAACATCTATGGCGATGAAGTACAGGCCAATCTAAGGACGGTAGGTCAGGCGCTGGTTACGGCCAAATTGCTTCCGGCCGCCGCTCTTGACCTTTTACCCAATGTCAATGTAAGCAGGACGGGCTATCAGGAAAGGGATTTGGTGGATTATAATAACAAGTCATTCAAAGCCAATATGGCACTGCACTACCGCATCAATGATAAAATCGAGGCCATAGGGCAGGTAAATTATGGCTATGGTACCACAGTGTACACGGGTACGGGCCGTTTACTCGCTCCGGAACTTCAACCTGACGCAGGCCAAGCTGGAACTACGCGCCGATAATTTTACGATACGCGCCTACACCACGCAGGAACGTTCCGGGGATTCGTACCTGTCGGGCTTGGTGGGTATCGCCATGCTCAATGAATTCAAGCCCCATGTGGCGTGGTTTGGCCAGTACGCCGGGGCGTTTGCTGCGGCACGCGGGCAGGGGGTACCTGAGGACCAGGCCTACGCAGCGGCCCGTGCCGTGGCGGATCAGGGAATGCCCATGCCCGGCTCCGAAACCTTTAACACCTCACTTGACAAATGGCGGAACACGCCCATCTCGCAGGGCGGCGGCAATTTTCTGGACAAAACCAACCTCTACCACGCGGAGGGCGTATATAATTTCAAGAATGAGATTAAAGTCATCGACCTGCTTGTGGGAGCCAACGTACGCCATTACCAGTTGCGCTCCGAAGGTACCCTCTTTGCCGACACCAAGGACGGTCGCGACGGGACGATCGGCATTACCGAGTACGGCGCCTTCGCTCAGGCCAGTAAATCTATATTTCAGAACCACCTGAAATTGACCGGTTCGTTGCGATACGATAAAAACCAGAATTTCGACGGCCAGTTTACGCCCCGGGTATCGGCCGTAACGACCTTTGGCAGCCACAACGTCCGGCTTTCCTACCAGTCGGGCTTCCGGATTCCTACCACTCAAAACCAGTACATCGACCTCGTAACGCCCAATGCTCTGTTGATCGGTGGCTTGTCGGAATTCAATAGCCGCTATAATCTGCAAAATGGGATTCTGCGCCAAAATCTGGATCCTGCCGTAATCGCTCTGTATGCCGCTAAGCCTGCTATACAATCACAGGCGCAGGCTTACGCTGTTGAAGCCATCACCCAACAGGTTAGGGCCAGCGTTATGGCGGCGGTGAATGACGCGGTGGCAGCGGGGCTAATCCCTAACGATCCACAAGCCATTGCCGGGGCCGTTGAGCAAGGCGTAGCAGCCAAGCTGCCTGGTGCCCTGGCCGTCAATACCCCAATCGTAACCGCACAGGTTCTGCCTGCGTTCGCACTCGCAGCCATTCCCAAGTACCAGGCTCCTACCCTAAAACCGGAGCGCATTGCCTCGTACGAAATCGGCTACAAAGGCATTATTGCCCGGAAACTTTTCGTGGACGCCTACTACTATTTCAGCCAGTATACCAATTTCATTGGCAACACCGTCATTCTGGTACCCACGGCCCCGGCGGCCCCGGGCTTGCCCATCGAGTCGGGAGTAGGTAGTGCCAGTACGCGTATTGCGTACGCGCGGCCAGCCAATACCAACGAAAAAATCAATGTGCAGGGCTTTGCCATCAGCGCCGACTATTCACTGGCAAAAGGATTCTTTATCGGGGCCAACATGGCTAACAACGAACTGAATCGGTTTGTAACTACGCCCGAGCAGCAGTATGCGGGCTTCAATACGCCAAAAAACCGCTATAACCTCAAATTTGGACGCCGCATTAGCACGGCCAACCCGATCGGTTTCAATGTGTCGTTCCGTCACCAGGATGCTTTCGTGTGGGAGTCGGGCTTTGTACAGCCCACCACCGCCACGGTACCTTTGTTTGGCAACACCACGGTGAAGGCCATCAATAACCTCGATGCGCAGGTGAGCTTCAAGCTACCGACAATCAAATCCATCGTGAAAGTCGGGGGTACCAATCTGGGTGGCAAACCTTACGTACAGGCCTTCGGCAGCGCGGCCATCGGCTCGATGTACTATGTATCAGTTACATTTGATCAATTGTCGAATTGATGAAGTAAAGGTAAGAGCTATCGAAGGTAAGTATAAATTAAAGTGAACCCGGCTCACCCATATCCGAATGGGCGAGCCGGATTTTTTGTAGCAGTTCGAAGGTACCTTAATTCAGGAATAGGCAAAACCAGCGCTGTGACTCAACTTTCCTCAGCATCGTCCAGTGCCCGTACTTCGCGGAACAAATCCAGTAGCGACTCGCCGGGTACCTGCCCATCGCCCAGCTTGCTATTCTTGAAATAGTCGATAAAAAGCTCCTCGATGGAAAGCTTGTCGGGGTCGAGGCGGAGGCGTTCGGCGGCTTCGGCCTTGGCCTCTTTGGTTCTGATTTCCGGTATGATCGCCATCAGCGCCGGGTGGGCATCGAGCAACCGTTTCTTATCGGCCGACTCGAGGTAGGTTTCGGTCACCATCGTGATTTGCACCAGGTCGTCGCGGTGTTCTTCCAGCCAGGTCAGGGCATCGTCGACATGCTCAAACTTCCCCCGGTGCAGCTTCTTGCCCTGTTGGAGTTCAATGGGCCGGTACCCGACCAATTTTCCGGCTTCGGCTTCGATCAATACCACATACTTGGTCTGGTTGGACTCCGAGAAACTGTACCCAAGCGGACTGCTGGAATATACCACCGGGCAAGGTACCTTATCGACTACCTGGTAGCGGTGCAGGTGGCCAAGGGCCGTGTAGTGGATTTGGGCGGGAATGTTCTCGGAATAGACCACCTGCGCGCCACCGATGTTGAGGATGGGCCGCTCGTCCTCGGGCTCCTCGGGCATTTCGCCGCCTTTGCGCATCATGTACAGGTGCGTCAAAAGCATATTGAAGCCCGCATTGTCGAGGTACCCTTCGGCTAGGTGTTGCCAGTGATTCTGGAGGTGGGTCCGCAGGGCTTCTTCGGTATCGTCGAGGCCCAAAAAAGTTTTCAGCCTCTGCTCGTTGGCGTAGGGCGTGAGTAGAAGACGCAGGGGAAAATCGGCTTTGGGTAGCTTAATTTCTACGAATCCTTTTGCCACTTTCACCACCTCCACTCCGGCCTGCGTGCGGAAAGGCTTGACTTCCGCATTGGGAAAACCCACGAAAATAATCCCACAGGCCCGCGCCATGGCGTCGGGTACCTCGATGCGCTCAGGCGAATCATGATTGCCCGCAATGGCGATGATGGCGCGCTTGCCATTGGCTGACAGACAATGCAAGGTACTGTACAGTAGCTCGGTGGCTTCGGATGAAGGACTGAAATTATCGAACAGATCACCCGCAATCACCACGCAGTCTACGGCTTCGCGGTCGGCTATTTCGCAGATTTCGTCCAGCACCAGCTTCTGCTCGTCCAGGCGGGGATAATGGTCCAGTTTCTTGCCAATGTGCCAGTCGGCGGTGTGGAGGATTTTCATTATTGGCTATTGGCCGTCGGCCTTATTTTACTTAAAAATTAAAAACTGTAAAGGATCGTCCGGCAGAAGCAGGGGATGACCAACTGCCGATTCATTCCTTGCCCACGTTAATCCACGCCATCCAGGTACCTTGGGCTTTCATCACCTGCTCGATCAGGTCACGCACGGCCCCAAAGCCGCCGTTGACGGGCGATACGTAGTCGGCAATGGCGAGGATTTCCTCCGCCGAATCGGCCGGACAGGCCCCCAGCACGGCAGTACGCGCCATCACTTCGTAATCGGGGATGTCATCGCCCATAAATACCACTTCGTCTTCATTGAGGTCGTTGTCGGCCAGATATTTTTCATAAATCGCCAGCTTGCCGTCGGGCGACGAGCCGATGAAAATATCCCTGACGCCCAAATATTCCAACCGCTTGCGTACTCCTACCTGATTTTGGGCCGAAATGATGGCCACCCGGTAGCCCATTCGGATGGCGCGATTGATGCCGTAACCGTCGCGCACGTGAAATGAGCGGGGCTGCTCACCGCTTTCGAGCGCCAGCACACGGCCGTCGGTCATGACGCCGTCAATGTCGAAGATGAAGGATTTGATGCGCTGGAAGCGTGCGGTCAATGTGGAATCCATAGGATTGGGGTTTGGGTACAACACGAAATTAACGCTATTTTTGATTTTTATCCTACTTTCAAAAATCCTCCAACCCCGACAGACGGGTACCCATGGATATTCAGCAACTGGCCCAACAGTACCGCGACGAACTGATGCAGAACGTGCTACCTTTCTGGCAAAAGCACGCGTTCGATCCCATGTACGGCGGTGTTTTTGAAGCAGTAGACGAGACGGGAGGGATCATTTCTACCGACAAACCCGTCGCATTACAGGCACAGGTGGCGTGGGCGTTTGCCATGGCCCACAATCGCTTCGGTCCTAATAAGGAATGGCTCGGACTGGCGCAACAAACGGTTGATTTTTTATTGGAAAAAGGCCGCGATGCCAAAGGTACCTGGTACGGACAGCTCGATCGCCGGGGTACTCCACTCGTTGGCGCGCCCAATGCCTTCCCTGACTTATATATGGCGTTGGCTTTGGGGCAAATCGCCCAGGCGACGGAGGAAATATCGTACGCGGAAATCGCCCAAAAGACGCTCGTCAAACTGCTGAAAAAGCGGGATTCCAGTATAAAAAAACAAAAAGAAATAATAACCGGAAGGGGTTTCAAGAGCCTGGAGGAATTTGCACTGATTGGCCACGCCCTGCTACAATCGGAAACCCACGCCGATAAGAAGTGGTACCAGAAAACGCTGGAAAGTTACCTGGAAGAATTTATCAGTGATTTTTACGATAAGCGAACCGACATCGTGCTGGAAAACGTCACCCCGGAAGGTCATTTTTGGGACTGCCCGGAAGGAAGGATGCTGGTGCCGGGACGGGTATTTGAAATGGCGGGCTTCATGATGGATATTGCCGACCGAACCCGCAACCGCAGGCTACTGAACCAGATGCTTGACCTGACGGAACTGACTTTGCAAGCCGCCTGGGACGAAGCGCCCGCGGGTGATTCGTCGAGCGGCGGTTTTTTTTATCAAATGGATATTAAAAGCTTACACCCGCTTCAACCCCGCTGGAACCACAAATTGGCCTGGGTACATCTGGAAGCCCTGCAAACCCTATTGAAAGCACACGTGCTATCCGCCAACCCGATTTTCCTAGCCACCTTTGAAAAAACCCATGAATACGTGTGGGAAAAATTTCCTGACAAGACGCACGGGGGATGGTTCGGTGAACTTACGCGTGAAGGGGTACCTTTCATCCGGCATAAAATTACTCCCGAAAAGGGATTTTATGCCATGGTACGAAATCTGGCGAATATAGCCGACCTGCTGGAAATCATAGCCAAATCAGACGCATCGCCAAAGCGAAGCAGGAAGGTCGTTTAGTAAGTAACAAACCGAAATATCTCGGCTCCTGGATATTGTTACTCTTCAAAGTGTCGCTCCCGGATATCTTCCGTCATAAGCCGGTAGATCGCGGCCCATTCGGGGTTGAGCTCCTGCAGGTATTCCAGGTGGCGGCTGGTGGTGGCCCAGTCCGACCGCCGGGCGGGGCCCGTTTGCATGGTGGCGGGGTCTTTGCTTTGCAAGGCTTTATGGGTGGTTTCGCGGATGAGGGGTTTGAGCAGATCGAAAGAGAGTTTTTCCAGCTCAAGCAAATCGTGGGCAATGGATAGAAGGTGGTTGGTAAAATTACAGGCAAACACCGCCGCAATGTGCAGGTTGCGGCGTTCTTCGGAGTCGCCAAGTTGAACACAGCTGCTTACCGTTTGGGCCAGCTTGATCAGGCTCGCTTCGGTTTCGTCGTCGGTAGCTTCGATGCAAAAGGGAATTTCGGAATAATCCAGGCTCACTTCCTTCGTGAAGGTTTGCAAAGGATAAAGTACCCCTGTGCGTACGGGTACGTCGCTGTGTACCTCAACCAAATGCTGCAAATCGGCCAAAGACCGACTACCCGACGCATTAGCCAGCATCACGTTAGCAGGCAGAACGACCCGCTCGATAATGCTTTCCAGGGCATCGTCGGAAGCGGCTATCAGAATCAGGTCCGCCACACTTTCCGAAAAATTCAGATCGGGCTGAATGGCGGCATCGTACAGCAGGCTCGTCAGCTGGCGGGCATGCTGCGGGTCGCGACTGTATACCTCACATATGAGATGTCCGGCGGCTTCGAAAGCCTGCGCCAGGTGCCAGGCCACATTCCCGGCCCCGATAAACGATATTTTCATGAGAAATCTAGGAATGAATTTTGATAGATTGAATGGGTGAATGGGAAAGTACCTTATTTCGCTACTTTTGCACTCCTGAAAGGTAGCTGTTTCTCACCTCTAATCTGCGCCGAAAGCCAAAAGCGGTACGCCGCCCGGCCGCCTGCCGATAATCAACACCCTTTTGCAAGATATATCAATCGATGTAGTTATTCCCGCATTCAACGAGGAAAATTCCGTGGGGAACGTAGTGCGCGACCTCCCCGATATGGTTCGGGAGATTGTGGTGGTCAATAATAATTCCCGCGACGATACCCGCCTGAATGCTCAACAAGCGGGAGCCACCGTACTCGACGAACCCCGACAGGGCTACGGGTATGCCTGCCTGAAAGGAATCGAGTACCTTAGGAACAAACCTACCCCCCCAAAATATTGGTATTTGTGGATGCCGATTATTCGGACTATCCCGGCGAATTAACCAAAATCGTGGGGTACCTCCTGGAAAATAATCTCGATATGGTGATTGGCTCGCGGGCGTTGGGAAATCGCGAGCCCGGCTCCATGACCCCGCAGCAGGTATTTGGCAACTGGCTGGCCACTACCCTCATCAAGCGTTTTTACGGCGTCACTTATTCTGATCTCGGTCCTTTCCGGGCCATCCGGTTCGACAAACTTTTGGCCATGAACATGCAGGATACTACCTACGGCTGGACGGTGGAAATGCAACTCAAAGCCGCCAAAATGGGCATGGCCGTGGGTGAGGTACCCGTTACCTACCGCAGGCGCATCGGCCATTCCAAGGTGTCGGGTACGGTAAAGGGCACGGTTTTAGCAGGATACAAGATTCTATCGTGGATCTTTAAGTACCGGTAACGTTTAGGTTGTCAGGACATATGGGAACGGAATGTTCCTGCTTTTGAGCAACTGAACTACGGTAGAGTACGTAGCATTCAACAAATCATGGTCCGGCGTGTTTTTTAAGTAATTTTAAGCCGACCGCCAACAACACGTTCACTTCCTTGACCTTTCTGCAATACCTCGTCCTGATTCCGTTTCTTCTCGCCATGCTGTTCATTTTCGCATACAGTTTGTCGCAGGTAGGGTTGGTGTGGGCTTATTTTAAGGCACAAAGGCGCAAAGGGGCAAGTGCACAAAGTTCCAATCAGCGGGAGGTGAAAGCAGCGCATGATGCGCTGGCTGCGCCCACAGCATGGCCGGTGGTGACGGTGCAGTTGCCGGTTTATAACGAGCGCTACGTGATCGAGCGGTTGATGGCGGCCGTCGTGACTTTCGATTATCCCAAAGCAAACCTGGAAATCCAGCTCCTCGACGACTCCACGGACGACACCGTAGACATTATCGCCCGCCGGGTAGCCGAGTATCGGGCACAGGGCTTTGACATCCGCCACATCCGCCGCTCCGACCGCACAGGTTTCAAAGCCGGAGCGCTGGCTCATGGACTTACTGTGGCTCGGGGGAATTCGTAGCTATTTTTGATGCCGATTTTGTGCCGAAGCCTGAATTTCTCAAAGCCACGATTCCCCATTTTTCCGATCCCAGGGTAGGGGTAGTACAATCACGCTGGGGACACTTGAACGAAGACTATTCGCTCATTACCCGCATGCAGGCCTTTGGGCTGGATGCGCACTTCAGCATCGAGCAGGTAGGTCGTTCGGCGGGCGGACATTTCATCAATTTCAACGGCACGGCGGGCATCTGGCGCAAGGGTACCATTGTTGACGCGGGCGGCTGGTCGGCCGATACGCTCACCGAAGACCTCGACCTCAGTTACCGCGCGCAGCAGCGCGGCTGGCGGTTCGTATATCTGGAAGGACTGGTATCGCCCGCCGAACTCCCTGTGACCGTACCTGCCGTGAAGTCGCAGCAGTACCGCTGGACCAAGGGTGCCGCTGAGTGCGCCCGTAAAAATCTGGGCAATGTCTGGCGCGCGTCGAATCTTTCCCTGGCCACCAAGCTATACGCCTCCTTTCATTTGCTTAACAGTTCCATCTTCGTCGCTACCTTGCTCACCGCACTACTGAGTGTACCCATGCTGGCGCTTCGGCTGGGTTGGGGTTGGCTGACATTCTTTCAGTTGAGCCTGATTATCATGGGTATGTTTTACTGGACGGCTTTTCGGCGGCGCGGGGGTACCTTTTGGGAGTTTGTCATTACCTTTCCTACCTTTCTGGCCATCATGCTGGGCTTGTCGCTACACAATGCGGTGGCGGTCATCGAGGGGTACCTGGGCCGCAAAACACCCTTTGTCCGTACGCCCAAATTCAACGTCAATCGGCGTGGTGAGCGCTGGCAATCCAATGCCTACCGCGTCCGCCGCGTACCGCCACTCACTTGGGTGGAATGGGGGCTGGTGCTCTACTTTTTGGGAGGAATCGGGCTGGGGCTGGCGACGCGCAATTACAGCGCGCTTGCTTTCCATATGGTACTGGTGCTGGGTTTTGGTTTCATTGCCTACTGGTCGGTGCGGCATTCGCTGGTAAAGCCATGAAGGGCTGGGGTGGGGCTTAGGCGTAGGGCTGTCGGGGATAGGGTACTACTTCCTGATGCACACGGCCCGTAACGAAACCGTCACCTTGCTCAGCTTGTGGGGAGCACTGTTTGTGCTGTATGGAGTTTCCCTTTATTTCAAATGTGATTCACATTTCAAGCTTCTGCTTGTTGCTGCTTTTGCTTTCCGGCTTATCGGACTAGGTACCCTGCCCACGCTTTCCGACGATATTTACCGCTTCATCTGGGACGGCAGGTTGCTGGCGCATGGCTACAATCCGTTTCTGTACCTACCCTCCGAAATCCTTGCTACCGATATCGCCACACAGGCCGGACTGACGGAAGCCCTTTTCCAAAAACTCAATTCGCCCCATTATTACACCGTTTATCCGCCGCTGCTGCAAGGCTGGTTTGTGTTGTCGACTACATGGGGCGGCCTGAACGAACTGGCGACCGCTTTCTGGCTACGGCTTCCCATTGTACTGGGTGAGTTAGGTACCTGCTGGTGGCTGTACCGCCTGTTGAATCTGACGGGGAAAGACGAAGCCGCTACCAAGCGGGGCGTACTGCTATATGCTCTCAATCCGCTGGTGATCGTCGAGCTCACCGCTAATATTCATTACGAAGGGCTGACGATCTGCTTTCTGCTGGCAGGTTTATATCTTTATAAAAAACAAAAAGATTTCCCTTCGGCCACCTTCCTCGGGCTGGCGGCGGGGGTGAAGTTGCTGCCACTGATTTTTCTCCCGGCTTTAATCGACCAAGCGAATTGGAGAAAAAGTCTGCTCTACTTTTCCGTGGTGGGCGGGGTGTTCCTGCTGCCGTTCCTGTTTTTTTTCGATCCCATAATCGTTGAAAACCTTTCGGCGAGTCTGGATCTTTACTTTCGCCGCTTCGAGTTTAACGCCAGTTGGTACTACCTGCTGCGGGAGTTCGGAACGCTCATTCTGGGCTACAATCCCATTGCCACCATCGGGCCGTTCCTGGCTTTGGTGGCCGTATCGCTCATTCTCTTTTTCTCCTGGTCCCGGCGAATAAAGCTTTCTCTGCCCGAGCGCTGGCTCTTTGCGCTAACCGCCTACCTGCTGTGCGCCACGACGGTGCATCCGTGGTACGTGGTACCACTCATCGCGCTGAGTGCGCTTTCACGGTTTAAGTTTCCGCTGGTTTGGTCGGTGGTACTTCCGCTTACCTACGTGGCTTATGGGCAGGTACCTTATCACGAAAATCTGTGGATCGTAGCGCTGGAGTACCTGGCGGTAGGCGGCTGGATGGTCTGGGAAGTGAGGGAGAAAATATCAAGTAGTAAGCAACAAAAAAAGCAATAACGAGCCAGGCCTGTTATTGCTTTTCTGAGCGGAAGACGAGGTTCGAACGGCACGGAGGAGCGCCTCCCGCCCCGTCGCGACCTGCGGCCTGAGAAGCTGCCGTGATTTCATGTGAGCGGAAGACGAGTCTCGAACTCGCGACCTGCAGCTTGGGAAGCTGCCGCTCTACCAACTGAGCTACTTCCGCATTTGTTAATTATCCGCTCTATCGGGACGCCGAACCGTCGAAGCGCCGAACCGTAACCGAGCTACTTCCGCGATTTTATAAAACGAAACGGGCTTCAAATATAGCGCAAACAGTAATATTCCGCAAGGGGTACCTTTTGCCTGCAAATCCTTTTCCTCACATGCAGCAACAACTCGACCCGCCCCGGACTATAGCCGGGCAATTGAAATACCTGGGCCCCGGCTTCATCATGTCGGCGGCCATCGTCGGCTCCGGCGAATTGATCGCTACTACAACACTGGGTGCCAAAGCGGGTTTCGTGACTTTCTGGGTTATTATTGTGAGTTGTCTGGTAAAAGTAGCCCTGCAATTGGAGTTTGGTAAGAATGCCATTTACACGGGTACCTTCACAATGCACAACTTCAATCGGTTGCCAGGCCGTAAGTGGGGACGGGCGCACTGGAGCATCTGGCTATGGCTCTCGCTGCAAGGGCTGAAACTCCTGCAGGTAGGGGGTATTGTAGGCGGGGTAGCCATCGTGCTCAATATGGCTTTTCCGGCCATATCGGTCAATGTGTGGGCGTTGCTTTCGGCCTTGATTACCGCGCTGCTAGTGTACCGGGGCTACTACGCGCCTATCGAAAAAGGCTCGCTGGTGATGATCGTGCTTTTCTCCTCGGTGGTGCTGGTGTCGGTAGGATTGTTACAAGGTACCCCTTTTGCGATTCACTGGGAAGATATTCAGGACGGGCTAAGTTTCCGGCTCCCGCCCGAGGCCGTCGCCGTGGCTTTCGGGGCGTTTGGCATTACGGGTGTGGGCGGCGACGAAATCATGTACTACAACTACTGGTGCATCGAAAAAGGTTATGCGGCCTACGCCGGTCCCAACGATGGTACCCCTGCCTGGGCCGAGCGCGCCAAGGGCTGGATCAACGTCATGTACCTCGATGCCCTGCTTTCGATGATGGTCTACACCGTGGTGACGGCGGCTTTTTATCTATTGGGTGCAGCGGTATTGCACCGCAGCGGCGAGGTACCCGAAGGCTACCGGATGATCGGGGTACTCTCGCGCATTTTTACCGAAACACTAGGCCCATGGGCCGAAACGCTGTTCCTGGTAGGTGCCTTCACCGCTCTGTACTCCACCCTTTTCACGGCCACGGCGAGTTGGGCGCGGGTCTATGGCGATGCCTTTGGGCAGTTGGGCTGGCTGAAGTACGGTACCGTGGAGGAGCGGCGGCGTTCCATCGCGATTTTTTCGTGGATTTTCCCTTTTGCCTGGTGCCTGTTTTTCCTGTTCTTCCAGGCTCCGGTGATGATGGTGATTCTGGGCGGCATTGCGACTTCGGTGCTGTTGATCCTGATCGTGTGGGTGGCGTGGGTGTACCGCTACCGCGAACTCCCCAAAGCTCTCACGCCCTCGCGGCTGTACGACGTGTTTTTCTGGCTGAGCGTTGCTTCGATTCTGGTGGTGAGTGGGTATGGGGTTTGGCAGGTGATGTGAGGGGGTGTAGCAAGCTCTGAAAATACTATTTTTTTGCCAATTTTTGCTCAATAAATTCCTTATGTCTCTTCATTTCTGACCTTACTAGATTATTAATTTCTTCCTCAGTAAGTTGTTCGTCGTATCGCTTTTCCAGATTTGCTGGTTTGCCATTCAACAAAGCAAAATAGCTAGTTGGCCCAAGCATAACATCTACTACGGCATTGTGATTAAAATTTCCATAAACTGAATGGACAAATGCCTGATACCCATAAAACACGCCAAACTTAGTAGTATCCTGAGTTATTTTACTTTTAATAGCCAATATTGCGCTAGGAAAGTTGTCAGATGTATGATCATTTGAAATAATATATAATTTAGATTGTACATAAAACTTTTCAAACTTCTTTCCTTCTTCGGCAAACTTATAAAACAGCGGCACTATCGAATTATCGTATAAAGTATGAATTAATTCTGCCGTTTTCTCTACTTCCTGGGTACCCTGATTTAATCTTTTTTCGAGCAGTGCCAGTTCTTTGTCAAAGTCATCCGGCTCTTCAATACTTTCTCCCTTTGCACCCCGAATCATCAGTTCCAGGGAATGAATCAGATTATTGGTAATGTAAGTTATGAAAGGCTCGATGATGCCACTATCCGCCTGGCGTAGAGCCGATAGGTAGTTGCTTTTATCCTGGGTCTTGATGATTACTGGCGGAAAGCCATACTTCATCAAGATAAAGTTCATCAGGATACGGACGGTACGGCCGTTGCCATCATCAAAAGGATGAATGCGAATGAACCTATAATGAAACTCTGCCGCCAGTAGTATAGGGTTTACATTTTTTGCTGAAGCTTTTTCCCGGTACCATTGCATTAAATCATCCATCTTAGCGGGTGTTTCTTCGGGCGAAGCGAAATAGAACATTTCGCCGGTGACTGTCAGCACATGGTTGGGCAAACTTTTGTATTTCCCTATCTCCACTTTCTTTTTAGTGGGAGCCCCCTCAGGTGTCATGGCATCGACCCAATAGGGTTCTTTCAATAAGAGTTGATGTAATTCCCGAATAAAACTCTCTGTTAGAGGATACTCACCGCTCACACGTTCTATTACCCATTCAATGGCTTCATTATGCCCCTCTATCTCCAAATGATCTTTCAGAGGTTTACCCTGTGCTGTGATACCGAATAGAAGTAACGCCTTTGTTTCACCATAGGTCAGGGTATTGCCTTCCAGGTTGTTGGAATGAAAATTCCAGTCTAAGCGAAATTTTTGCATAATTCGCTGTTCCTGTTCTCTGTTCAGAGGCCTCAAAGAATCCAATTCCTTTTTTAAGGCAAAGGCTTTTTCCAGCGGCTCCATAATTTTTTTAATTGGTGTTGGTAGCTTTTTCTATGAGCTGTGTTGCACAGCCCTTAAGCAAAAAAATGAATTATAGATTTTTTAAAAAGTGAGGGTACCTATTTTGAGTAGTTAAGGTAGGCCCTCTTCCTTGCAACGTAAAATCCTCACCGAAAAACCTCCACCAAATCCACGTTCAGATCCGGGAAAATCGCTGACTTCGCGATCTCCGTGGCGGGTTGCAGGCCGATGTAGCATTCGGCTTCGTTGAGGAAGTAGATTTGCACGGACTCGTCCAACGGATGCACAAGCCAGTATTCCCGGACGCCCGCTTCTTCGTAAAGTTCAAATTTATCCTTCATCTCGCGCTTGGTATTGCCGGGCGACAGGATTTCGACCACCAGGTCGGGTGCACCGTTGCAACCCTGCTCGTCGAGTTTAGAGGCGTCGCATATTACGCAAAGATCGGGCTGTACCACAGTAACTATTTCCTGACTGGCTTTCTGGGATTTTTTGCGATTGTAAAGCCGTACGTCGAAAGGGGCGAAAAAAAACTGGCACGAATTACCGCTAAGTCGGTTTCCCATTGCCAAAAACAAGTTAGCCGCCACCCGCTGATGGCGTACGCTCGGAGCCGGGCTCATCTTGAATATTTTTCCCCGTAATAACTCTACACGTTCCTGAAACTGCCATTTGAGGTAGTCGGCGTAGGAATACGTACCATTCAAATCGAGTTGGGAGAGTTCGGTGATCAAAGCCATGATGCAAGTGATTGTTTGTTCAAATTTACGGTTTTAATTCATAGCATATTCCCCTACATCCGCTCAAAAAACAGGCCGCCCGAAACTATGTCCGGGCGGCCTGCTGTGAACAAGAGCATTTATCTTATGCCTCCTCCTCTTCCTGCACTGTAATTTTCAGAATCTTGTCGCCCTGCCGGATCGCATCCACTACTTCTACGCCTTCCACCACCTTGCCGAAGCAGGTGTGGTTTCGGTCGAGGTGGGCGGTGTTGTCGCGGCTGTGGCAAATGAAAAACTGCGAACCGCCGGTGTTGCGGCCCGCGTGGGCCATCGAAAGTACCCCCGGTCGTGGTATTGCTTTTCGCCCTTGAGTTCGCAATCGATTTTGTAGCCAGGGCCACCGCGCCCGGTACCTTCGGGATCGCCGCCTTGAATCATGAAATTCGGGATCACGCGGTGGAAGGTAAGTCCATCGTAGAAACCTTTTTTCGACAGATCCACAAAATTCTTTACCGTATTCGGTGCGTCGTCGTCGTAGAATTCAATCTGCATTGTCCCCTTTTCGGTGACCATTTCTGCCTTTGTCATATCCTGAATTGTAGGTAAAACCATAAATTAAGCTACAAAGGTACGACGGGCCGTGCGGGTTTTAAAATGGAATCCCTAATTTAGAGGTCGAACCATTTAACAACCCGCCTCCGGCCATGAAAACGTTTTTCTTACTGTGCGGCTTCCTGCTCGCTCTGACAGGGTATGCCCAAACTTCCGACGTCTATTTCGCGTCATATCCCACCCTTACGCCCGATGGCAGTGCCATCCTGTTCAGCTACGAATCAGACTTGTGGAAAGTGGATGTCAATGGCGGCAATGCTACCCGCCTCACCGCCATGCAGGGCGCCGAAACCAATCCGCGCGTGTCACCCGACGGGCAGTGGCTGGCCTTTTCGGCTACCGAAGGGGGGAATCCCGATGTGTACGTGATGCCACTGGCCGGCGGCCCAATCCGTCAGCTGACGTTCCACAGCAGCTACGATCTGGTGGAAAGCTGGTCGTGGGATTCCAAAACCATTTATTTTAAGTCGGGTCAGCAGAACGGTGGGACTACTTTCACGGTGGCCCTGACGGGAGGTACCCCGCAGCGGGTGTTCGGGCATTACTTCAACCGTATCCACAGTGTGGCCGAGGCTCCCAACGGAAACCTGTATTTCAACGATACCTGGGAAAGCGACAACCAGGCGATGCGGAAGGGCTATAAAGGAGAGTTTAACCCGGACATCCAGTATTACAACCCCAAAACGAAAGAGTACAAACGCCTGACCGACTATCCCGGCAAAGACATGTGGGCTACCCTGGACCGCGCCGGCAACGTATATTTCGTGTCGGACGAAGCCAACGGGCAGTACAATCTTTATGCCATGAAGGACGGGAACAAAACGGCGCTTACCTCGTTTTCTGAATCCATCAAACACCCGCAGGTGAGTGCCGACGGGCGGAAAATTGTGTTTGAGAAAGGGTACCAACTCTGGCAGTATGATGTGGCCACGAAACAATCCGCCCCCGTACAGCTGGTACTTCCGCAGAACCGGACGCTGCCCAAGTTGCAGGATTTTAACATAAAAGGCGAAATCTCGACCTTCGACGTAGCGCCCGACAACAAGAAGCTGGCCTTCGTATCACGAGGTACCTTGTTTGTGTCGGACAAGGAAGGCAAGTACATCCAGCAACTGAACACCCGGCCCGACGAGCGCGTGCTGGAAGTGAAATGGCTGGCCGACAGCCTGACGCTGCTGTACAGCCAGACGGTGAATGGCTACGCAAACTGGTTCACCCAAACGGCCGATGGCAAGGGTACCGAAAAGCAACTGACCACCGACCTGCAGGGCA
Organism: Salmonirosea aquatica; assembly: GCF_009296315.1. Lineage (NCBI taxonomy): Bacteria > Pseudomonadati > Bacteroidota > Cytophagia > Cytophagales > Spirosomataceae > Salmonirosea > Salmonirosea aquatica. Next base: position 3,443,048 of record NZ_WHLY01000002.1, read on the forward strand.
ACCGTCATCTGGTACTGAACGACAAACGTACGCAGGCGGCCTACCTCAGCGGGCGGAACGAAGTAAGGCTGATGGACCTCAAGACCATGAAAAGTGAAACACTGGTTCGGGAAGAATTATGGGCTTTCCAGAACGATGTACCCAGTTTTTCGCCCAATGGCGAGTACCTGGCTTTCACGGCGCACCGCGATTTTGAGCGGGACATTTTCCTGTACAACCTGAAAACCAAAAAGAAAATCAACCTGACCCAATCGGGTGTCTCCGAGGGCGAACCGGTATGGTCGCCGGACGGGAAGTACCTGTATTTGGTGTCGGATTTGCTGCGGCCCAATTATCCGTTCGGGTCCGACAAAACCAAGCTGTATCGGCTGCCACTGACCAAACTGGACGAGCCCTTCCGCGGCGAGAAGTTTGAGGAATTGTTTGAGAAAAAGGAGGATGAGAAGAAAGAAGGGGAGGAGAAGAAGGGCGATAAAAAAGGGAAAGGAAAGTCGAAAGGTACCCCTGACAAAAAGAAAGATGAGGAGAAGCCCTTCGTGGCGATGGATCTGGACACGCTGAACATCATGGAACGAATCGAAAACATCGGACCCGAATTCGGTGCCCAGGATGGTCTGACGATTGTTCAGAAAGATGAAAAGACATACCTGTTTTATATTTCAAACCACGCCGAAGGTACCCCGGCGCTGTGGCGTACCACGCTGGAACCTTTCGAGGAACCCAAAACTGAGAAATTGGCCGATAAGGTTTTTTCGTACGAAATAGCTCAGGCCGACAAATCGTGCTACCTGCTGGCGGGCGGGACAATCAAAAAGCTCAACCTGGAATCGGGCAAGATCGAACCCATCGACATGAGCTATACCTTCCGTCGGAATCTGAAAGATGAGTTCCGGCAGATGTATTACGAGGCCTGGGCGGGTGTGGAGGAGAACTTTTACAGCGAAGATTTCCATGGCGCCAACTGGCAGGCCCTGCGCGACAGCTATGCGAAGTACCTACCCTACCTGACGGACCGGGAAGACTTCCGTACGCTGTTCAACGATATGCTAGGCGAATTGAACGCCTCGCACTTAGGCTTTTACAGCAATGGCGACGAAGAAAAGGTTTTTTATAAAAACGCCACCATGGAGCCGGGTATCCTGTTTGATCCCCAAAGTCCCTACCGGGTGGCCCGGGTGGTCAAACGAAGTGCGCTGGATAAAACCAAAAAGTACGTTCAGCCCCACGACCTGCTTACCCACGTGAACGGCGAGGCCGTAGACACTACCCAAAACCGTGATTACTATTTTACCAAGCCTTCCCGCGATAAGGAAATGACGCTGACTTTTCGTCGGGCCGGAGCCGATACCAGCTATGTGGTAAGGGTACATCCGCAGGGTTCGCTCAGTGGCAATCTATACGACGAATGGCAGGACTGGAACCAGCAATACGTGGACGAAAAGAGCAAGCAGCGCATCGCCTACGTGCACATGAAAAACATGGGTATGGGTGAATATGAAAATTTTGTCAAAGACATGACCCGCGACTGGTACCGTAAGGACGCGCTGATTCTGGATTTGCGCTACAATACCGGCGGCAATGTCCACGACCTGGTTTTGCAGTTCCTTTCCCAGAAACCCTACCTGAAATGGAAGTACCGTGGCGGAGAATTTACCCCGCAGCCCAATTTCGGGGTAGCGGCCAAGCCCATCGTACTGCTTATGAACGAGCAGTCGCTCTCCGACGCCGAAATGACCGCTACGGGTTTCAAGGCCCTGAAGCTGGGCAAAGTAATCGGCACCGAAACTTACCGTTGGATTATCTTTACCTCGGGCAAAGGGCTGGTGGACGGCTCATTCTTCCGGCTACCCTCATGGGGGTGCTACACATTGGACGGTAAGGATATCGAGAGGGAAGGCGTCAAACCCGACATTTACGTCAAGCAGACTTTCGTCGATCGACTCAACGGGCAAGACCCTCAACTCGACCGGGCCATCGCCGAAATCATGCAGGAGTTGAAATAGTCTTAAGCAATAGGCTGTATGCTACTGACAAGAAGCTGGAAAGCTCTTTGCCTAAACGTACAGCCTATTGCCTAAAGCTTATAACCTACGGCTTCTTCACCTCGCGCTGGCGATCAGGAGCGCTTGTGCCACATCGGCGGCATCGCGCTTACGCTTGAGGTAGGACGCGACTTTGGAGATCGTTTCCACCTTACTCCATTCCAGGCTTCGCTCGGGCTGGTTGATCCATTCCTTCACGGCTACCAACCGATACACGTACTTGGAGGTTTCGCCGTTCAGATGCAGGGCAAAATAGCTGTCCTTGTCCTGCTGATCCATGCGCTGGATAATTTTGTTGGGGCCAGCGTTGTAGGCGGCGGCTACCAGCGTCCAGTTGCCCAGTTCGCGGTAGAGCCATTTCAGGTACTTAGCCGCGGCTTTGGTCGATTTTACCAGATCCTTGCGTTCGTCGATCTGATCGTTCACAACCAAGCCCAGCCCCTGCGCGGTAGCGGGCATGAACTGCCAGTAACCCGCTGCGCCCTTAGGCGAAACCGCGCCGGCATTCATGGCACTTTCGATGTAGGGGATGTATTTGAAGTCGGACGGAATCCCGTGGCTTTTCAGGATATTCTCGATTTGCTTCATCTTCTTCTTCGTATTCGCCCGGGAGCGCTGGAAGGAAGGATGGTCATAGAATTGGACGGCTTTCTGATACCGTTTGGCTACTGTTGACTGGTGCAGGGGCAGGGTGTCGCCACAGAACTGCACGTGAAGGATATTGGTGTCAAAATCATCTTTTTCGATCACTTCCGAAACTACTTCGGTAGGTGTCGTGGGAGCGGGTGTTCTGTTGATGGTAAATACTCCGAGCGACATGACCGATACTATCAACGATATGAATCGTATCATACATAATCAGGTTCGTTCTACATAATTTACTAATGGACAAAGATAACGTAATAGAATAAAAAAAGTTTTACCATTCGATAAAAAACTGATTGACAGGCATTAATGTATCCGCTATATGGTACTTATAGTAGATAAATAGTTAAGCGCAATATTGATAAAGTACAAATTATTATATTCTATAATCTGGGTTTTGAGCCAAAGAATGATTTGAAGGAGGAAACGAAAACAGGCTTTTTAGCTGAGAATTGCCGGAATTGGCAAAATAAGGAGGATGAGTAGAAGTCTGAAGTCTATTGCTTTGAGGCTATTTTTTTTTAAATCACGTAAAAAAAACGAATTTGTGTGCCTGGTTTGAGGAGTACAACGAAAGTAAAACTATATAAATTGTATTATATAGTGATTGAATAGAAGGAGGAAATCCTAAAAACTTAGTGAACGGTAGGAGCAATCGGACAGGAAAATTTCATCGGGCATGAATGGTGGAAGGACGGTTACGCAGCAAACCACCCTGGCGTTTGGAGAATACCGCCCGGATTTCGGCGGCGATAGATAAGGCTATTTCCTCGGGTGAAATAGCTCCTATATCCAGACCAACGGGAGCAAAAATGCGCTGCTGGTCGCGTTCGGAAAACAAGGTACCCTCTTCGGTCAATTCGCTAATCATCCTTTCTGCCCGTACCCGGGGACCCAGCATCCCGATGTAGGGCGCGGCCGTGGGCAGTACCTGCGGTAGGTTACGCTTGTCGGTCTTATAATCGTGCGACATCAGAATGGCGGCGGTATATTCGTCGACCATAGCGGTCGTGAAATCTTCCGGATCTACGACTGCATTGACCAGTGCTGCCACGTCACGGTGGATTTTCTGCGCATTAGCCACCACCGTGGCCCGCCAGCCCGCTTCTTTGATCACCTTGGCCAACGGGAAAATATCATACTGATGCCCCATCAGAATTACGTGAAGCTCGGGTGGTAGAAACTCCGCAAACAACCCCAGGGTACCCCCTTCGCTCAATTCAAAGGTTAAAGCGGAGGACTTATTTTCTTCAATCACTTGCTGTATCGCTTTCTCAGTAGCATCGATCAGAGTTTCAGAGCCCAGGGCAAGTAAGCTTTGCCGGTTCTCATACCGAATGATGTTTCCGGCACGCAGGCCGTTCAGTTCGCCGTCCAGTTTTATAAGAGTCAGTAGTACATTCGTCTGGCGGCGGTCGGTAACGACATCTTCCAGCACAGCCACCGGATTGTTGGGATCGTCCGGATCGATGGGTGCCAGCAATACGTCGATAATGCCGTTGCACCCCAGCCCCACGCCAATCTGGTGAGCATCGTCTTCAGTTGTATCGTAAGTGACCAAACTGGCCTGCGTTTTGGCAATGGCCAGCCGCGCCCGTTTGAGGGCGTCACCTTCCAGACAGCCACCGCTGATTCCTCCGACCCAGGTACCATTGTCCATGACCAGCATCCGTGCTCCGGTGCGACGATACGATGAACCCTCTACCCGCACCACCGTGGCCAAGGCAGCGCGGGTGTCGATGTGGTCGAGGTTTTGGTAGGTTTTCAGGATGGCTTTTATTTCTTTCATTTTTTTAGTTTGCTAGTACAGAAGTGTTCAGTACAAAAGTACCTAGGACACTACTTAATTTTTGTACTCCTGTACTTTTTCCTACTCCTGTACTCATAAACTCGTCAATTCAATCCTGCCGACGCCTCCTTTCAGGTGCCGGAAACGGTGGGTAGGCAGGGCCGTCGAAAGAAGTTCGTACGCCTTGCGGCTGCGAACGCCCGACTGGCAGCAGAGGATCACATCGGTTAGGCCCTGGAGTTCGGAAAGCCGTTGTGACAATGTTCTCAGCGGCCAGTTGGTACCTCCCACGTTGAAGCGCTCAAACTCTACGGGTTCGCGCACATCGATCAGTATCGGTGGCGTTAGTTGTTGTAAAATTTGTTCCAGTGCTTCGAATTCGATTTCTTCCAAACCCACCGCTGGAAGAGTACAGGTGGTACCGTAATCTTGCTGTAAGGAGGTAAAGTTCCGGGATTCGGGCCGGGGTGTGAAGCGGAACGTCTGAAAGGAAGCACGCAATGCGTCGTAAAGTAGGATCTTTCCCGAAAGTACCTCGCCCAAACCGGTGATGATTTTGATTGCCTCCACTGCTTGTAGCGAGCCCACGATACCGGGCAATACGCCCAGTACCCCGATTTCGGCGCAGTTAGGTACCTCGCCTTCGTTGGGAGGAGTAGGATAGAGGCAGCGGTAAGTAGGTCCCCTTTGATAGTTGAACACACTGACCTGCCCCTCGAATTTATAAATAGAACCAAAAACCAGCGGCTTGTCCAGCAATACACAGGCATCATTCACAAGGTACCTCGTCGGAAAGTTGTCCGAACCATCCACGACCAAATCATACTCACCCACGATGTCAAGGGCGTTTCCTCGGTTCAGGCCTTCCAGGTAGGTAATCATTTTACTATATGGATTCAAGAGATGCAATCGCTCCGCTGCTACCTCGGCTTTGAGTCGCCCGACATCCGCTACGGTAAACAAAATCTGCCGGTGCAGGTTGCTGACTTCCACCCGATCGAAATCCGCGATTCCGATGGTACCCACCCCCGCGGCCGCCAGGTAGGTAAGTGCCGGGCAACCCAGGCCTCCTGCTCCCACGACCAGCACGCGCGCATCGCGGAGTTTTTGCTGGCCTTGCGGGCCCAGTTCGGGTAGGGACAATTGGCGCTGGTAGTAGCTTTGTTCGGCGGGTGAAAACATGGAGATTCGGTGGAGCTATGGTGAGAATGCGTATATTTGAAAATGCCTTCCGGGGAACATTCTACTAACGCGTTTTGTCTTTTGGAAGTTTGTGCTGCCTTAAATTACTATCCGATGATCAGCGTCCAGGAAGCCAAATCCCACATCCTAGCCACAATTCCGGTACTCTATGCCGAGTTCATGCCCCTCGGGGAAGCCGTAGGTCATGTACTGGCCGATGACCTGCTCGCTCCGCTGGCTCTACCGCCTTTCCGGCAGTCGTCCATGGATGGCTACGCCGTGCACCATGCCGACATAACCCAGGCCAATACCGCCCTCCCGGTTGTGGCCGAGTCGCGGGCGGGTACGGAGGTACCCCTGGTGCTGGAGCGCGGCACGGCGGTACATATCCTGACGGGCGCGCCCGTACCCGATGGTGCCACGGCCGTGGTGATGCGCGAAAAAGTAAGGCGGGCGGGCGACATGGCCACGATCGAACTGTACCCGGTAATAGAAAATGAAAACGTGCGCTCGGTGGGTCAGCAAATTAAAAAGGGCGATGTAGCTTTGCCCAAAGGTACCTACCTCACGCCCGGCTCAGTCGGTTTCCTGGCGGGCCTGAATATCACGACTGTGAAGGTATACCGCAAACCCAGCGTCGGGATTCTGGTCACGGGCGACGAATTAGTACAACCTGACGGAGCGTCGTCGGGCGGCGTACCGTCGGGCGGCGAGGGTACCCTTCGTTTCGGACAAATCTACGAGTCGAGCTCGGCCATGCTGGCGGCAGTGCTGCGCGCCGAGGGTATCACCGACATCATGATTCGGTACGTGGCCGACGATGCCCCCGCCACCGTAGCGGCCCTGCGCGAACTGGCCGAAGAGAACGACGTGGTACTTTCCACGGGCGGTGTATCGGTAGGTGATTATGATTACGTGGGTACCTCGCTGGAGGAAATCGGGGTAGAGACCGTCTTTTATAAAGTCCGGCAGCGGCCTGGTAAGCCCCTGTTCTTCGGGCGCAACGACGATACTTTTATCTTTGCCTTGCCGGGCAATCCGGCGGCTACTCTAGTGTGCTATTATCAGTACGTGCTACCCGCTCTGCGCCTGATGTCGGGACGGAAGGACTGTTTTTTGCCTAAACTGAAACTACCGATTACGCACGCTTTTTCGTTCAAAGGAGAGCGCGACGAATTTTTGAAAGCTACCGCTACCACCACCACTGTCACTCCGCTGGAAGGCCAGGAATCGTTTGTTTTACGGTCGTTTGCCATGGCCAATGCGCTTATTTATTTGCCATCCACTCAAAACTCCGTACAACCCGGCGATCTGGTGGAGGCACATTTATTGCCGTTTTTTTGTTGAGTACCTTACTATGACTCTATCCATTTTATATTTTGGCATGATTGCCGAATCCATCGGGAATCCCGTCGAAACCTGGCATTCTCTGGATCCACTAACCGTGGGTGAATTGAAGCATCAACTCCTGGAAAGGTACCCCGTCCTGCGCGATCGTAAGTTTCAGATCGCTGTGAACCAGCAGATCGCTGATGAGGCTTTTCCGATTCCCCCACTAGCGGAGGTAGCCTTATTGCCGCCTTTCGCGGGCGGTTGAATCTGATTTTGGCCCGGGCGAACCCGTCAAAATTCACTCATTCAAATTTTACTATGAAAAAAGTATTCGTCGATGGCCCCATCAGTCCGCAATTCGTGGCTGAGTCGCTGGCCAAGCATCAGTCCAAAACCACCATCGGGGCGCATTCCATGTTTATGGGACAGATTCGGGCTGATGCCAAAGAAGGCGGCGTGGTAACGGGCATCGAGTACTCGGCCTACCCCGAAATGGCCGAAGGTGTTTTTCATCAAATCCGCGAAGCGGCTTTCGAAAAATATGAACTCACCTGCCTCCATATCTACCATAGCCTGGGGCTGGTACCTACGGGCGAAATCAGTCTGTTCGTGTTCGTGTCGTCGCCGCATCGCCGGGCTACCTTTGAAGCCCTGGAATTTCTGGTGGAGGAAATCAAGGCGAAAGTTCCGATTTTTGGCAAAGAACTAATTGGCGCGCAAGGCGATTTTGTCTGGAAGGAAAATCAGTAGAGCCAGCGGCGTCGGCAGGTTTTGTTTTTTATTACGAGCAATTTCAATATTCACGAGCAGGCAGGTGTGTGGTTTAGGCGGCAAAAAGCCAACAGCCATCAGCTAACAGCCAACAGCAAAAGCATGGTTGACATTACCCATAAAACCAATACACTACGCATTGCCACCGCCCAGGCCGTGGTGCAGGTGAGCAAGCCAGAAACCATCGCAGCCATTCAGGAACGCAGGGTACCTAAGGGCGATGTGTTCGAAATGGCCAAGGCCGCCGGGCTGCTGGCGGTGAAGAAGACGCCTGACCTGCTGCCCGATTGTCATCCGCTACCCATTGAGTACACGGGCATTGCCTACCGCACCGAAGAGCTAAGCATCGTGATTGAGATGACGGTTAAGACGATCTACAAAACGGGGGTTGAAGTAGAAGCCATGCACGGCGCGTCGGTGGTGGCGCTGACGATGTACGACATGCTGAAGCCCATCGACAAGGGGGTTGAGATTCATCATATCAAACTGCTGGAAAAGAAAGGCGGCAAAAGCGACCGCAAGGCTAACATGCCCGAACTAAAAACCGCCGTGATTGTCTGTTCGGATAGTATTGCCAAAGGATTGGGTGAGGACAAATCGGGCCGGAAGATTATTGACAAGTTGCAACCTTTTGCCATCGAAGTCAGTGATTACAGCATTATCCCCGATGAGAAAAGCCGGATTCAGGAAAAGATAAAGAGCCTGGTTGCGCTCGATTATCAGCTAATCCTGCTGACGGGTGGTACGGGTCTTTCGCCGCGCGACGTTACGCCCGAAGCCGTAGAAGAACTACTGGACCGGCCCATTCCCGGTATTGCCGAAGCGGCCCGTAGTTACGGACAGGAGAGGGTACCTACCTCGCTGCTGTCGCGGGCGGTGGCGGGGCTAGTTGGGGATGCCCTCGTGATTACCATGCCGGGTAGCACCGGCGGCGTTACTGAATACATGGATGCCCTCTTTCCGCACGTATTGCACGTGTTTGGCGTTATGCAGGGACAAAAGCACGATTTGGAGGTAAAAAAGGCCACAGGCACACAGGCACAAAGTGGGACTATCGACTAAACCACCCCAATTCGGCACTTTATGACTTTGAACATTAGGTACTTACCAACTCATAAACTCATAGACTTATAGACTCCCCAACTCACATAATCGACAAATTCGGTCGCGTTCACAACTACCTCCGCATTTCGCTGACGGACAAGTGTAACTTGCGCTGCAACTACTGCATGCCGCAGGAAGACATGCAGTTCATGCCCTCGGCCTGGCTGATGTCGGCGGCGGAAATCCGCACGCTGGCCGGTATATTTGTGGACATGGGCGTACAGAAAATCCGCCTGACGGGCGGTGAGCCGCTGGTGCGTAAAGACGTGGGGCAGATCATCGAATCGCTGGGCGAACTACCCGTTTCGCTGACGCTGACGACCAATGCGGTGTTTGTGGAGCAGTACATGGGTACCTTGAAAAAAGCGGGCGTCCGTTCACTGAATATCAGTCTGGATACCTTGCAGGAAGAGCGTTTCAAGACGATTACCCGGCGCGATCATTTCAAAAAAACGCTGGATAATATTCACCTGCTGCTGGCCGAAGGGTTCAGCGTGAAACTCAACATGGTGGTCATGCGCGACCTGAACGTGGAGGAAGTCAACGACTTCGTGGAACTCACCCGAAATCAGCCTAATCTGCACGTGCGCTTCATTGAGTTTATGCCCTTCAATGGCAATCAGTGGGATTTTTCGCGCATGGTACCTTACCAAACGCTACTGGATACCATCGGCGGGCAATTTGAATTCGAAGCCCTCGCTGGTGAAGCTAATGATACGGCCCGCTGCTTCCGCATTCAGGACGGGCAGGGTACCTTCGGTATCATTAGTACCATTACCAACCACTTCTGCGCGGGCTGCAACCGCATCCGGATTACCGCCGACGGTAAGCTCAAAAATTGCCTTTTCGATACGACCGAGGTAGATCTATTGAAGGCCATGCGCCAGGGTGAGGACGTGAAGCCCCTTATTTACAGCCACTTTCAAGCCAAACACTTCGCTCACGGCGGTCACAGCGACTTTACCGACAAAGGCGCTAAGGCCGAGTACGAAACCAACCGCTCGATGATCGCGATCGGGGGGTAGGGTACCCTAAGGTACCCCTGCTTAGAACCTGAATTGCAGGCGGCAGGTAAGCACGTCATCCTGCAAATCATTTTGGTACCCTTCCAGCGCCGTTTTCTCATTCCTGACTACTTCATACCAGAGCAACAGGCGAAGGTTGGCGCTGATGTAATAGTTGTATCCCAATCCCAAAGTCTGGAAAGCCACATCGGCCCCCGTATAATCGGCGTCGAGGTCGGCCCCGGTTACCTCGCGGTTGGGATCGTACCAGTCGTACTTGAGTCCGAACTGGTGCTTGGGATTTTTGAGCGAATGCAGGAAATAAAAATACGCCCCATCAAATGGCCGGATGTAAAGCGGAGCGGAGGTGCCATTCAGCATAGGAATGGTAAAAGGGGTTTCGGACGTGGTGCGGGTGGAGGTTTGGGTACCCCCGATGTACTCGGCCCGGAGTTCAGTCGTGCCCAGCGGATTTTTGATCACAACCTGCACATCTCCTCCAAAGTAGCGCCGGGGCGCGATTTGTCCATGATTGTCGTCGGCAATATCGGCCACGTACCCTCCCTCTTTCATCCGGTAAATCTCTTTGGTGAATTGCTGCATTCCTCCGTAGAGCAGCGAAGCGCCGGCCGAAAGCTGCACCGAGGGGGCTACCGGGAGCCGCTTTACGGATATCCGGCTGATCAGATCCTTATAGCTATCGAAGTCGGTGGTACCCGAAAGGCCGGGGCCGTTGAATACGCCCACGTCCACTTTCAGGAAAGAGAGCGGATGGGCTTTACGCTGCGGATGAAACGAAACCATGGCTCCCACGTCGCGCTCGGTACGCATCAACAACTGCGACATGCGGCCCCGTTCGGGCGATTCGCGGTCGCCCGAGCCCAGATTTACCTCAAAGCCAAAGGGACGCGGGAAAATACCCGCCGTCAGGTTGAGTACACTCCACTTGTTTTCGAATACCTGCCCGAAAAAATCGCGGGTAAAGAAGCCCCGCTCGGTGCCATCGAACTGGTACACGAAGAACACCGTGGGCAACCCCTCGGCGTTGACGTGCGTGTAGTCGAGTCGCAGTCGCCCCCGGCGAAGTGAAAAACGGTTGTTAACGGCAGCGGGGAAATCACCCCCGTTAAAACTCGGCGCTCCCTTGGACTGAGCTGCCTGGAATTGGGGCTGCAGGTACCCGCTGATGCGCAGGCGGTTGAATTTTTCGTAGAGCGAGAGTAGTCCCCGGCTGTAATGCGTCGTGTCGGTCATGTCGTCCATGATGAGTTGGGCTCGACTATCCGGAACACCCCTCATTAGAAAACAACAAACTGCCAAAACAGAGCATGTCAGAATGCGCTTGGCCATGAATTAAAAAGTATAGTTAAGTTGTGTTAAGCTGGAAAAGCTTGGGCTTCTCCGCCTTTCAAAGGTAGGAATTTTACCCCTGATGCCCTTATGAATACACTCCGGCGAGGAAGCTGGCTGTAGAAGGCGCAATCAGAAATGCAGAAGGTACGTTGACACCAGAAAGCAATTTGCCTTACTTTTATGATTCTGACACCTTGAATATTTGATCGTTAAAGAAATGAAGTACATCAAGAATGCTGCCGTTCTGGGCTGTATCCTGGCCCCGCTTTCCCTTTTCGCTCAACTTTCTCCTCCCGGTCTGGATGGTACCCGGGCCGTAGCCTGGGGGGCCGTCGGTTTTAGCCAGGCCTTAGGAAAAAAAATAACGTTAATCGCTTACGGCGGGCTAGGCCGCCTGGGTGACCCTACCCATTGGGCGCCTCTGCAAAAACCGGGGATAGGGGTCTACAATCAGGAGTTCCAATACAAGCTCAGCACCCAATGGCAGGCGTCCTTAGCCCAAAGTTTCCGCGTCCAGAATCTATATAGTGAAGACGAGCCCTACGAAGCAGAAGATCCTTCCCAGCGTTTCGAACTCCGGTACTATGCCAGGCTATATTACAAACGAAGCCTGGGCAAACTGGCGGCCACGTATTCATTCCGGCCCGAGGTGCGCACGTTTTATGCGCCATCCTGGGAAGCCGCCTCTCGTCCGCTGGAGCTTCGTTTCCGGCTGAAGGGCCAGGTCAGCTTACCCCTTGACGACCATAAAGCCAATTTCATCATCGGAGCCAATGAAATACTGACCGCGCTGGATGAGTACCGGTCGAAGGTACCTTTGGATCACCATCACACCTGGTCGACGTACCATTTTACGGAAGATCGCCTGGCGTTGTATTTTCGACACGTTTTCAGGCAGTCGGACGTAACGCTGGATGTGGGGGTGATGGAGCAGTTCAAGAGCGGCGGCCATTTCGAGCCCGTATCTTACCTGGCGTTCGATGTGTTATTCCAAAATCCGTTCTCCCGACATATCAATTAAGCATTCCTATCCTTTTCATAATCAGGTACCCCGCCAAAAGTATGGACGGCTATTCGTCACGTCCATACTTTTGGCAGGACCGGCCAACTCACTTCTCTTTTCGAAAAAGGTACCTTGTGATGAAAATACCTGTACTGTTGGCGCTCGGACTTACGACCCCGGGCGTAATGTTGTAGAGCTCCCAGCCGTTGGCATTCATTTGGGATATTTTTTCCAGGATGAGCTGCTCGTTGTTGTTGATGTTGCCAAAATTGATGCCACCCAGGCTGAAGAAATTCTTCATGTCTATTTCGTCCTTGTTTCCCCCTTTTTCGTTGATAAGCATCCGCGAGCGGCCTAAACCGCCAGGTACCACCGACTCGATGGTCGTCATTTGGGAGTAGTCATAACGAACGGCCTTCGGAGCAGGTTTGAAGGCAAAGAATCCACCGATGAGCAGGAGAAAGGCAAAGATAGCAAGGGCATTTTTCATGATTTTCTGAAAAGGTTTAAGTGAATGTTTTCAGAAAAATAATCGATTTTCACATCAAAGGCCTCCTCAAACCATGCTTTTTGTGGTAGTAAAGCACTTCACACTTTCGTCTTCAGGTACTCCACCAGCACCTCCAGGCCACGGTCGAATTTGTGATGGTTATTGATGATGACATCGGCTTCCGAGCGCAGGGGCTTGATGTACTTGTCGTAGGTAGGGGCCACGTGATTTTCCCAGCGGTAGAGCACATCGTCGAGGTCGTAGCCGCGCTCGCTGTTGTCACGAATGATACGGCGTTTTATTTTGATATGTTCCTTGGCATCCACAAAAACTTTCAGGTCGATCAGTTGGGCTACCTCGGGGAAGTAGAATACGAAAATTCCTTCCACTACGATGATCGGGGTAGGGGTGAATACGAGCGTTTTAGGGTCCAGCAACGGATTGTTGAAGGTGTACTCTTTTTGCCGTACTACCTTTCCCTGACGAAGTTCGGCGATATGCTGCGCAAACAGATGGTGATCGATCGTTTCGGGTAGGTCGAAATTCTCCACGCCATTGGCATCCTTCGGGATTTCGTGGATCGGGCGGTAGTAATTATCCTGCGAAATGCGGCAAATCTCGTCCTCGGAGAACGAGGCGAGCAGGTTTTTCATGAAAAAAGTTTTGCCGGAAGCACTTCCTCCCGTGATGCCCACGATGAAGGGTTTGGTAGAATGATTCATTGGATAATAGCCGATAGCGGTTGGCCAATGGCTGCTGGCTTTTAGTAAGTACCTTTAAATTGAATTTCTGTGCGCTGATTTCTGGATACGATAGTTGCGCTATTTTTACATTCTCTACTCTACAATCGCCAGTTTTCCGGCCCTGCTTTCTGTGCCGTCGGGGGCTATAGTCAACACCAGATAAACACCGCCCCGTGCGCGCCGTCCGGTATAATCCAGCAGGTTCCAGGAGGCCGTTCCGCCCTCCGAACGGGTTTCGAAAACGAGCCTTCCCGCCAGGTCCGTAATTTTTACTACCGTTTCATTCACCAACCCTTTGATCCCCACCATACCTGAGTAGCCGGGCCGTACCGGATTCGGGAAAATGGTAATCGTTTGTAAATCTGCCGCCGGAGCCGAAGCATCGGAGCGGTACGATACCAGGCCATTCGGGGTATCAATGTACAGCCGTCCGCTGGTTTCGTCAAATTTTAGGGCTAAAATCTGGTCCGATGGCAGGGGGCTGTTCGCGGCGTCGAACTGCCGAACCAGCCGGGTGCCGTCGGGACTGAACAGGTACAGGCCGTTTCGGGTACCAACCCATTTGCGGTCGCCCGGTTCGCTCACAATCGCGGTGTTGTATTCGTTGCTCAAAAGCCGGCGCTGACCGAATATGGGAAGTACCGCGTTAACAGCCCCGACGGACAGCACGCCCTCGGGCACAAAATAACCCACGCCCCGATCCGCCGCGAACCACACCAGTCCATTGCGATCCAGCGAAAGACTGTTGACCTGGGAGGAGGGTAAGCCGCCGTTGTTGGGCGAAGCAGTAAGGTACCTTTGTTGCTGCGTGGCCGGATTTTTCACCAGAATTCCGCCCCCCAAGGTACCGGGCAAACGAATCCACTGGAATCCGTTGCGGTCAACGATTATCGAATCAGTCCGCGTGGCAATCGTAGTATCGCCCGTCGGGGGACTTAGCGAACGGTAGCTTCCCGAAAAATTACTGATTAGTCCGGTCTGCCGATCGGCCACCCACAGATTGTTGGCGGCGTCCAAAATGGCTTCCTGAGTGGCCACCAGCAGCGGATCGCGAAAACCCGTAGCCTGATCCTGCGGACTGAGGGTTACGACGCGATTGTCCAGCGCGGCCACAATGCGGTCCTGGCTCACCCGGAGCGAAACCCGCTGACTCGTGGCCGGGTAGACGAGTTGCCAACCCGCGTTATTTTTTCGAAAAATACCCTGACCCGCTACTCCGGCGTAGAGCTTTTCCTGCAATACGGCAATCGAAGTGGCTGTAAAAGAGGCAGGTACCCTTTGCCAGTTTCCGTAAAACTGCCGATTGACATTGTCACTCAACGAAGTGCGCAAAATGCCCTGTGAGGTATGAGCATAGAGGCTGTCCTGCGTGAAACTGATCCCAAAAACCGCAGTTTCGGAGCCACCCGGGCCAATATTCTGGTAGGTTTCGCGCACCTCGAGGCGGGAGGGATCAAGCACTACGATACCGAAAAAGGTACTTAGGTAGGCTAGCTTTTTCCTAAAAATCAGTTGGTAACTGCGCCGATCATCGGGCAGAGAAGGGGCATCGCGTAGTAACGGCCACTCGGTAATGGATTGGAATTCTGTGTTTTCATCCAGCTGCACCAAATCCAGATTGCCATTCCGGTAACTCAACAACAGCTGGCGACTGTCCGGCTCGAAGGCCAGGCTGCTGATGCCTGTGTCGTGCAGGCCGTTGATTTTGGAATAAAGCACCGTACTGTCGTTTTGGGGTTGGTAGCTGAACAGTCCGTTGTAGGTAGCGCAGAAAAAACGGTCCTGCACCTGCTCCACACGCAAGGCCGAAAGATAGCTGAAATGCGTCTGCCAACCTCCTAAAGGCACCTCCTGAGCAAGGGCAGGATAGTAGGATAGACAAACGAAAAGTAGCGATCTCCATTTTCTCATATCCCATACGCAGTTAGCACCAGGCTGCGGCCCGTCGCCCGGTCGCGGTGCTCGCAGAGGTATATTCCCTGCCAGGTACCCAGATTCAGACGACCGTTGGTAATGGGCAGGCTCACCGAACTACCCAGCAGGGATGCTTTCAGGTGCGCGGGCATGTCGTCGCTCCCTTCGTAATTGTGGCGGTAGTAGGGGGCGTTTTCAGGAACTGCCTGGTTGAAATGACTTTCAAAATCCTGCCGTACCGTGGGGTCGGCATCCTCGTTGATCGTCAGGCTGGCCGATGTGTGTTGAATAAAAACATGCAGGATTCCGGCTTTGATGTGGCGCAGTTCGGAGATTTCACGTTCGACCCGGTCGGTAATCAAATGAAAGCCCCGGGGGTAGGGGGGGAGTCTGAATTCACGCTGAAATACCTGCATGGCTTCGGATCATTGGGTCAGTTCACCACGTATCCGGTTCAGCTCCAGGGGGCTGATGCGAAGGAAAGAAGCCAGGATTTTAGTCGGGATTTCATCGATCAGTCCGGGATATTCTTCATTGAAAAGCTGTAGGCGCGAACGCGCATCCCGCGAGCCCAGGGTTCGGCCCAGCGTGCGCTGCTGCAATACTTCCTCGTGCAATTTTTGCACTAGCCGGGTCCAGACCGGAATCTGATCGTACATCTTGATGAGGTCTTCATAGCGAAGTACCAGCAGGCGGCAATCGGTGACGGCCTGGATGTTTTCGTTGGCCGGGGCCTGGTAGCGGAAGCTGTCGGGAAGTACAGCTATGTTGCCTTTGGGAATGAAATAACGGGTCACTTCTCCATCCTGGTCGAAATGAAGCACGCGCAGGGTACCCTCCCTCACAAAGCAAATGGTACGGCAAATGTTGCCTTCCCGCAATAAGTAGTCTCCCGCGCCTAGTTCCATTTCACGCAGCGAGGCTTCCAGTGTGTCAAATTGGGCCTGGGACAACGAAACGTATTGTCCCAAGAAGTTTTTCAGTAGCTCCATAATGTATCAAAACTCACCAAAGTGGTTCGATGTTGCAGGGTAGTGTGAATAATTTTAAAGTATATCTCAGGGCTTACTATCGACAGTCACTATGGCAAATCCCCGACTGGTGCCCGTGCCGCAGGCGTTCTTCAAGGAACTAATAGTAAATTCGGTCGTGGCGGTCGGTGATACTGTAATCAAGTACGGGTTCAGGAAAGTTCCTTGCACGGAACTGCCGTCCGACAGCGTAAACGACCAGGGCGGCAAACCGTTCTTGAATTTCAGCCGGATGCGCGTAGAACCTCCCCCCACAATGGCACTACGCCCCGATACCTCACCTACGGCCATGTCGGGAGCCACCACTTTAATCTCCTGCGTTTCGCTGGCTACCCCCGGTGCGGTGGCCACAATGCGGATGCGATGGGAAGTGATGGTGTCCCGCTGGTAGGAAGGTGTGATTTTAACTTTAAGCGGACTTTCCTTTCCTGTCGTGGGCATATCGATGAAGCGACCCAGGCTGTCGGCGATCTGGACCACGAATTTGTTGGCCGCATAAAACCGGCCGGTCGTGGTGAACGGAATACTGATTTCACCCCCGGCACAGATCATGGTCTGGGAAGGCTTTTCCATTACGATCGTAGAGGGGGGCACATCTACCGACACGTGCGCGGTACCTGAGAAGCTACCCACACCGCACAGCCCACCCGCCGAGGTGATCCGGTAGGCCGTGGTGTTGTAGGGACTAACCTTCACCGGGTAGGGAGAAGTCAGGATATTGTTCTCGTAGGTACCATCGGAAAGCAGCACAAACCACGGGCCGCCCCCCTGAAAGCGGACGGTCAGCTCGGCATTACCCCCTTCTTTGAGCTTGATAGTGTCACTTTGCAGGAAGGCCTGCGTGGGCGCGGCAATGGTAATGCGCGTACTGTCGCTGATGAGCTGGGGCGACGACGAAACCACCCGCAGTAGATAATCGCCGGTAGGTGTTCCGATGGGTACCTTGGCCAGAATGGGCCCTACCGTATCGGCAGGCGAAATAGTCTGGAACTCCCCGTTCCGGTCGGTGATCTGAACCAGGAAATTATTGCCCGCCTTGTAGGCACCCGTCGCACTGAACGAAACCTGGAAGGGGGTGCTGGTACATACCCGGTAGCCTTTGTCCGCATCTTTCAGAGCCAGCCGGGGTTCGGGATTGGCATCAACATTGACGATCACGTTGCCCGACACAGTACCGCTGCCGCAGGCGTTGGATACACCCGTGAGCGTGTAGGTCTGGATTTTTTCGGGCTTAACTGAAAAATAGTACGGGTTGGTAAGCGTCTGGCCCACGGTAGTGCTGTCGGATAACTGAAACGACCAGGGAGCTGCCCCGCTAAAATTTACCCGCAGCTGGGCCTCTTGACCCGGCATAATGCGCGATGAGGTGGAGCCGTCCGCCGTCTCGAGCCGCCCGCCCGCCGTAGGGAGCAGGCGAATGGGAATTTCGC
The DNA here is from genome assembly GCF_009296315.1 of Salmonirosea aquatica. Taxonomy (NCBI): domain Bacteria; kingdom Pseudomonadati; phylum Bacteroidota; class Cytophagia; order Cytophagales; family Spirosomataceae; genus Salmonirosea; species Salmonirosea aquatica. The sequence goes on from NZ_WHLY01000002.1 coordinate 3,460,881, forward strand.
TGCCCAGAATAGCGGGGCTGGTGGACACGACGCGAATGCGGTACAGATGCCCGCCCGTCTTGTTTGGAGGAATGATAGCCTGAATAGGGCCGTTCTGGGCATTTTCTGAAATCACGACAAACTTGCCCGAGGCATCCAGAAGCTGCACCAAAAAGAGGTTGTCGGCATTGAAAGGTCCCTGAGCTGTAAAAGGCACACGGATGGAACTGCCCGGACATACCGAAAGGTACGATACATCGCCCGTCATAATAGCCGACACCTGGGTCGTGTTCGTCATCGGTTTACCAAACTGTCCCGAATTGGTATCTGATTCAATAATGGGCAGATTATTGATCTGCAGGGGTGTGACGACATTGCGCCCCTGAGCGGGAGCCGCCAGGGTAGTATCATTCTGCGGTGCGGTGGGCACTACCTGGGCATGCGCCGTCCCGAAGAGATGCAGGAGTATTCCGGAAAAAATGACAATTGAAAAAATTTTACCCATAGGACTCGGGAAGGATTCTGACTTCTGAAACGAAAAGAACCGGTGGATTTGTAAGCAAAGGCCCTTTTTTAATTTAAAAGTAAGGAAAAGAACCGGTTTTTTGAGTAAGATCTCGCAGGCCTGGTACCCTCAGTGCAATGCCACCAACTGATTGCCCCTCAGGATGGGTACCACGTCATAAAGGTCAGATTGTAATGAGTAGGTGATGTCTTTCTGAATACCCAGACGCTGCAAACGGCGTACGTGCGAAGAGTTGGCCACGAAGCCCGGCAGGTTGTCCCGGCCCTGCATATACAGCCGTTGTGCCATGAGCGCTCCGTCTTCCACCAGTATGAACTGATCCTTGAGCGCCTCGGCGAGAGCGCCCGCAAAAAGGGTGTCTTCCAGATTGGGACGTCCTTTCCAGCCTGCACATAACACCAGCACGTCGTACTGTTCCGAGCGCAGCTGGTTCACCAGGGCACCCAGGTTCAGGAAGGCTCCTACCATTACTTTTACTGCCGTAGTTTTCGCTTTGGCAATCGACAGGGTACCGTTGGTGGTGGTCATGGCGATATGCGCCCCGATGACCTTTTCCGACATATAACTGAACGGAGAATTGTCCAGATCGAAGCCTTCTACTTTCATGGCGTCCCGCTCGGCGGCGGCCAGGTATCCCTTCTCCTGCAACGCCTTACACTCTTCAACCGTGGCCACGGGCGTAATACTTTTTACGCCATAGGCCAGGCCGGTGACCATGCAGGAAGTGGCCCGGAATACGTCTGCTACCACTACGATGGAGTTTTCCAGCTTGTGCAGGTGCAGTAAATCAGGCGTAAGACAAACGTCAAGTTGTTTCAAGTTCTAATGAGTGAATGAGTGAATGAGTACAGAAGTTCAGGAATAGGGAAGTACAGGAGTTCAGGACTACAACAGTGTATGGGACTCTTTTTGTACTGTTGTGCCATTGTGCTACTGTACTCTTAAAATCAAACAAAGGGCATTTTTACGACTTGTGCCTTGAGAAGCCGATCGCGTACTTTTACAAATATTTCAGTGCCGGGTTTGGCGTAAGCGGTGGGTACGTAGCCCATGCCGATGCCTTTTTGCAGGGTAGGTGAAATGGTACCTGAGGTAACTTCCCCGATTTTCGCGCCGTCGGCGGTGCATAGTTCGTAATGCCCGCGCGGGATACCCTTTTCCAGGAGTTCAAACCCCACCAATTTGCGGGACAAACCCCGTTCTTTCTGCGCTTTCAAAGCGGTGGAGTTGATAAAGTCTTTGGTAAATTTTGTCACCCAGCCCAGGCCGGCTTCCAGCGGTGAAGTGGTATCGTCAATGTCGTTGCCATACAGGCAGTACCCTTTTTCCAGCCGCAGTGTGTCGCGCGCGCCCAGGCCGACGGGCTTGATGCCAAACTCAGCGCCGGCTTCGAAAATGGCTTTCCACATCGCTTCGGCGTCTTTGGCCCATACATACACCTCGAAGCCACCCGCTCCGGTGTAGCCCGTGGCCGAAATAAGCACATCGTCAATGTCCGCCAGGGTACCCGTAGTGAATGTATAGTATTCCAGAGCCGACAGATCGATCTCCGTCAGCTTCTGCAAGGTAGCCGTGGCCAACGGACCCTGCACCGCCAGCAGACACAGGCGATCGGAAATGTTTTCCATTTCAGCGCCTTCGGTGTTGTGGCTCACGATCCAGTCCCAATCCTTTTCAATGTTGGAAGCGTTCACTACCAGGTAATACTCGTTTGCGTTGTAGCGGTATACCAGCAGGTCGTCCACGACGCCGCCAGTGGCATTGGGTAGGTAGCTGTACTGTACCTTACCATCGGTAAGCACCGAAGCGTCGTTGGCCGACACCTTCTGAATCAGCGCCAAAGCTCCCGGTCCCCTGACCACAAACTCGCCCATGTGCGACACGTCAAAAACACCGACGCCATTCCGGACTGTATGATGTTCTTCGAGGTCGGACGAATAACGGACTGGCATTTCAAAACCGGCGAAGGGTACCATTTTGGCACCTAGTCCGACGTGTACGTCGTGAAGAGGGATCGTTTTCATGAGTTCGAATATAGTTTATCAGGTATGCCGTTGGCCCGAGACGTGAATGGTATTGCCGCGCAAAAGTAGGAAAAGACGGCCAAAGGCTAGCGCTTTGCCGCCAGATTTGAGCCGTAGCGCCCGAGGGTACCCTGCGGAAAAGGCAGTTTCAAGAAAAATTTGCTACCTTTTTCCCAAAATCAACCTCAATCCAGTTTTCATGAAAAGAATACTTTTACTTCTTGCTTTTTTACTATGTACCGGACTTTCGGCGTTCGCCCAGAAACAAATTATCCGCACCGACGGCGCGCCTCAGCCGGTAGGGCCGTACAGCCAGGGGGTGGTGGCTCAGGGACTGCTGTTTGTGGCGGGGCAGGTGGGGCTGGACCCGGCTACCCGCAAATTGGTGGAGGGAGGGCTAGAAAAAGAGGTACCGCAAATCATGGAGAACATCAAGGCGATCCTGGCCGCGCACGGCATGGATATGACCCACGTGGTGAACACGACAATTTTTATGAAAAATCTGGCGCAGTTCGAAAAAGTGAATGACCTATACGCATCGTATTTTACCCGTGATTTCCCGGCGCGTACCACGGTGGGAGTCGATGCGATTCCGGCTGGCGGGGCGATCGAAATCGCCGTGGTGGCCGTGGTACCTTTCCGCAAGCGAAAAAAATAAGGCGGCCGAGTATCGGCCGCCTTATTTTTGCTACCCACGAATAGAACTATTCTCAGGCAGGTACCGACTGCTGCTCCTGCAGGTACTCCATCAAACTACGGATGGACGTGATGCGGGCGTAGTCTTCATCGGGGATGGCAATAGAAAACTCCTGTTCCAACTGCATCATCATATCCACGAGGTCGAGGCTGTCAAAACCCAGGTCCTTGATAAAATGAGCGTCGTCGGTGATGGCGGTTGCTTCTACGCCAAAGTTATTCAGAATAGAGATAATGCGCTGTTTCATGGTCTTATTGGATTTCTATGGATTACAAATACCGGAGGAATTTATTTTTTTAAAACGTAATTTTTTTAAGGATAGTACCATTTAAAAGTGCAAAATGTTCCATTTTTCTAAAATATTTTGTACAGCATTGACTACCAAAAAGTTGCATTTGAGCCATGCGAAGTTTGCTTGCTTTGCAGCGACAAATCAAATGGGTTTATTACAATATTCGATATGAAAAATGACGAACGATGCCCAGATCTTGACCAACCTTAGGAAAAACGGAGTAGATCTTTGAAAAGCTTCTATTCCATAAAGAGATACGATTTCATCGGAAATGGTTGGAAAGCGTCCCAGGTCGGGCGGACTAACCTATCTGAAGGGTACCTTGTGGGTAGTTGCCCGACACGATTACGGGTTCTAAGGTACCTTAGGTTCGTTGGGGTACCTCAAATGGTGAATTTTTCCCAGCCTGGGCCGCTCATCCGATCAGCAGATAAACCGGGAGCGATAATATTTCGGAATACTTTTGATTAAATAACCTCGTTTATTGCTTTTTAATCTGGTGGGGGTACCTACTTCTGATCTTAATCCCATAATTTACGATGAATCTAAAACCAGGTTTACTGCTGCTGCTGATCGCAGGCTTCACAATGGCAATCAACACAAAGGCCGAAGCTATCAATGTTATGCCCGGAGCTGAACCTAGCGGGCGGCTCTACGAAATGCGTATTTATTACTGTGAGCCGGGCCGTCTCGATGCGCTCCTGACACGTTTTCGCAATCATACCACCCGTATTTTTGAAAAGCACGGCATGACCAACGTAGGGTACTGGTTGCCGATCGACAATACCGACAACAAGCTGGTGTACGTACTTTCGTATCCCGACATGGCCGCCCGCGAGGCCGCCTGGAAGGCGTTTGGCAGCGATCCCGAATGGAAGAAGGTAGCGTCGGATTCGGAGAAGGATGGCAAGATCGTGTCGAAGGTTGACAAAATTTTCATGCACGAAACTGACTTTTCCTTTCCCATGAAAGTGACCGGCCCCGCCGACGATCGGGTGTATGAGCTTCGGATTTACCATACCAATCCGGGTAAATTACCGGATTTGCTGGCGCGGTTTCGTAACCATACCACGGCGCTTTTTGCCAAGCAAGGCATTACCAACCTGAATTACTGGCTTCCCGATGAAATCGACAACGAGCTGATCTACATGCTGGCGTACCCCAATATGGAAGCGGCCAAGGCAAAGTTCGAAGCCTTCCGGGCCGATCCGGATTGGATTAAGGCGCGGGACTACTCCGAACGCAATGGCAAGATCGTAGAACGCGTAGAATCTACCTACCTTCGGGCCACCGATTTTTCACCCATCCGTTGATCCGCTTCACGGACTATCTCATTTAATAACCTGTTCCAATGAAATTCCTACGATATAGTGGTTTGCTTTCCCTGCTGCTGGGCACTGCCCAGGCTCAGACGGCCGGAAACTACACCCCCATTTCTCTGAATGACCTGAGTGCTTTTGAATCACCTTCTTCGGGCTGGAAACTGTCCTCGGGACTGATGGTCAACCCTACAAGTGGGTCTGTCAACCCCGAGCGTAGCGGTAGCGGCGTACTCATTGGCTCGGCGGGTCAGACGCTGAAAACCCGGGCCACGATGCAGGATTTGCGCCTGCGCTTTGATTTCATGCTTTCGCTAGGCGCGCAAGCCCAGGTCGTTCTGCCTGGTGGCTCTCGGGTGCTGCTGGCTGAAGGAAGTTCCGTCAACGAGCCAGGTGCCACCACGAGCGGCTATGCCGGTTTGTTTCCGCTCCAGAATGCTACCAAGGCCGCGGGGCTATGGCAGACTCTGGAGCTGGCCTATGACGCTTCGACTGCCACTGAACCCGGCACGGCACGTTTGAACTCAGTAATGCTGAATGGCGTGATCATACAGCAGGGTGAGTACCTGCCTCTGACTAAGCCACTGACCCAAGGCCAGCCCCTTGCCCTGGAAATAACCAAAGGTACCGTGGCTTTTCGGAACATGGGGTACCAATCGCTGGCTAACCGTAAGCCTTTGTCCGTCGGGAACCTGTCGTATAAATTATTCACCGATGCGTGGGATACCAAAAATCCCGTAAAAGTGGAACGGGAGGTCAAAACCGCCGCCATCACCCAGGAGCTGGGTAACGGTATGCGGGAGTTTCACCTGATTTTTGAAGGAGAAATGCAGGCCGACGAGGCAGGTGAGTATATTTTCACAATAGCCCAGTCGGGGCCGGTAGCGCAACTGACTGTGGATGGTAAGGAGGTACTGGCTGTGGGTGAAAGTACCTCGCAAGATACCCATACGGGGCAGGTAATGCTGGATAAGGGTAAACACCGGTTTACGCTGCGTTACTCCCGCTTTCCCTGGCGGGCTCCGGCTCTGGGACTGAGTGTGTCCACGGCCGGGGTACGTCCTTATGATTTGACTACCTTGTCGTCGTTGCCGGTGCCCGATCCCAAGCCTTACATAAGCGTGACGCCCGAAGGACGGCCTGAGATGATTCGCTCATTTATCCATTATCAAGACGAAAAAGGCAAACGTACCCATGCCCTGTCGGTGGGTAGTCCGGCGGGCTGGCATTATACGATGGATCTCAACCGGGCGGCCTTGCTCCAAACCTGGCGGGGGCAGTTTGCCGACGTCACCGAAATGTGGTACGAGCGCGGCGAGCCGCAGCTTCTGGAAACGGCGGGTTTGACCGTACCCGTTTCCGGGCAAAGCAGCTATGCCGTTTTGTCGAATGAAGCTACCGCATGGCCCGACTCCTCCAATCTGAACTATCTGGGTTACCGCCTCGATGCACAAGGTACCCCTACGCTGCGTTACGCGTTCGGCCCCGCTACCTTGACCGACCAGATTGCCGCCAATGCCGCGGGCCTCACCCGTACCATCGCCGTAGCCGGGGCGGCGGTGCCGAATTTGTACGCGTTGCTGGGTACGGGTGAAAACATCACGCTGGTTGAAAAAGGATTGTACAAGATCGACAACCGGTATTACGTTCGGGTTGATGGCAAGGCCAAGGTCATGCAACGCACTTCGGCGGGTCGGCAGGAACTGCTGCTTCCCGTGAGCGGGACGGTGAGTTACACGATGTTTTGGTGAGTTTTGAGATTGACGTATTTGAAAACCAATTATATAAAATGAAAAAGTACCTAGTTAACCTGATAGGGTTTCTGACGGTTGCGACACTCGGCTTTGCCCAGAACCGTCCCATGACCGAGGATGATTATTACCGGATCATCACGATGCCGATTCCGCAGGATATTCAGATGGAAGTGGGCGGACTGGCCGTGCTGCCTGATGGTCGCCTGGCGGCCTCTACCCGGCGCGGTGAGGTGTGGATGATCGGCAATCCTTACATGAAAGGCAACGGGCGACCTACCTTCAGCCGCTTTGCGCATGGTCTGCACGAACCACTGGGCCTGCTCTATCGGGGCGATCATTTCCTGATCACCCAACGGGGTGAGGTCACCAAACTGGTGGATACCGACAATGATGGCGTGGCCGATGTGTATGATTCGTTCGCGCGCTGGCCGCTGTCGGGCAACTACCACCAGTACTCCTACGGTCCGGTACCCCTTTCCAATGGTGAGATGATTATTACGCTCAATCTGGACTGGATCGGTAAGGGTGCCAGCCAGTCGAAATGGCGGGGCTGGATGCTCAAATTGGGTGAAGACGGAAAACTGACCCCCTGGGCTACAGGACTGCGCTCTCCGGCGGGTTTTGGCGAGTTCAAAGGTGATATTTTCTATACCGAAAACCAGGGCGACTGGGTAGGTTCGGGTCGCATGACACACTTGGAGAAGGGTGATTTTGCCGGCAACCCTGCCGGACTGCGGTGGAGCAATGAAGACGGTTCACCCGTAAAGCTGCGCCCCGAAGATGTACCCGACACCGGCGAACCGCTCTACGACGTAGCCCAACGTACCCCCGGCATTAAGCCGCCAGCCGTATGGTTTCCACACACGCTGATGGGTATCTCGACGTCCGATTTTAAAGAAGATACTACCGGCGGGGCCTTCGGACCATTTGCCGGGCAGATGTTTGTCGGCGATCAGGGCCACAGCAAAATTATGCGCGTGGACATGGAGAAAGTGAATGGCGTGTGGCAGGGAGCTTCCTTTCCGTTCCGCGAAAAATTTGAATCGGGCCTGATCCGGTTGGTATGGGGCCTGGACGGCTCGCTGTTCGTAGGTCAGACCGCCCGGGGCTGGTCGGCTACGGGCAAGGAACCCTTCGGCATTCAGCGGGTCGTGTGGACGGGGCAGACACCTTTTGAAATCAAAACCATCCGCTCCAAACCGGACGGCTTCGAACTGACCTTCACTTTGCCCGTAGATCCCGCCACAGCGGGTGATCCTGCTTCGTACAGTCTTAACAGCTTTACCTACAAGTACCACCACACCTACGGTAGTCCGATCATCAACGCCGAACCTTTGGCGATCAAGGGCATCGTAGTGGCTGCCGACGGCCTGAGCGCCCGGTTGGTGGTGGACGAAACCAAACTGCGCAAGGGGTACATCCACGAAGTGAAAGCCGAAGGCTTGAAATCGAAAGAAGGTTTGTCGCTTTTGCACAATGTAGGGTACTATACCCTGAATGAAATCGCACCGGGTGGAAAAGCCGACGCGTCGCAGTTTACGGCCAGCAGCAAGAATACGATGTCGGGAATGGATCATAGTCAGCACACCGCTACCGAAGCGATGCCCGTTGCTAACTCGACCAAGCGTGTGACGACTCAACCCGCCAGCTGGACCAATGGCCCCGACCAGGTCGTCACGCTGGGTACCAAGCCGGGCCTGAAATTCGACCTGGCGGAGATTCAGGTCAAAGCGGGTAGTAAGGTGAAGCTGGTATTCAACAACAACGACGACATGCTGCACAACTGCGTCATCACCAAACCCGGCATGGCCAATTCGGTGGGAGAAGCCGCTCTGAATCTGGGACTTAAAGGCGCGGAAATGAACTACATCCCTGACTCGCCCAACGTACTGTACCATACCGCACTTATGCAGCCCGAAAGCAGCGAGGCCCTCTATTTTGTGGCTCCCGCCAAAGCGGGTGATTACCAGTACGTATGTACCTTCCCCGGCCACTATACATTAATGCAGGGAAAATTGAAGGTAGTGAAGTAGGGAGGGTTTAAGTAATTTAATTAGGGGGTACTTTTTTCTAAGAAAAGTACCCCCTAATTTTTGATATTGCAAGATGCTATGACTCGGTGGATGGCACTGCCTCAGCGGTTTTCTTTATTGGATTTTCACGTGCCTTCCGCCGCCACCATCTCCGCTTTTTCCGCCCCGACAATCCTTCCAGATTGGTTTTGAAGTAATGCAGGGCCTCATCCAATTCACGGTTGATGGCCTGCCGCGCCAGTCGGGATTCGCTGATCAGGAGTACGCTGGTATAAAACAGCATGAGCGCACCGAGTATGCTCAACAAAACGGGAAGCCAGGTACGTCGCGAATTGATCACGTCCAGAATCCCCAGGCTCAGGCTGGTCGCGATGAACGTTCCCAATGAAAGATACAGCGTAGTGAGCGCTCGTTGCAGCAGCCGGGTACGGTGAGAGGCCTTGTCCATCAGGAACAGTAGCAGTTGCGTTTCACTGGTCGCTGTGTCGGTAGGTGTTTCAGATTTTTGTACCATTTCCTTCAACTCATCAATCAGGAACCGGCACCGTTCGACGACCAGATTCAGGCGTTGCGAGGTGATGGTAATCAGCGAACCACAGGCCAGGATGAGCACCACCGGCGCGATCATCGACGAAAGGATCGTCAGTGTTTGCGAAAGTTTGGTAATGGTTATGAAATCACTCAGGTTCATATGCCTCCGATGATTGCAGGCAGGAAGGGGTACCAGCGGCCTCCAAAGCCCAAGGTACCCCTTTCTTCCAAAAGTTATTTCATGGAAAAATGCCCAACATCTGATAGCTGAGGGCGATTTTCTGAATGGATACGTAGAAAGCCGCCGTGCGCAGATCGCCCAGTTCGGGTTTGGCTACGAGCGCGTTGCGCATTTCGTGGTAGGCATCAATCATGGTATCTTCCAGGCCCGAGCGCACGATATCCTCTTCGTCGGAACCGTGCGTGATGTCGGCCCGGTTTTCGGCATCCAGCTTTTTGCCGGTAAGCGTTTCCACCGAGCCGATTATCTTTTCAAAACTCTTTTCATCAGCCCGCTTGCCCATGCGTCCGAAACGCACATTGGAGATATTCTTGAGCCATTCGAAGTACGAAACTGTCACACCGCCGGCATTAAGGTAGAGGTCGGGAATGATGACGATACCCTTGGAAAGCAAAATTTCCTCGGCCTGCATCGTGACGGGACCATTGGCTGCTTCGGCGATCACTTTGGCCTTGATGGAATTGGCGTTCTCCTCGTTGATCTGATTTTCGAGCGCGGCAGGTATCAGAATATCACAGGGCATGTTGAGCATCGACCGCGAGTCGGCGATGTCGGTCGCGCCGGGAAACTTCGTGACGGACTTGGTGGCTTTCCGGTGCTCGTCCAGAGCACCGATGTTGATACCATTTTCATTATAGACGCCCCCGTCATATTCGGCGATGCCAATGATTTTTGCGCCCTCTTCGTGCAGGAACTTGGCAGTATGAAAACCCACATTACCAAAGCCCTGAATAATCACGGTTTTGTCTTTCAGACCCGTCGTGAGCCCCAGTTTTTTTACATCGTCTTCGAATTTGAAAAACTCGCGCAGGCCGAAGAAAACGCCCAGGCCCGTAGCCTCCGTGCGCCCGCGTATGCCGCCGATGCCCACGGGCTTGCCCGTCACGCAGCCCTGCGCGTTGGTATCGCCAAATTTGAAGGTCATGTAGGTGTCGGCGATCCAGCCCATTTCGCGCCCGCCCGTACCGTAGTCGGGGGCAGGTACATCCACCGCCGGGCCGATCAGGTTTTTCTTGATGAGCTCGGCGGCGAAGCGGCGCGTGACTTTTTCCAGCATCTCGGGAGACGACTGACGCGGGTCGATTTTGACACCGCCCTTGGCCCCGCCGAAGGGTACGTTCACGACCGCACATTTGAACGTCATGAGCGTGGCGAGGGCTTTTACTTCATCTTCCGATACCTCCGTACTGTACCGAATGCCGCCTTTGGTGGGTAGTTTGTGATTGCTGTGCTGAACACGAATTCCCTCGATGTTATGAATTTCGCCATCTACTTCTACGGGAAAAATGACTTTATAGGTACTGTTGCAATGACGGATGCGCTCGATCAAACCGCTCGACAGGCCGGTATGCTGCGCGGCTTTGTCGTAATAGTGCATGACGGTGTCGAGGAATTTTTTTCCTTCTTCCAGGTGATCTGACATAATTTCCAGGGTTTGAAGTGTAAGCGAGGACCAATCGGACCTCCTCTGACAAATATGAAAAAACTACGCCGAATAGTTCTACCTTTTGTGAAGAAATGCGGGTGAACGGAGTGGATTTTCTACCCCGGAGCCAAGGTCTAACGGACCGGAAGGGGCTTTACAAGGTACCCCAAAGCGCGTAATTGCCCGATGAGTCCTTCTTTAAAACGCAAATGCCCGTACCCCACGGCCACAAAACACGGATGCTCGCGGAAAGCCTGATCAAGTGTCACCATCCAGGCGTCGTTCCGTTGGTGTAGCTGGTAGGCGTCGCTCGCGGTTTTGATGGGAGCATCGAGCTGGTAGTCAATCTGAAAACTCGTGTAGTGCTGGACAATCTCACAGTCGGTGGCGTCGTCTTTCAGCATCTTGTCCATCAGTTCGATCACGGCTTTTGCATAGCCTGCATTCTGGATCGAATCCCGGCTTTTTGCGCCTTCTGCCAAGATATCCATGTGGGATCGGTCGAGGGAAAGTACCTGTTTGTTCCGGAAATGCCCCATTTTTTCGATGAAGTGATCCATAAGCTCGCCCGATTGTCGATTGAGGGTGTCGCAAAAATTTTGAATATAGATACGCGCCAGCGCGCTGGTCAGTAGCAGGGGAGGGTAGGTATAGTAGGTCGGATCTTCTGCTTTTTCCACAAAAGAAGCAAATACTTTTTCTTGGTCGGGATTCAGGGTACCTTCCCATTGTTCACGCGTCCAGAAAGTCAGATTATTGGCGCCAGCCACGTTCTGGGCATCACTCCTTTTCTCTTCGACGTACAATATTTCCGATTGATCCAGTTTCTCAACGGCATTTGGCAGCGAGGAAAAAAAGGTAGCATTGACTTCATGAAAGGTACCGAACAGGTAGGAGGTATGGGGTACCCCCGGCTTGCTTACCTCCCAAAGTAGCGTTCCGGGCCGATCCTGCCCTACCCCGAAAAGGGGTTGTAGTAGCAACAAAAAACAAGCAACATATTTAACCATAGCAATTTTTCATGAATTGAGACGGATCACAATCTTTCACCCTTAGAGCTTATGAAGGTACCCGTTGAAAAACAGAGTATACGAGGACAAAAGCTGCAAAATGGCCCTGACTACTTTTCTAGGCAGTCAATACAGGTAAATCGAAAGCATTACGTGACGGGGGTGTGGGCGGACAGGAGAATTACTGAATTTGTTGACAGAACATCTATTCGTTCGACAAAAAGCACACAGTCTAAGCAAGGGATTGTGTTTTTGACCTATATTAGCCTTTTAACCCCAAAACCAGCACCCGTTTTCTATGAAAAGGATTCTTTACTCAATTTTTTTCTCCTTCTTTCTTTCTTCTTTCCTGCCTTCCTTGGCTCAGACCATCGTCCAGCGCGACCCGGCTATTGCCCAGATGGTCGAACAGGTGTCAGCCGATAGCCTCAAAGCTCATGTAGAAAAACTCGTAAGTTTCGGGACGCGCCAAACCCTGAGCGGTACGCAGGGCAAGCGGGGTATTGTACCTGCCCGGGAGTGGATTCTGAGCAAGTTCCAGGAATACGGCAAGCAGTCCAGTGGACGGCTGACGGCTACCATCGACACCTGGACGCTCCAGCCCGATGGCCGCCGCGTGGATAAAGCGGTGGAAATGGGCAACGTCATGGCGACGCTCAAAGGTACCGATCCGGCGGATGATCGCATTTTTCTGGTCAGCGGGCACATGGACAGCCGCGTGAGTAACGTCATGAACAGTACCGACGACGCGCCCGGAGCCAACGACGATGGCTCCGGTACGGCAGCGGTCATCGAACTGGTACGGGTGATGAGTAAGCAGGCTTTCCCCGCCACGATTATTTTCGTGACGGTATGCGGCGAAGAGCAAGGCCTGCTGGGCGCGGATCATCTGGCCCAACGGGCCGTGGACGAAAAGTGGAACCTGGAAGCCCTGCTCAACAACGACATCATGGGCTCTAATAACAGCCATGATACGCACATCATCGACAACACCATCGTACGGATATTCAGTGAAGGACTTTCGGGTTTTGAAACCGACAAAACGGCTGCTTCGGTACGGCAATACGGACTGGAAAATGACGGCAAAGCCCGGACCCTGGCCCGCTACGTGAAGGAGGTAGGTGAGCGCTACGTCGATCAGCTGGAAGTACGGATGATATACCGCAACGACCGTTACCTGCGCGGCGGTGACCATACACCCTACGTCAACCGGGGATTTGCGGCAGTCAGGATTACCGAAATGAATGAGAATTTCCAGCACCAACACCAGGACTTGCGTACTGAAAACGGCATTGAATACGGCGATAAAGTCGAGCACATGGACTTCGAGTACCTGCGCAAGAATACGGCCATGAACCTGGCCAACCTGAGTAACCTGGCCAAATCGCCCATGCAGCCCCAAAATGTCACGATGGACGTACGCAGCCTGTCAAATACGACTAAGCTCTACTGGCAGGCGCCTAAAACGGGTAAGGTGAAGGGGTACTATATTTTGATGCGTGAGACGCACTGGCCTACCTGGCAAAAGAAAATTTTTACCGACAAGCTAGGTGCCGAGCTACCCTATTCCAAAGACAACTACTTCTTTGCAGTGCAGGCCGTCAGCGAAGATGGCAACGAAGGTTTGCCCGTAATTCCCAAGCCTGGTATGCGTTGAGTAGGGTACCTTCACCTAGAATTGAGCCGTTTTCTGCTATTGATCTTCTTCGATTTTCAGTTTTATCGTATAGGCTTCCTTGGAAGGATTTGCGCCCGACAGGCGAGGGTAGGGGGCAATTTCCGTCAGGATAAGTCTGTACTTTGCCTGATCAACATTGACCGTAGCGGTGTCGGTTTCTCGGAAGCCGGTCTTGGGATAAAGTGAATTACAATCACCCAGGCACATCTGGATGCGCTGGGGCTCCGCAGTAGCGGCGGCTTTTATATCCAGGTCCACGATTGCATTGCCGGCCCACACGCAGGTGGCACCTTCGGGACAACGGCTATCCGCTACTTCGGCAAAAGTCAGCGTAGTAGGATTGTCAGATGTCAGGCTGACCGTTTCGTGGTAGCGGATTGTTTTTTCGACGGCTTGGGCAGTAATGGAATCAGATTTACAGGAGATAAGCAATAGGCTAGCTCCCAATAGTAAGGTGGTATATTTCATGGCTGATGTGAATTAAGGTATTGTTTGGATTTTTAGTTTGACAATGTACTTTTCTTTCGGAACGGGATTCTCAGAACTTCGATAGGTAGGGCTGACGACTTCGATAAATTCTATTAAATACGTTGTTCCGTCCAAACTGACCTGAGCTTTCTGAAGCTCACTCCCTTGTCCCAAAATGAGCTTTAATGTCTTTTCGTATTTGGCTGATCTGAGCCCTAGGTCAATTACAACACTTCCGCCCCAGATGCATAAAAGCTCTTGAGGACAACGGCCGTCTTCCACTCCGGCAAATGTCAGTTCACCGTTTGGCAATTCGATGGACTCCTTGTACTTGATAACTTTCTCGACAGGCTTTGGGCCAATCCGGTCGGATTGGCAGGAAAAGAATATCAGGCCAATCCCCAAAAGCAGCGTAAAGTGTTTCATGGTCGTCCGTTTTTTATTCAAGACCCAAGGGAAGGCAAAAGGGTTGGAAGGTCAAAACAGAAAAATATTACCCCATTTTGTGCGGATTCATGCAGTCAATGCCCTCGATATTCTTAAAATCTTTGGTATTTCGGGTGATGATTGTAAGATCGTGTACCAAAGCAGTAGCGGCAATAATGGCATCGCCTAATTTTAGCTTCTGATAAGTTTTGCGCAACTCGATGGTTTTGACTGCGATATCGTCGTCAATATAGTAGGTTGTCGCCAAGTCAAGGAATTCTTTGAGTTTTTGCATTTGAGGTACTAAACCGTTGAAGCCAAGTACTTCAATTCGCACGACAATGGAGGTATTCAAATTGCTGTCTAAAATTCTATCCAATGCCAAAGCAGACTTGACAGGTAGTTTATCTTCAATATAATCAATAACCGCATTGGAATCTATGGGATGTCTCTGTCCCATTCTGCTCTCGCTTTTTTAGTATATTCCCTCAACTGTTCAGCTGTTTCTGAGGAAATAGCCCCCCTAAAATCCGAAGGCTTTTTCTTTGACTTTTCTACCTTCTTCACTTCTTCGTACCGGTCTTTAATTTTATTCCAATCCTCGATCGGGATTATAACTGAGGTGGTTTTTCCCTGGGAATCGGAAACATACTGTACGTCCATGACTTTCAGATTTATAATAAGCGCGGTATTACCAACTCTCGGATCTCTCTAAGTATCACAAAATTAACGAAAAAACCGTTCCATTACCTACTTCCGAGCTGACGACCAGATTGCCGTTATGCTGCTGGAGAATTTGCCTCGACAGGCTCAGTCCAATGCCCGAGCCGGTTTTCTTGGTGGTGTAAAATGGAATGAAGATTTTTTCCAGCGCTTCGGGTTCGATGCCGTAGCCATTGTCCCGGATACTGATGGATACCTTCTGATTGTCGGTCAGGAAAGCCTGGATGTCGATGAGTCGATGGGCCTGCTCACGGACGGCCTCCAGAGCGTTTTTGATCAGGTTGATGAGTACCTGCTGCAGTTGGTCGGCATCACCGACTAACACCAGATTCTCCGGCAATACTTCCGATTTCCAAAGTACCCCGGCGGCCGTCAGGTCAGCCTGTAATAGCTGGAGTACTTCCTGGATGAGCTCTTGTACCGGAATCGTCCGCATGTTGGGTTTGGGTAGGGTGGTAAAATCGCGGTAGGCGTTCACGAACTTCATCATGCCCTGGCTGCGCTTTTCCAGCGTTTGGAGTGCTTCCTTCAAATCCTCAACAGCCTCCTGGTTGGTGGTGGTTTTTTCGATATCCTCATCGACAATCAGCCGCATGGTACCTACCAGCGACACGATGGGCGTCATGGAGTTCATGATTTCGTGGCGCAGTACCCGGGTCAGGTTCTGCCAGGCTTCCACTTCTTTTTGTTGCAGCTCAGTGCCGATATTCTGCAGCGCCACGATGCGCACCCAAGAACCGCGCATCTGAATGGCCGTTGCCTGGATCGCCAGTGGCTGGTCGTTGGGCGTTTGGTAGAGCTCCCGCACGCCGGTCTCGAGTTGTGAAAGTAAATCGTAGAGGCGTGGGTGGGTTTCTTCCAGATCGCTCAGTTGGCGGAGCCGGTAAATTTCCAGCATCCGTAGCGCGGCACTGTTGACCAGATTTACCTTGCCATCAGCATCGAAGGTGATCAGGCCGGTACCGATGTGCTGCACGATGGTATTGAGGTAATGCAAGTTGGCTTCCTTTTCGGCGCGGGCCTGTCGAAAGGCCATCAGTACTTCGTTAAATTGCTGGTTAAGCTCCTGGAAGGTATCGCCCATGGCGTTGTCGGAGCGGAACTTAATGGTGAAATCGGAATACCGCACCGATTCCAGGAAGCGTACAAACTTACGGTTGAAAGACGTCACGTAGCGGTACAGCCCGTTTCCCAGGAAGAAAACGAGGATCATCATCATCATGACCAGCATGCCGTTGGGTACTGGCTGCGACAGGAGGTACCCCAATCCCAGCCCGGCTAATACCAGCAGCAGTACCCGCCAAAGAAGTCCGATAGAGAAATGTTTCAATTATTGTTTTATGTTTTTTGTTGAATTGTTTAAACGTTCGGCGCGGGCCGTCGCAGTGTTGAATTGTTTTTCGATAGGTGCGTTTGTTCTTTTGAAAAGTACCACTTTGTGCCTCTGCCACTCTTTTACAATCCATACTTCTCCAGCCGCCGGTACAAGGCCGCTCTGCTCAACCCCAGTTCGCGGGCGGCATCGGTGATGTTGCCATTGTAGCGTTTCAGGGCTTTTACGATCATGTTTTTTTCCATGTCTTCCAGATCGAAAGCCGTGGCAGCGGCAGGCTCAGAACCGGCGTTCTTCAAAAATAGATCGTCGGGCTGCAGCACTTTTTCCTGGGCCAGAATCACGGCCCGTTCGACGGCGTGCTGCAATTCGCGGATATTTCCGGGCCAGGTATACTGTTGCATTTTTTTAATAAGCGCACTGCTTATGGAGGTTACCGGGCGGTTGTATTTTTTTCTGAACTGTTTCAAATAAAATTCCGCCAGTGGTGCAATGTCGTCGGGGCGCTCGCGCAGGGGAGGTAGTTCCAGTTCGATGGTGTTGATGCGGTACAGCAAATCCTGCCGGAAACTCCGGTTGGCCACCATATCGTCGATGTCGCGGTTGGTGGCGCAGATCAACCGTACATCCACGGCCACCGGGCGGTTGGAGCCTACCCGCGTCACCCGTCTTTCCTGAATCACCGTTAGGAGCTTCGCTTGCAGAGCCAGGGGTAGGTTCCCGATTTCGTCCAGAAAAATGGTACCCCCCTGCGCTTCTTCAAAACGCCCGGCGCGGTCGTCTCGAGCATCCGTGAAGGCTCCCTTGACATGACCGAACAGTTCACTTTCAAACAGATTTTCGCTCAAAGCTCCCAAATCCACGCATACGAATGGTTTCTGGGTCCGGAGCGATCTTTCATGGATGTGCCTGGCCAGTTGGGTTTTGCCCGTACCATTCTCTCCCAAAATGAGTACATTGGCATCCGTTGGGGCCACGCGCTCGGCGGTTTCAAGTACCATCTGCATGGAGGTACTCTGGGCGATAAGGTTGGATTGTGGTGCTTTGGAAGGCAAGGTGTCTTCGGTATCACCTTCGGCCTTGCGGCTGTCCATCGCTTTTTCCAGCGTAGCCAGTAGCTTGTCATTCTCCCAGGGTTTCAGTACGAAATCCGTGGCACCAGCTTTGATGGCCCGTACCGCCATCTCCACGTCCCCATAGGCCGTCACCATAATGACGGTCATTTTTGGAGAAAGATCCAGGATGCGGTCGAGCCATTGGAAACCTTCGCGGCCGCTGCTCACATCGCGGGTAAAATTCATATCAAGCAGCACAATGTCGTAATTGCCGTTATTGATAAGAAATGGGATTTTTTCGGGATTCTTCTCAATGTCCACGTGTTTGAGGTGTCGTTTGAGGAGCAGCTTGGCGGCGCTCAGTACATCAACGTCATCGTCGACAATGAGCAGTTTGGCTTCGGAGAGTTGCATTTGGATCTTTTTTAGTCGAAAGCTGAACCGCACCGGCGGCCCGGCGTAAAGTTCGTAAGATTTACGCGAAGTCGGCAGAAAGGTTTACATGCTCTCCGCGTCTGCCCGGTTCAGGCAGGCATGCTTCAATAAATATGCCGCTCAAATCACGATTTGCTAAGGTATTAACAAAGAAAGAGTTAGAAAAGGACACTGGAAAGTACACTGTCCATTGCCGAACAAAAGTGTTCGATAATGAACAATAATCAAAGCGCAATGATTGTATTTTTGGTTGAAAATCAGCAATTTACATTATGTCTTGTCCTCTGGCACAGGGATTGGACATACCTTGGCAAATACAAAAAGTATATAGCAGCAAAAGCATTTTCAACTATCAATGATCCACTACAATAAATGGCTACTGATCTGAAATCATCTCCATTAGGGACACCACTTACCAAACCCGACTCCAATCTCGGACAAGCGGGCATGGACCGTAACAAGAAAAAGAAATTCTGGAATACCCGGCGCATAGGCTACCTCGTAGCGGGTGTGCTGTTGGTATCCTTCATACTGTACCAATTGATTTGGGCCGATAAACGCTCCAAACTGAACGTGGAGCAGGATAAAGTGACAATATCGACGGTAAGCCAGGGCGAATTCGACGAATTCATTGTGGTGACGGGCGTGGTGCAACCGTTGAAAACCATTCAGCTCGACGCCATCGTGGGCGGCTATGTCACTCAGAAAATGGTGGAAGGCGGCAACATGGTCAAAGAGGGCGAGGTACTGCTGAAACTCGAAAACCAGAGCCTGAAACTCAACTTCCTGCAATCGGAAACGGAGGCCAGCCGTCTGGTAAACGATTTGCAAAATACCCGTCAACGCCTTCGCGTCGAACGCTTTAATCTACAAAAAGCACTGAGTGAACTGGATTTCCAGATTGCTCAGGCCAAAGATGCCCACCTTCGCAACGAGCAACTTTTCCGGGACAAAGTCATTCCCGAAGCGGACTACCTCAAGACCAAGCGTGACTACGAAAAACTGGTCCAGCAACGCGATATTGAAGTTGAATCACAAAAATACCAGGAAGAAAACGCCAAAATGCAGATTTCGCAATTGGAAGGTACCCTCGCTAACACGCAGAAAAACGTGGCGCTCTGGCGGCAGACGCTGGATAACCTGGTGGTAAAAGCACCCGTGCGCGGCCTGCTATCCTCCATGAACGTCGAGGTAGGTTCCAACATCAATCAGGGTCAGAACATCGGGCAAATCGACGACCTCGACGGATTCAAGATGCGCGTGGATGTAGACGAACACTACATTTCCCGGATTTTCGTGGGCCTGGCGGGTAGCATGGATTTCGACGGGCAGCCTTACGGTCTGGAAATCGTAAAAATCTATCCCGAAGTCCGGAGCGGTCGCTTTGAAGTCGATATGCGCTTTACCAAAGGGGCCCCCGAGCGCATCAAGCGCGGTCAGTCGGCACCTATTCGCCTTCAACTCGGTCAGCCCTCCAAGGCTACCCTACTTCCCGTCGGTGGTTTCTTCTCCGACACGGGCGGCAACTGGGTGTATGTCGTGGATGAAAGTGGCAACCGTGCTACAAAACGAAACATAACCCTGGGCCGGAAGAATCCTGAATACTACGAGGTTCTCGAAGGTCTGAAGCCCGGTGAAAAGGTCATCACCAGTTCCTACGAAAACTTTGGTGATAACGAAGTGCTGGAATTTTAACGGCAGAGACACAAGGAAAAAACGTAAATACCAAAGCCTTTGCGGTTCATAAAAACAACGATAAACAAATCCCAAATACCTAAAAACTATGCTTGACATAAAAAACCTCCAAAAAGTATTTTCCACCGAGGAAGTGGAAACCACCGCCCTGAACGGCATCGACCTGGAAATTAAGGACGGCGAGTTTGTAGCCATTATGGGCCCTTCGGGTTGTGGTAAATCCACGCTTTTGAATATCCTCGGGCTTTTGGACAATCCGAGCGAAGGCTCCTACAAATTTTACGAAACCGAGGTAGCCAATATGTCGGAGCGGCAGCGGGCGCAGATCCGGAAGGGAAATATTGGTTTTGTGTTCCAGAGCTTCAACCTGATCGACGAGCTGACGGTCTATGAAAACGTGGAACTGCCGTTGCTCTACCTACAGACTCCTGCCGATGAGCGCAAGCAGCGCGTAGAGGCAGCCCTTGAGCGCATGAGCATGATGCACCGTCGCAACCACTTTCCGCAGCAGCTTTCCGGTGGTCAGCAGCAGCGCACGGCCATTGCCCGGGCCGTGGTAGCTACCCCCAAGATCATTCTGGCGGATGAGCCGACGGGTAACCTCGACTCCAAGAATGGTGAAGAGGTAATGAATCTATTAAAACAACTCAATGAAGCGGGTACCACCATCATTATGGTGACGCACTCACCCTATGATGCCGGTTTTGCCCACCGCACGGTGAATCTGTTTGACGGGAAAGTCGTGACCGAGAAGGTACATATTTAGCTTTTGACGCGGTTTTTAGGGTTAAAAGGTTAATGGATAACGGTTAACGGACATAGACAACCTCAGAGGTATGTCAGAAAGGCCGTTTAGCCGTTATCCCGTCCTTAACCAAGTCTGGATTTTGAGTAAAAAATGTAAACCACGATTGTATTTTTTTATGTGGACAAACTATCTCAAAATCGCTTGGCGGAATTTGCTGCGACATAGAAACTACTCACTGTTGAACATGGCCGGGTTGGCTGTGGGGCTTGCGAGTTCGGTGTTGATTTTGCTTTGGGTGAATTACGAAGTCAGCCATGACCAGTTTCATGCCCGACACGACCGGATATACCGGATCATGCTGAACCTATCGTCTCCCTCGAATGAAACGCAGACCTATGATGCGGTGCCGATGCCTATGGCGGAGGAAATAAAAGCCAAGGTACCTGGAGTCGAACGGGCAACGCGTTATTCGTGGGGAGAGCGGTCTCTGTTTTCCTTCGGCGAAAAATCGATAATAGAGGAGGGACGAGCTGCCGAACCCGATTTTCTGAAGATATTTAGCTTCGAGCTTCTGGAAGGTGACCCCGCGACGGCGCTCACCGAACCTAACACACTGCTGCTGACCCAGCGGTTGGCTCGTAAGTATTTCGGCGATACGAATCCGATTGGAAAACAGATTCAATTGGAGCGGGCCGAAACCTACCGGATAGTTGGCGTGATCGCCGATATTCCTCCCAATTCATCGCTTAATTTCGGGTACCTGCGTCCCTTTCGAACCGAAGAACTGCAATCGACAAACTGGGGAGAAAATAATATCCAGCTGTTCACACTGCTGGCCCCAGAAGCCAGCCCGGCCGCGGTTCAGACGCAGCTTCAGCGAATAGTCCAGCGGCAACTACCTACCTTGAAAAACCGCACCTACTTTCTTCAGTCACTCAACGATTGGTACCTCCGCTCTAACTTCAAAAACGGAAAATACAGCGGCAATGGACGGATTGTTTACGTTTGGCTTTTTGCCCTGGTCGCAGGATTCATTATACTAATCGCGGGAATCAATTTTGTGAATCTTTCTACCGCCCGGGCTACTCAGCGAGCCAAAGAGGTGGGAGTCCGTAAGGTAGCCGGAGCAAGTCGGGGTACATTGGTTGGCCAGTTCCTGAGCGAGTCCTTTGTGCTAACGGGGATAGCGGGTATAGTAGCTATCGGACTGGTTTTAACGGCGCTCCCTTTTTACAACGAGCTTTTCGAAAAAAACAACTCTGGCGCACCCGCCGAATTACTTATTTCCATCGATTGGCACGATCCACGCTACTACGTAGCCTATGGGGCAATTCTGGCACTATTGGGACTATCGGCAGGTCTGTATCCGGCTTTTGTCATGTCGTCTTTTCAACCAGCACGGGTGCTGAAAGGTATACGCGATAAGCAGAGTCAAAATACGATTCGGTTGCGTGAATCTCTGGTAGTCGTGCAATTTGTTTGTTCCATTCTACTTCTGGCTGGGACGATCGTGATTTATCGACAAATTCAGTTTATTCAAAATATTAACCTCGGTTATCAGAAAGACAATGTAGTGTATTTCAGCACAGGAAATATTGACATTGCTACTATTGAACCCATCCTGGAAGCGTTCGCCCAAACACCTGGCGTACAAAACCTCACCAGAGCGAACACCGATTTTTTAGGCGTTGCCAGGGCCACCTACCCCGACTGGCCTGGTCAAACTTCCAGCGCACGAGCCTTGACTGGTGTTCTGAATGGAGATGAAGACCTGCTCGCCACGATGGGTATTCAACTTAAAGCCGGACGGGACTTTTCGCATTCCTTTGGCACCGATTCGGCCAATGTTTTACTCAACGAAGAAGCCGTAAAGCAGTTCGGTTTTAAAAATCCGGTGGGTCATCCGATTACGGTAGATGGCATTTCCGGATCGGTAATCGGAGTTGTCAAAAATTTTCACCTGACTACTGTTCATTCCCGTATCGAGCCACTAATCATCCGGTGCCAGCCGCTGGAAACGCATCTCCTTTTTGCCCGCCTCGATGGGCGAAATATCCCGGGTACCTTAAGAGCAATGGAACAAATCTACCAGAAGCTAAACCCAGGTTTTCCGCTGAATTTCTCATTTCTGGATCAGAGCTACGATTCGATGTACCGTAGCGAGCGTCAGGTTAGTACACTAGCAAAATGGTTTACAGGACTGACACTCTTTATTTCCTGCCTCGGCCTCTTCGGCCTCGCCACCTTCACCGCCGAAACCCGTACTAAAGAAATCGGCGTCCGCAAGGTACTTGGAGCAAGTGTAGTCAGCATCGTTACGCTACTTTCCAAGGATTTTCTCAAACTTGTATTGATTGCCATGGTCATAGCTTCGCCCATCGCCTGGTATGCCATGAACGAATGGCTATCGGATTTTGCCTATAAAATCGACATAAGTTGGTGGGTATTTGCTTTGGCGGGCGGGCGGGCCGTGGGTATTGCACTATTAACAGTAAGTTTCCAAAGCGTGAAGGCGGCATTGATGAATCCGGTGAAGTCGTTGCGCAGCGAGTAATTGCTATTTTAATAGTAGAATAATTCTATTCAAAACCTCAAGATATGTTAGCTAACTACCTCAAAATCGCCTGGCGGAATCTGAGACAGCAAAAGCTGTACAGCCTAATCAACATCGGAAGCCTGTCGGTAGCGATCAGCGCGGCCTTGCTGATTATGATGTGGGTGCAGAATGAATTGCGCTTTGATCGGGATGTGCCCAATGCTGAGCGGATATACTTAATAAGAAACGAGCAACGGTCAAACAATGACGAAAGCTGGATCACATTGAGTAGCCCCTATCCTTTGGGCAAAACGATCGCGCAGCGTTTTCCGGAAGTAGAAGAAATGAGTCAGTTAACCCGTTCGTCCGGAGGAATGATTAGCCTGTACGTCGACGATCAGGCATTTACAGAGGATTACGTTGCCTATGTGGGAAAACAGTGGTTTGAGTTGCTTCACTACAAATTTGAGTTTGGGAGCTCTACTGATTTTTACCAACATCCGTACAGCGTGATTCTAACTGAATCGAAAGCTAAAAAAATGTTTGGCAGGGTGGATGTCATGGACAGAACCATACGAATGGATTCCACGGATTTTATCGTGCGGGGCGTGATCAAGGACAATCCGTTACATTCGAGTTTCCAATTCGATATTCTGTTTCCGATAGCCTCCCAATTGAACTCCGAGGAGAGACTCAAGGAAGCGGATAACTGGCGATATAATACGCACTATACTATTGTGCAGCTACATCCGGACACCAACCCAAAAGCTACTGCCGGAAAGATCGACCAGCTTTACGCGGCTAACCGCCCGAAAGAGAGCTGGATGGGTACGATGAGTGCCACCATGCTACCGCTCTTGGACCTTCATTTTACCAACAATATTGCAAGATCGGTTTTTCCGCATGGCGAGCGCAGTACGGTAGAGATATTTGCGGTGCTAGCCTTCTTGTTGCTGGCAGCAGCTTGCGTTAATTATGTCAATTTGGCTATTGCCCGCACTGGGATGCGATCTAAGGAAATCGGTATGAGAAAAATCGCCGGGGCCAGCCGTCGCCAACTGTTTTTTCAGATTATCGCCGAGTGCGTGCTGGTCAGCCTTTTGGCTTTGGGAGTAGCTATGGTTATTGTTCTTACCAGTCTTCCGTCTTTCAACGCTTTTACAGAACAAAACTTTCTGTTCAATCCATTAGAGCCATACACTGGTGCGCTATTACTGGGATGTTGGCTCGTGATGTTACTGCTCATCAGCATCTATCCGGCTTTACTTATCTCCTCAATCAACCCGCTGAACATGTTCCAGGGGATTGGTTTTTTACAGATAAAGCCCTCCTCTTTCCGACAAATTCTGACCGTCGGACAGTTTAGTATGGCTGTGGTGATGATCGTAGGTACCGTCATTGTATATTGGCAATTCACCTTTATGCAACAGCAACACAAAGGCTATACTAGTAGCCAGTTGCTCACGGTGCAAGTACCGAGGGAGCGGATCACCATTTCCAGTTTTGAGGAATCGGTAGCTTACGGTGAGAAACTAAAATCTCGTGTACAGTCTCTGAAAAAAGAACTGCAATCCCAATCGTCTATTCGCCACGTTGTTCGCCTGAATACGGAGACAATCATAAACAACGGTCATTTTACCTCAGGAGGGGTAGACTGGGATGGCCGTGCTCCTGACTTTCATCCAGAGTACGTTGATTTTGGAGCGGACGAAGATTTGAATAAAATTATGAAGTTTGAATTTGTCGAAGGGCGTTGGTTCGATCCTCAGATAAGCTCGGATAAAGAAAATACCGTACTGAACGAAACGGCTGTGAAGCGATTTGGTCTGACTCCACCCGTCGTGGGAAAACGGTTCGATGATGGCGTAGTCATTGGTGTGGTAAAGGATTTCTACCATCAAAACATGCATGAGAAAATTGCTCCTGTCGTCCTCCGCGCTAATGCCCCGAACTGCTCCTCTTTCCTGATCGAAACGCAACCGGGGCAGGTAACTAATGCTTTGGGAGTGATTCTATCCTCCTTCGAAGAACGTTTTCTTGGTACGCCTTTCAAATACGCATTCATGGATCAGGAATTCGATCAGCTTTATAGACAAGATAAGAAGGCTTTGCAATTCACCTTGGTTTTCTCCGGTCTTAGTATTCTGATTTCGTGCGTAGGTTTACTGGGTATGGTAACGCTCTCGACCGAGCAACGCACCAAAGAAATCGGCATCCGCAAGGTACTTGGCGCGAGCGTGGCGAGTATCGTCGCGTTGCTTTCCCAAGATTTCATGAAACTCGTTCTAATAGCCATCGTCATTGCTTCGCCCATTGCCTGGTATGCCATGCGGACGTGGCTGTCGGATTTTGCCTACAAAATCGACATAGAGTGGTGGTACTTTGCTTTGGCGGGCGGGCTGGCCGTGGGCATCGCGCTGCTTACGGTGAGTTTTCAGAGCATAAAGGCGGCGCTGATGAATCCGGTGAAGTCGCTGCGTAGCGAGTGACTGTTAACCCCGAAATGATTTCACTTCATGACCGTAAGTCTTGTTTCAATTCGCTGACGCAGGTAGTAATCCGCCAGCATCAGTAGGCTGAGCGCAATGATGGTGAGTGGGTAGAAAATAGGGACTATTTCGAGTTGGGTCGTGATACTCATCAGCAGAATATCCATGCCGGATTGGGCGGATTGAGTAGTTGCCGGAGTAGCGAGCAGGGAGCAACCGACAAGCAAAAGTACCACCGAGGCAGCAATCAGGTACCAGGTTCGCCGGGGGATGATCGGTGCTACTTTTGTGGCATGAAGCACCTCTACCTCACCCATAATGCGACGGCTAAAATCCGGGGAAGGGTGCTCTACCAAACCCGGATGTCCGAGCAGCACCTGCACGGCTGTTTCGTTGGCTGCCGCCTGCCGGGCCTCCGCCTGTACCAGTCTCATGGTACTTTCGGTAAAATCCGCAGAGGGGCGCTCTGGGGCAGCATGCTGCATAAGTTTTTTAAAGGTGTCTTCCCTATCGTTTTTCATACGCTAATGGGTTGTGCAGGTACGATCCGGTTTTCATAACAAAAACCGTAATTGTTGTTCCAGTGTTTTTCTTGCCCGGAATAATTTTACTTTAATATTCGATTCTGACAAGCCCGTGATTTCTGCCATTTCCCGAATGGAATTTTCATTAAGGTAGTAGAGTGTTATAAGTACCCCATCGATTGAGGGTAGTCTGCCAATGGCCTCGCGGATGTACGTTTGCTTTTCCATTGTCTCAAGAATATCCAACGGTGGTACTGTATCGTCGGTATCATCGATTCCCTCTTCCATGGGATAAGCAGGTATCCGTTGCTTCTGTAGTTTCGAAAGACAAGTCCGGTAAATGATGGTGTACAGCCAGGTAGAGAATTTCGATTTGCCTTCAAACGAATGAAGCTGCTGATACGCTTTCACGAAACCTTCCTGCGCGGCATCTTCGGCGTCTTCGGCCTGCCGCATGATCCGTAAGGCAATCGTGTACGCCATATCCTGGTATTTATCGACAAGGTACCTATAGGCAGCAGAGTCTCCTTTTTTGACTTTATCAATGTATACCTGCTCCTCGGATGGCTGCATTGTGGTTGCGTGGGAATGCGTTCTCCCTGTTTAGACCGGATATTTCTGTGCAAGGTTACAGTCGGGAAGGTTTTTTATTTTTTTCCGGAATCTGTAACCCCGCATCCCAACGGCCCGTCTTATGGGGTATACTCTACGGACTTAATTTTTACTACCTATGAATGACATGGATGATCTGAAACATATTATAATCTCGGTCAGCGCTTTCGCAGGAATATTCGGAATCGTGTACGTGTTCATGATGACCCGCTACAAAGAACGTATGGCCATGATCGAACGAAAAGTGGATGCTTCGTTACTTGACTCCACCCGTAAATCGCTTTCTCCCACGCTGAAATTCGGTATGCTGTTCGTAGGGATCGCCATCGGAATCATCGTTGCATCAGCACTCAATCGCTGGTACAGCCTGAGCATGGGCATGTCCCTATTAGCCATGGTATTCCTGTTCGGAGGAATCAGTCTGATTCTCAATTTTATCATCGAACGCAGGTTGGAAAAATAACTTTCATGCCATTTCCTTCCTAGCCGGACTCTCTCTTTTTCTACCGGCTAACTTCTATCCAATTCGCATTTTCTAATCCAGTTTGCAGAAGAGAAAAAATCTCTTCCCGGAATCTATTTGTCTCATAAATCTGATAGCCATAAAAATAAAACTCATGAAAACCAGGTACTTACTCGTTGTCTTAATTTTTTTGTTATGCTTCAATCAGGTACTTGCGCAGTCGGTACCAGGTACGGACACTGTATCGGGGATCGTCGCCGATTCGGCCAGTCAAAACCCCCTCGATCTTATCACGGTGCAGCTTCTGAATAAGGCCAATACACCGGTCAACGTGGTCTACACCGCAGCCGATGGATCTTTTTCAATAGGGTACCCTGAGGCCGGAAACTATACGCTGGTACTATCAGGTGTCGGCTATAAAAACAGAAAGATACCTGTTAATGCCACCGACGACGCCCAAAGAACGATCCGGCTGGGGACTATACTCCTTAGTCCCGAAACGGTAGCTTTAAAAGAGGTACTGGTGACGGCCGCCAAACCGATTGTAACCCAGGAAATAGACCGCATCACGTACGATCTTCAGGCCGATCCCGAAAGTAAAGTGTACAGTGTACTCGAAATGATGCGCAAGGTACCTTTGCTTTCACTGGACGCCGACAACACTTTGTATATGAAGGGCAACACGGATTTTCGGATTCTGGTGGATGGCAAACCGTCCAGTATGGTCGAGCGCAACTACAAGGAAATTCTCCGCAGCATGCCGGCATCGTCCATTGAGCGGATCGAAGTCATTACTTCTCCTCCTGCCAAATACGATGCGGAAGGCCTGGCGGGTATTATCAATATCGTTACCAGAAAAAAGCTCGACAATGGCTACCGGGGTTCTGTCAACGTGAGTGAACGCTTTCCCGTAGGCGGGCCGGGCGTAGGGGGAACGGTGTCGTTCAAGCAAGGAAAACTCGGCATGACGGCCCTCTTCGGGGCGAGTATTTACAATACCCCCGAGGTGAGTAGTTGGGCCAACAGGACCACGCTGTCGGCCCAACCTACCTACCTGACTCAGACCAACACTACCCTGAACAAAAACCGGAGTGGGTACCTGGGTTACGAAGTGAGCTATGAGCTGGACAGCCTGAACCTGATTTCGGGACAGGTGAACCTCAACGGCAGCAAGTCGAGCGGAGGGGCGCATCAGAATTCTATTCTGAGAAGTACCTCCGAAATTTTGCAGCGTTACGACCTGGCCGATGACCGGGGAGGTACCGGCGACGGCATAGATGCATCGCTGAACTATCAACGAGGTTTTAAGCGAAACAAGAACCAACTGCTCACGTTTTCGTATCGTTTTTTAAAGTTTGGAAATGAGCAGAACGACGCGTTGCAGCTGACCAACACCCTTAACTACGACTTGCCAGACTACCAGCAGACCAATCTGCAGAATTTTTCGGAGCAGACTGCCCAAATCGATTTTGTGTATCCCGTCAGGAAGCTTACGGTCGAAGCGGGAGTAAAGGCCATTCTGCGCGACAATGAAAGCGATTTTCAATACCGCTCCTACAATCCCGATAAAGGTGTTTTTGAACCTCGGCCCGATTTTAGCAATCAGTACGACAACACACAGAATGTCTACGGTGCTTACAATTCCTATCAGTACACTTTCAAGAAGTGGGGTATCAAAGCGGGAGCAAGGATCGAACAAACCGTTATGCGGGCTGATTTCATATCGACCCAATCGGAGGCGAAGCAGCATTATTTCAACGTAATACCTTCGGTATCAATCAATCGGAAATTCAGGAAAGACGTGGGAATGAACCTGGGTTTTTCGCAGCGAATCCAGCGCCCGGGCATCTATCAACTCAACCCTTTCGTCGATCGATCGAATCCTCTTTTTGAAAGAACCGGCAATCCCGGTCTTCGTCCTGCCTTGGTAAACGATTTTCAATTGGGATACAACAAGTCGGCCAAAGGCTCCGTGAGCCTGGGAATCGGCGCTACGCTTTTTCAGGATTTGATCTTTCAGGTTTCCGTTCTTGACCCTGCTTCCGATATTACCCGCGTCACTTACGAAAACACGGGCCGAGCGCGCCTATTGACAGGAAATATGAATATCAACTACCCCTTCACCAAGCGCTGGAACGCGAGTGTCAACGCCCGCGCCGCCCACGGAAAAGTGGAGGGGGTAGTCAATGGTACCCGGCAGACCAACCAGGGATTGATGTACTCGGTCAATGTATCGACTGGCTACCGATTTGAGAAAGAGTGGCGGATAACGGCCAACCTCAATGCCAACGGACCTAATGTGAATCTTCAGGGGACCTCGAACACTATGGTAGGTACTTCGATCAGCATCAATAAAGATTTGGTCAAAGAGAAGCTTTCCATAGCGGCGGCTTTCAATAATCCTTTTACCAAATTCAGGAAAGATCACCGCGAAAGTTTTGGCCCTAATTTCTTGCAAACTAACGATCGGCGCGACTATTTCCGTTCTTTCCACCTGAGCCTGAATTATAAATTCGGCAAACTGAAAGAAGAAATCAAAAGAAACAAAAGAGGCATCCGCAACGATGACGTGCAGACGGGTGGCTAAACCAAGGTAGGTTCATGAGTCACATTCGCAGGTGAATTCGTTGCGTTCGGAACTAACTTGGGTAGGGTACATTTTGCTTTTCTAAATTCCCGGCTAGACGTTTTTATCAAAACTCTTCTGCCAAAGCTACCTTGCCTTTTCCATCGCTCAAACGTACATAGTCTACCAGGCCGGTACCCTGAAAGCTGTATCCGACCCCGATCACTTTACCGGCGTTCATCGAAAAGGCGGTTTTCAGGACGGGTTTTTCGTTCAGATAAATCACGACGTTTTTGTTTTTGACCGCAATTCGTAGCTCGGCCCATCGAGCAAAATCGACGCCAAACTTCGAAAGGTCGGTCTTGCTGCCTTGTATGAGTTTTCCGGGAATCAGGGCATTCAGGGCCGAGGTACAACCGGGCACAGACAGCGGAACAACGAAAAGGCCGTTTTCACAATGTACCGCGACCTGACTTTGCTGACAGGCGCCGCTTCCGGTAGAGAACGTGTTTTTCACGCTGGTTTCCAATATGAAGTTATCGCTGGAAAGATCGCCAAAATCCTTCATGTAGAAGTAGAGTACGTGGGGTACCTTGGGCTGCATGGTAATGTTGTGACTCATCAGTTGTCGGTCGGTAAGCCCGAACACGCCATTCCGGGTACTTTCCTCGGGTTTGAAATAGACCGGAACGGGCTCTTGTTCTACCAGGGGTAGCCAGCCGTCGGTCTTGATGAACAGTTGGTGCTGACTCACTACGGTACTGTCCACCGTGAGTTTGGCGGTAAAAAAGCCGGGATAATAATAAATCGAAGTCGCCTGCTGCTGGTTCTTTCTGATCCTGAATCGCTTGCTGTCGTCCCAGGTTTGCTGAACAAAAAGGCAATCGGTTTTTGCCTGGGAAACATCGAATGTAAAAACCACCGAATTGGGAAGGCCCGTTGTTACCGGACGGCTGCTGAACGAATAGTGCGCGGTAGCAAGCGGGGCATTTTTTTGCTTTTGACTCAGTGAAAAAGCCAGGAAAAGCGAAATGCTGATACCCATCACCAGTCCGATTGACCACATGGCACTCTTTGAAAACTGGCGTTGAGCGCGCCCGCTTTCCCGACTTGGCTGCCCGGGAACTGCCGGACTTTTCGGATGTGCCAATGCTGCCGCCGACTTCGATTCTGCTTTTTCATGTACCTCTGCCAGCTCCCGAAAGGTACCGTACCCCGCGAAGCGCGCCAGAGCGTTCAACGTCGCTACCTGGGGGGTACTGTCGTACCTGACCCGTCCCCAAAGTCGTTTCAGGGTACTTGTGCTCAGGCTCACGCCCGTTTCGTCGCGTATCTTTTCGCCGAGCAGTTCAAAGTCGGCATTTGTCCATTGCCGGCCATCGCCCCAACCCAGCTTCTCTTCTATCAGCGTGCGGCAACGTACCCATACAGATTTGTCAAATTCCATGTTTTGGCCTGGGATCTAAGCGGTCAAATAAGCTACTAATCTACTAAAAATTGCGACCGGAACGACGTGGATTCAAGCCCTTGAACGCGTTTGAATCCAACTTGAACTGACAGTGAACAAGCTTCTTAGTGACCTATGTGCACTTTTGGCAAAAGAAAGTGCCTTTGGAAGCAAATCAAGTTCCACTGGCTGAATCCGTTTGATTGCCAGCCTGAGAGCAGATTTAGAAACCGTTTTACCTAACTAGTTAAACTAAAAATGAAATCTCTAACACTCCTATTTTATTTTTTATTCACCTCTCTTGTTTTTGGTCAGAGAATAGAACTTTCAAAGGTAAATGACCTGATATCCTATAATACAAAGATATCAAAAGTGAAATTTAAAGGTAAGAACGCCTTGAAAGTGAACGCAATAGTAGGTAGTAAGCTGGCTATTGTAAAAATACCCAACTCTGATTTTGAGGATGGTGTCATCGAATTTGAAATGGCATCGAATAGAGCTATCGATGCACATCCAGAGAATAGGGGTTTTGCTGGAATGGCATTTCATTTGTCAGAGGACAATTCCGCATTGGATTGCATTTATCTGAGAGCTACCAATGGTCGGGCCGAAAACCAGGTACAACGAAACCATACGGTACAATACTTCGCTTTACCGGATTTCCACTTTCCAACGCTAAGGGAGAAGTTCCCTGAAAAATACGAAACCTATGTCGATGTAGTGCCTGATGAATGGATAAAGCTAAGAATTGTGGTTGAAAGTAGAACAGCCAAACTTTACGTGGCTAACCAAAGCCAACCAACCCTAATCGTGAGTGAAATGCTTAATAAAAATACTTCTGGCAGTATAGCCCTGTGGGTCGGTGGTAGTACTGATGCTTATTATTCCAATTTAAAAATCACAAAGAAGAATTGAGGTAGGCCCTGCTACTGCTAACTAAGAGGGTTCAAACGATACGGAATTACGCTTCGACCGAGTTCTCACCACCCTTTGTGCACTTTTGGCAAAAGGTACCGATCTGCTCAATTTGTTTAGTTAAAATCAAATCATCAAAGGTATGTTCATGCGCATTCTAATCCTGTCGCTCTGTCTGGTGGGTGTACAAGCCGTTTCACAAAACAAAATGGATTCCGATGAAAAAATTACTAAAAACAAAAAAATCAAACTGGATCAGCACGCTGTCAAACTAGTGAACCGGCAGTTGGATGCTCAGGAAAAAACAGAAAAAGGTACCCTATCGCTCGATGCGCGGGATGGAGATGGAATGGCTGTTGTCCAAACGGTGCAAATGTGGGAGGGTACCCTTCAGGTTGAGCTGCGGGGAGAAAACAAGCCGGGCGGCAGCTTTGTCGGAATTGCCTTCAATGTCAAGAATGATTCAACCTACGAGGCGGTTTATTTCAGGCCTTTCAACTTCAAGTCGGATGAAAAAATCAGGCGGGAACACAGCATCCAATATATCTGCCATCCTGATTTCGGCTGGAGCAAACTGAGAGAGCAACACGAGGGCGTTTATGAACGGGAATTCCTGAATCCGCCGTCGCCCGATGACTGGTTTTCGGTCAATCTGACCATCAGTCCAGAGAAGGTAATCGTAAAAGAAACGAAGTCCGGCCAAGTCCTGATGGAGGTAGGGCGACTTGCGAAAACGACATCCGGCACGATTGGCCTCTGGGTAGGAAATGGTTCAAAAGGAAGTTTCAGGAATCTGAGTGTACCAGCCCAATAACCATTCTATCAAACACAGTTTAATAAATTCAAAAAGCCATGAAAAACGTCATTTTAATTCTTGGGTTTTGCCTGATGCAAGGTCCGATTTTCTCCCAGAAAAGTAAAACAAGTGAGGTATCCCTAACCGCCGAACAATGGGAATTTAAGCCCGATAAAGTTACCTTCTCGCAGGAGCAAGGCGTTTCACACATGCACATTAACCCCGACGCCGGGAAGGTAGTAGCCAAGGGACTCGATTTCAAAAGCGGTACCATCGAATTCGATGTGAAACCCAACAACATGATGACCTTTTATTTTCGCTATCAGAATGCCAAAGAAACCGAGTGCTTTTACCTGCGGATGGGGCGAGCGGGTGATTCCCTGGCAACCGAAGGCGTGCAGTACGCGCCTTACCTGGACGGGGTGCTGATGTGGGACACCTACGTTGAGTACCAGTCGAATGCAGCGTTTGCCAAGAACGAATGGAATCATATCAAACTGGTGATTTCGGATGCCCAGATGCGGATGTATATCAACAGCACGGGTAAACCTACCCTGGAAGTGGAGCATTTGGCGGGTAACACTGAGCGGGGTACCCTTGGATTCGAGGGCGATATGGTAGTGAGGAATCTGGTGGTGGAGCCTGACGTAACCGGAAATCTGTCGTCTTTGCCGGGAATGGACCCAACGGCCAACGATCCACGCTATATCCGTAATTGGGCGGTAAGTGACCCGATTGCGATTCCCGAAAAAGTGGATTTCAGCTTTGATCTTCTGCCTAATCCTGACACCAAATGGCGAACGCTCGCTACCGAACGTCGAGGCTTGGTGAACCTGATCCGTACCTTTGGCAAGAACGAAACGAGGAGCATCGTGTGGCTGAAATTAAAGGTAAAATCGGCCCGGGCTCAGCAGAAAAAAATGGAACTGGGGTTTGTCAATGATGTCTGGGTTTTTTTGAACGGACAAATGGCCTATCTGGATAAGAACTTGCAGGGCAGTCCGACCGAGAAGCCGCCTGGTGGACGTATTTCCGTTGAGAATACATCCTTCGTGCTACCTTTGAAAGAGGGTGATAATACACTGCTCATCGGTATCGCCAATGATGCCGCCTGGGGCTGGGGCGCGATGGCTCGTTTTGAAAATACGACTGACATCGAAGTAATTCCCGACCCTACTTTCGATTCCCGCTATGTAAAAATCCCTGCAAAGGTACTAGACGCCTACATGGGAACTTATGCGATGCCTATGCCCACGGGCGGCAGTCTGATACTAACAAAAGAAAGTGGAGGGCTCTGGCTATCCAGTGAAGGTGTGTTCGTGATCCATACATTACTCTACCCGATGTCCGAAACCCGTTTTTTTTCAAGCAATTTTAGCCTGGAATTTGAGTTTGTGGGTACTGGCAGTTCCGCTGACAAATTGATCGTTTATAACGAAGGCAAGCAGATCGTGGAGTTGAAGCGAGCCGAATGACCAGGGTGTGATGCCGGGAATCACAAGGTAGTTTCCTGGCGAGATGGACTGATTCATTTTGAGCTGCCTTCGGGTGTCCGCAAACGATCGTATTCTGTTCGTTTGCGGACATTTTTAGTTGGTGAGTGTGTGTAATAGCTTGATTGTCAATACTAGTTTTGTTTGGCATGCAATTTTCAAAGCAATGTTCATACACAGCCAACGTGTCGTTTTTTCCTATTAGCCATGATTAAAAACTACTTCAAAATCGCCCTGCGTACCCTTTGGAAAAGCAAAGGGTACGCCGCCATCAATGTATTCGGCCTTTCGGTGGCCTTCTGTGTCTGCGTCTTTTTGTTTCTTACCGCGTACCGGCAGCTGACCTTCGATGATTTTCACGAAGATTCTGACCGGATTTTTCAGCTCTATTCTGTCACGAACAATGCCGAGAAAACGGACCGTTCGAAGGCTACGTCCCTGCCTTTGGTTCCGGCGCTTCAGGCCGAATTTTCAAAGGATCTGGCTGCTGTAACCCGGATTTGGAGCGGAACCAAAAGTTTGGTAACCCATCAGGAAAAGAGCCTCGACAAAATGGTGGTAGGTGTGGACTCGGGTTTTCTGAATGTATTCACATTTCCTCTTGTCAAGGGCAGTCGGCAAACGGCCCTGCGGGATCTGAATGGCATAGTCATTACTGAAGATATGGCCCGGTCGATATTTGGTGATGCCGAACCCATCGGCAAACAATTGCAACTAGGCGGTGGCCGGGATCAGCGTACCTACCAGGTCACGGGGATTTGCCGGGATGTGCCCGATAATTCTTCGATCCACTTCGATGCCTTGATCCGGATTGAAAGTACAAATAGCTACCATGCTTTCAAAGACAAATGGGATGCGTATTCAGGTACCTCGTACATCAAGTTGGCCCCTGCCATCAGTGAGCAGGCCTTTGAAAATCAGCTGCGTCAATTTGCAAAAAAGTACTACCCGGATAATATCAGCAAACTGAAAACCCAGGGCGCTAAACCCGACGAGCTGGGAGATATTTTTGCCATACGCCTGCAGAACATGGCCGATGTGCATTTCGGCAAGGAATTGTCAGGTGGAAAAGGTACTCCATTCGCGGCAGTGTTTGCCATTATTGGCATCGGTTTGTTCATTCTGCTGATTGCCTGCATCAACTTCATTAACCTGAACATGGCCCGCTCCTTTACCCGGATGCGCGAAGTTGGAGTCCGCAAATCGGTCGGCGCGACTAAAAAACAACTTTTTGTCCAGATTTGGGGCGAGTCGGTGCTGTTGTGTTTCCTGGGCTTTGTAGGAGGCGTGTTGCTGGCCTTCCAGCTAGTATCGCTGTTCAATGCCACCTTCGATGCCCAAGTGAATCTTTTTGATATTGTTCTAATGCAGAAAGGGTTCATTCTGCTCATGCTGAGCGTATTTTTATTGGTGACGTTTATCGCAGGGGGGTACCCTGCTATAAAAATGGCCGGGTATAATCCAGTCTTGGTTTTGAAAGGCAAACTTTCGTTAAAGCGTCCCGGTGGTTTGCGTAATTCTCTTATTGTTAGTCAGTTTGCCATTTCGTGCTTACTAATTTGCTGTACGGTCATCGCGGTGCAACAGCTACGCTTTCTACGTCAACTCCCGCTGGGATTTGAGAAAGAACAGGTCATCAGTATACCCATCGGCAACCGGGCCGATGGTCGCCAGGTACTGCAGCGGATGCGCAACCGTCTGGCTGATGATCCGTCGGTGGTATCGGTGACGGGCAGTGGGATTAATCTGGGGAAGGGCAAGGACAACGTGACTTCGCGGGTATCGTTGGGATTTACGTACAAAGAGCGAGAAGTATCGACCGATTGGCTGTTGGTGGATTATGATTATCTCAAAACCTTGGGTATCAAGTTGCTCGGAGGCCGGGAGTTCGATCCGGCTTTTCCGACGGACTCCACCAACCGGGTGATTATTACCGAAAGTATGGCCAAAAAAATTGGTGAAACGGACCCGGTGGGCAAGTACTTCGAAACCGACACTTCCGGCACTCGCTATCAGATCATTGGCTTGGTACCCGACTTTTACCTGTACTCGGTCACGCAGGAGCGGATGCCCATCACCATGCACCTGTCTCATTCGGAGGCGATCAACTACGTCTTCGTCAGAGTCTCAGATCAAAGTTTGTCGGGTGCCATGAGCAAGCTGGAGAAAATCTGGCGGGAGGTAGCACCCGAAGCCGAATTCATGGCTTCGTTCCTGGATGAAAATATCGACGAATGGTTTCAGAATGAAGAGCGGCTCACTCAGATTTTTGTCATGGCTTCAGGTATCACGATTCTGTTATCGTGCCTGGGACTTTTTGCGGTGGCTCTGCTGGTCATCGAGCAGCGTACCAAAGAGATTGGTATCCGCAAGGTAATGGGAGCCACGGTTGCGTCGGTCGTGATGCTGCTCTCAAGGGATTTTCTCAAACTGGTACTGATAGCGCTGCTCATCGCCGTGCCGATGGCCTGGTTTGGGATGCAGAAGTGGCTCGACAATTATACTTCCCGCATCGAAATAAACGTCTGGGTATTCGTAAGCGTCGGCGTTGCGGCGCTGTTGATCGCGTGGCTCACGGTGAGCTATCAGAGTATAAAGGCTGCCCTGATGAATCCGGTAAAAAGTTTACGGTCAGAATAGACAACTTACAATTATGTTCAGAAACTATTTCAAAATCGCCTGGCGAAACCTACTCGCCAATAAAATATTTTCGCTAATAAACATTTTCGGATTAGCCGTAGGTATTGCCAGTTTTATGCTAATTGCCGTGTTTGTTTATAGCGAATTGAATTATGATAACTACCCTGCTAATGCCAGGAATATTTATCGCTTGAATTTATCTGTTGTTGGCAATGGCGATGTGGCCGTCTATCCCCATGTGGATGCGGCTGTCGGCGAGGGCATCCAACGGGCCTTTCCAGAAGTAAAAACATCAACAAGGCTTTCGCCAGCTATCGATTATGTCCAATACAAAGAAAATCAGTTTAAAGAAGCGCACCTTGCTTTTGCAGATTCCAATTTCCTGCAACTGTTTTCAATTCCACTCATTAAAGGTGATGCCGCAACGGCCCTGATTTCCCCCAATAGTATTGTTGTCTCAAAAGATTTTGCCCAAAAATATTTTGGCAGTGAAGATCCTATTGGAAAATCATTGGCGGTAGGTACACAACGGACGGCCTATATGGTCACAGGGGTTATCGACAAGGTACCTGATAATTCGCATTTTCACATCGATGCCTTTTTGAGCTTTTCGACCTGGCATATGACCAATCCAACCTGGAGTAACGTAGGTTTTTTTACATACGTAGAATTAGTGGATCAGGCTGATCCGAAAAAACTGGAAGCAAAATTCCCACAACTCGTTGCCAAATACGTAGTACCGGAAGTGCAACGCGACATGGGAATTAGTATGGCAGAAGCACAGAAATCAATAAACACATTTCGATTTTCATTACAGCCCCTTACGGACATCCATTTGTATTCAAATACAAAATACGAACTGGAGCCGAATGGTGATATACAGTACGTTTATATTTTCTCGGCATTAGCGCTGTTTATCCTACTGTTAGCCTGCATCAACTTCACCAATCTATCGACTGCACTGGGAGCTAAGCGTTCCAGAGAAGTAGGTATTCGGAAAGTAATGGGGTCGATCAGGAAGCAGCTGATTTTCCAGTTTTTGGCGGAATCAGTATTGCTTACATTATTAGCCATGGTATGTGCCTATGGCCTAACATTCTTTCTATTACCGTCCTTCAATCAGGTCGCGAACAAAACCATTGACTTTTCATTTCTTCTAAGCTATCAGGTTATTCTGGTACTATTTCTGATTAGCTTGTTGTCTGGAATAATTGCGGGAATTTATCCGGCGTTTTTTCTGTCCTCGTTCAGCATTATTAAAACCCTGAAAGGCTCATTCTTCAGCGAAGGATCACAGAAAAAATCCTTACATAGTGGATTGATTGTGTTTCAGTTTTCTGTTTCAACTATCCTGCTGATTGCTACTCTCATTGTGTATAAGCAACTGCATTTTATGCAGAATAAGAAATTAGGGTATGATAAAGATCAGGTCATCGCGCTGCCCGATACCCGTTTATTAGGTGACAAGCAGCTTGCCTTCAAGGAGCAACTTTTGCGGAATAGTCAGGTTGTTTCCGCGAGTCTGTCGCGCTATGCTCCAGGCGGAATTATGATGGATGGCACACAGATATATCCTAGAAATGAAACATCGAATGGTGTCGAAATCCATACTAATATCTTTCATATTGACTATGATTATCTCAGCACATTAGGTATACCAATCGTACAGGGCCGTAATTTCTCCAGAGACTTCCCGACGGATTCACTTGCTGGGGTACTTATTAATAAGTCAGCTGTTCGTGAATTAGGTTGGAAGAATACCGATCCGATCGGTAAAACCATTGTCCGGTCAGGGAACCATGAATACAAGGTCATTGGCGTGGTTAAGGATTTTAACTACGTGTCGGTAAAGCAAAAAGTGGCTCCGCTCATGCTGATGATGGGGAGAAATGCCGGTGGTATTCTTATCAAAATTAAAACGACGGATGTAGCTGGTTTTTTGGCCGATTTGAAAAACCAATGGGAGACCTTTAATCCTAATGGTCCATTGGAATATCATTTTCTGGACGATCAGTTTAAGACTTTTTATGCCAGTGAGCAACGCACTCAGCAACTATTTACTGCATTTGCCTTGCTGGCTGTCATTATCGCCAGCCTTGGGCTATTTGCCCTTTCGGCTTTCGTTATTGAAAAGCGCACCAAGGAAATCGGCGTGCGCAAAGTGATGGGCGCTAGTGTGGTAGGTATCGTCGCGCTATTATCAAAAGATTTCCTCAAACTCGTCTTGATTGCCATAGTCATCGCCTCACCCATTGCCTGGTACGCCATGAATGCATGGTTAGCAGATTTTGCCTACAAAATAGAAATCAGTTGGTGGGTTTTTGCGCTGGCAGGTGGGCTGGCCGTATGTATCGCGCTGCTCACGGTAAGTTATCAGAGTATCAAGGCCGCGCTGATGAATCCGGTGAAAAGTCTCAGGTCTGAATAGGAACATGGATGAGGCAGTGCTGCGCGAACGTCACCACTCTTCATTACTACTAAAAAAACTAAGACACTAAAATCACCTTCCCGTATACCGTACGGGATTCGGCTAGTTCCATGGCCTCGCTCAACGCCTCGATCGTTACCGGCGAAGGCTTTCCCGTCACGCAACTCATGTAAGCACCTACCAGTTGGTCTTCAAAGAAAAAGTCGGTGGTACGCTCTTCGCCATCCTTGTTATAAAACTGGCGGAATGCCCCTTCCACTACCAATCCCACCTCGCTGGCTACTACACCTTCCCGCACGAAGTTCTCCTGCTTCTTAAAGGTTTTGAGGAATAGATGAGGCGCCAGCCTTGACCACTCTTCGTCGGTGATTTGGGCAAACTGATGGACTGGCCCGCGGAGTCGGGTAGCACCCTGAGTTAAGGGATCGATCATGGAGCAAAAGTTATGGAGAACCCGCCCCTCGGTCCGGGAGCGATCATGGCAAGGTAACATAGTGTGAGAAAATAAGGAGGTACTTTTCATTTAAGGTTTTTTAACTGACCCCTGTCGTGCGTCTTTTATAATTTGCAGCGGCAATCGGTTGTGCGAGGCCTGTCCTTTCTGGGCGAATGGGAAAAGATTTGTATCCAAAAAAGTGAAAGTCACATGCTGAACAATTACCTCAAAATCGCCTACTGCGCCCTTCTACGGAGCAAGTTTTTTTCGGCCCTGAATATCATCGGCCTGGCGGTGGGTATTGCATTGGGCATGCTGATAGGTAGTTATGTGTGGAGTGAGTTTCAGGTAAACCGACAATTGCGCAATGCCGGACAGCAGTACATCGTGCAAAGTAAGTGGAAGCAGGAAAACATGGGACTGGACTTCACGACACTGGCTCCTTTCGGGCAGGCTTTGAAAATGCAGTACCCCACGCTAGTAGCCGACGCATACGCATTTTACGGCGTCAGTGCTACCATAAGTCATGACAATAACCATTTCCGGGAGTCTATTCAGATCGGTGATTCGAGTCTGCTGACTATGTATGGTTTTAAGCTCCTGCACGGCGACCCGCGTACCGCCCTGACCCAACCGAATAGCCTTGTCATCACCGAAACCATCGCCCGTAAGTTCTTTGGTAGGACGGATGTACTGAATCAGTCGCTTACTTTGGAAACCCCGCAGTCAGGAAAGCAACAGTTTGTCGTTACTGGAGTTTTGGAGCGGCCTTCCCCTAATTCCGTGACGCAACTATTGGCGGAGGCCGCCGAGGTTTTTATGGCTCCGGGCGCTTTACCTTACTTTGGGGGAAACTTGACCGATTGGACAAACGTCTACATCCCTACCTACGTGGAATTACAACCGGGTGTACTGCCTTCGGACCTGGCAAAACCTCTCGCCCAACTCATCGCTACGAATGCTCCGCCCGACACCCAGAAAAATCTGATTGCCTACCTGACTCCGCTGACCGACTATTATTTGAAAAGCAATAATGGCTTGGTGCGCCGGATGATCCATACGCTGGGATGGGTGGCAATCTTCATTTTGCTGATGGCCGCCATCAATTTTGTCAATTTGTCGCTGGGCAGTGCTTCCACCCGATTGCGGGAAATCGGCGTCCGCAAGGCATTGGGCGGTCTACGCCGACAGCTGGCTACGCAATTCCTGCTGGAGGCCCTGGTGTTGATGCTCATAGCTACCGGGCTTTCGGTGGGTTTATACGCTCTCTTTCGCCCGGTGTTCAGCGAGGTTGTGGGGAAAACGATTCCATCCTTGGGGGACTTGCCTGGTACCTACATGGGGCTGACGTTGGCTATGGTACTTTCGGTGGGTTTATTGGCGGGGGGTACCCCGCACTATATCTTTCGGCCTACTCATCAGTCGACTCTTTAAAGGGAAAAGAACGGTCGGTGGCGGAAGGGCGGTGGTTCCGGCGGGGACTGGTGACGGTGCAGTTTACGATGGCAGTGCTGGTTTTTGTGGGAGCCATCTTCGTTTCTCGACAAATTTCTTACTTTTTCAATGCGGATCTGGGTTTCAAAAAAGAGGCTCTTCTGACCGTGTCATCTCTCCCGCGCACCTGGTCGCCCGAGGGCGTCGACCGCATGGAGGATGCCCGTGAGCAATTCGCCCGCCTGCCCGGCATCGGCTCAGCCAGCCTGTCCTTTGAAATTCC
Organism: Salmonirosea aquatica; assembly: GCF_009296315.1. Lineage (NCBI taxonomy): Bacteria > Pseudomonadati > Bacteroidota > Cytophagia > Cytophagales > Spirosomataceae > Salmonirosea > Salmonirosea aquatica. Next base: position 3,502,336 of record NZ_WHLY01000002.1, read on the forward strand.
CAACGGAAATGCCGGATTGAATACGCGGGTGTACCTACCCGAACAGGACAGTACCCGGGCCGTCAATATGACTACCCTCACCACCGATGCGAATTTTGCCAAAACGTACCAGATCGACGTCCTGAGCGGAAGGTACTTTCGGCCTGATGCCAGGGAGCAGGATGCGAATGGAATTGTATTGAACGAGTCGGCGGCCAGGGCGATGGGATTTGTAACACCCGAGGTGGCGGTCAACAAAATGGTACGGATACAGGGTAGCCCGCTTCCGTTTCGGGTACTGGGCGTAATCAGGAATTTTCATTTCGGTACAATGCACAAGAGCATCGAACCCATACTCATCGGGCACATTCAGAATGTCCCGCTCTACCGCTACTTCTCCTTTCGGATTACATCCGGGAATGTACGTCCCGCTCTTGCGGAAATCGAAAAAAAATGGCACGAGCTTTTTCCCGACGCCCCGCTCGAGTACGCCTTCCTGGACCAGACGCTGGAGAAATTATACAAAACCGAATTGCAAATGGAAAAAGCCTCCTACGTAGCTATGGCGGTATCTTTGTTGATCGTACTACTGGGGGTCGTTGGCCTGGTTTCCTTAACCGTTTCCCGGCGTACCAAGGAGGTAGGAATCCGGAAAGTATTAGGTGCTTCGGTTGCCGGTATCGTTGGTTTGTTTCTGCGCGAATATGTCTGGATACTGCTCATCGCCAACCTGGTAGCGTGCCCGTTGGCGTATTGGCTCCTCTCGGACTGGCTGGCCGGTTATGCCTACCATACGCCCATCACCTGGGTACCTTTCGTGCAGGTCGGGGCAGGGCTGGCCTTTGTGACGGCTATACTGATCGGTTTGCAGGTAGCTAAAACCGCGCTGACGGATCCGGTGAAGTCATTGAGGAGTGAGTGAATGTAAGGGCAAGCGGGATTGCTTCGGCATTATAGCAGAAGCCCGACCGTATCGTGCGGAAGGGAAGATCATACGTGATAGAAAGACATCATCAGGGCTTTAATTTCTGGATAGGAGAAAAGCGTCCACGGGATTTGACGGGGATAATAGATGAGGTACTGCGTAGGGATGATGATACACAATAAAGCCGTTAGAAGCGATAGCCGGCTGGACGCTTCCGCCAAGTGCTTCACCATGAGAATCCCGGAGATTACCAAAAGGGGAAAGGCGTACCCCATGCTCCTGGTAATGTCGAATACGCTATAAGCAACGAGTATATGAACCATGAGGATGGCAGAAAACTGCCCAAACAGGATATATTCTTTTTTTTGTTGTAAAACGAATAGGGTCGCCAGTATGGGCACCCACAAGCCTTCGAAGGCCAGAAAGATCCCAATAAGCCGATGTTTTAACTGATAGGGAACAAGCGCGAAGCTAACCCCAGCTTCCTCACCGAACGGAGTACGGAGATCAAACAGATGTGCCAGGGATAATCTGCCCAGCAGGTAGGTGAGTGCTACTAAGATAACGATGCTGGAGGATTTGCTAAAAAAAGGCCGGTTGAAATACTGACGAATACCGATGAGTTTAAAATCGGACTCTTGTAAAAGGTGGAAAAGATAGATTGAATACAGAGATACCACCGCCCGTTCGTCCGTCCAGCAAGCCAATTGCAATGCGCAGAAAATGCCTGATCTGGTTCGAAGGGCCATTCCAAGCGCAAGAAAAAAGTACGCGTATCCATCGAACCAAAAGTCATAATCCCAGAAAAATGACTTGCCCACGTATATGGTTGCGAAAGAAAGGGTAAGCAGCAAGGTCGAGCGGTCATTTGAAAATCGCTGGAATATGCGCATCAAAAGAATCAGAAAGGGAAGCAGTAACAAGGATTGTAACAAATACAGTACTATGATGCCCTGCCCGTTTCTTGCCGAACTAAGGTGAAGTACTTTGGCCAGCAAGGGTACCGTTAGTCGGAAAGCAGACTTGGCGCCGTGGGTACCGGCAGCCAGTTGCGCTGGCATGAGGGGATGCTCTATTTTGTTGAAGAAATACTTGTTGGTCAGGGCGGGAGATGGGTCCAGTAGAATCTCTATATATTTGGGATAGGTAGTAAGGAAGACCAGAAAGAACAATAAAAGGGCCGTTCCCAGCCTTCCCCGCCATGAACAGAGTACCCTGCTGAGGCGTGGGTAGGTCAAAGAACCTGAAAATTTCGGTCTGGCAGCCAACATGGGAAGAGAGATGCTGGGATGGTCCAAAAAATAAAACTAGCGTCGGGAATAACTAATTCCGATCGAAATGCCGATCTGATAAGGTTGAATTTGGAAATTATTCACGGGCATCGTGAATTTTGAGAAGCCGTACTCCAGATACGGACCCACGGTCAGGAGGGTACGGTTGTCCAGGGCAAGTTGCTTACCGAGGCCCAGATTCACCCACGCGGCACTCTGGCCGTGCGTCAGTTCATGGTTGACTTCAACACCCAAATCACCGAAATAATGGCGGAAAGGGCCCGAGCGCAGAACTGTGTGTTTTTTGATCGCCAAGCCCGCAAGCTTGAATGTATTACGATCTTCTACGGGAGTGCCGTGGCGTACCACACGGTAGTCGTGAGCGGTGGCTTGCTCTACCTGGAACTCGTCCGTCGCGATTTCATATCTCACTGACTGACGTAATTGCCCATAGGTGAACAGGAACTGAAAGCCCTTCTTTTCCAGCCCGGCGCTCACTTTGTAGCCCAAACTGTGCGAGGAGACCGGAGCCGGGAATCGAAAATTCTGATAGACCATATCGGAGTGAGGGTTGACGGTCAGGGTTTGGAATGTGTTCGTGGGAGTCAGCGAGACAAGCAAGCGCCAGGCATTTTCCTTTCCGATTTCTGGCTGGGGCATGTTTTCATACGCTCCAGGATCAGGCAGTATTTCTAGACCGCTCGCCGGGATCGCATGGGAAAAAGGACGAGGAGGGATGGTTTGAATGGTGTGGATATAGGCAGGATCTTGTGTTTCATTTGCTGGCCCAAGGGCTACCTGAACACTACCAGATTGCTGTGGCGAATCAGGCATTTCTGGTTTTGTTTTTTCTTGTCCCGAATTTTCTGCTAGCCCAGTCCTGTCGCTCTTCGTTGCAGGGTTATTCGTTTGCGCTGAATGCCGGGCCAGGGGTGCAGAATTTATTTCCGGAGAAAGGGCGGCAGGGAATGTTTTTTTCTGAGGGGGTACCAGATTAGCATTCGAATTACCACGCGGCACATTTACAGCCATTTTATTCGCACCAGGTTTAGAAACAGATTGGCCCGTAATGTTTGCCGACAGGACGAACGTTATGAGCAGGGCTACGGCCATGAGATGTCGGGTCGTATCGGATTGACCCAATTCGCGCAATTTCTCGAATACGCTCATTTCCAGCCTCGGATCAGGCTGGCTTTCAAAGTGTTCGAACTTTCGCCGCAGGGCGTCGCTCACAAGGGTATTCAGTTCATCATCAGGAGTTTTCATATTGCGTAATTCCGTGTTCCTGTAATTTCTTCAAAAGTAAATTTCTGCCCCGCATGTATTGCGACCTGGAGGTACCTTCCGAAATGTCGAGCATCCTGGCGATTTCGGTATGGGGGTACCCATCGATCATGTGCAGATTCACTACCATCCGGTAGCCATCGGGTAATTGCTGAATAATTTCCAGCAACACATTAATATTGATTTGGTCTATGATTCTTACATATTCTTCCGATTCAAGATCGGTGTTGCATTCATCCAACGAAATGTGCGTTTCCTGAGCCTTGGTGGTGCGGTAGTAGTAGTTGATGGCCGTACGGATTACAATGGACTTCACCCATCCGTCGATAGCACTTTCTTCTTTTAATTCGGGCAGATTCCTGAAGACTTTGACAAAAGCTTCCTGAAAAATATCCTCCGCTTCGGCCCTGGTTTTGGCGTAGCGAAGGCAACTCCCAAGCAATCGCGACTTGTACCGTTCGTAGAGTACCGTCTGCGCCCTGCCCTCCTGCCGTTGGCAAGCCCGCACCAGCTCTTCCAGTGTTTCGTATTTTTTTGGGCGGAGTAAGGACATCCGGGTACTGTATAGGGTCAAAAACTTTTATCGATCATTATATATCAAGCCGTTGTTCAAACACTTACGGAGTAACAAGCGCTTCGTAAGTCAAATAGGTCAGGGTACCCGAATTGTTAAAATAAAGATAATAGGTTTCCAGAAACGGATAGGCCCGGTATAGAATGAAGCGGTACCCTACCTGACCGGACTCTTCAAATTTGACGCCCGACTGAATTGGAAAATTAGTGAACTGCTGTGCATGGGCAGCCATATAATCCTGAGCGAACTGCGGGAATTCAGCAGTCTTGGCGTAGGTACCCTGAAAGTTTCTCGATGAATAAATGCTGTTACCCCGATGATCGAATATATAATCCAGTTGATTATTAGCGGCATCATGCTCCAGGCTTTCATACGTTTTCTCGTTGGCCTCATTGACGAAAATCCGGGCGTTTTTGTGGATCAGGGCATTGTCTTTAATGATGTTCTGGGCTCTCACCGGCAGATTGCTGACCAGGTTGGTAGTGTAATCGAACTTGGAAAAGTAACGCATCTGAACCACGTACTTCTTGCGGGAAGCGTCTAGAGGAAACCAGGAGAAAAGGTAGGCCGTGGAATCGAGCGTATACTTCGCCGATAATTCCTGCGCATTGTTGGAGATGGAGACGGAGGTATTTTCTCTGAAATTTGAAAATTCTCCTTTCGGCAGTGAGACTTTTTCCAGAATGCTCGAAAAAGTACCCGACGGCACCGTATTGAGCAATACGTAGGAAACTAATACGCCATTAGTATCCAGCGCAGAGTAATAGTTTTTTCCGTTTTCCACGAAGGTCGCTTCCCAAAGTTTGTCTTCGACGGTCTTATAAATGATCTCCTGAGCATTGGGAAACTTACTTTTCAAATTTTCAATAGCCGCAACGGGAATCTGATCTTCCGTCATGGGTTGAAGATCATTGAGGCTATTGCAAGCTATCACAGTGAGTATTAATAAACAGAAGCAATAAATAGAAGATAATTTCATAAAGGGTTTTATTGAAAATTTTCAATAAAGTACTAAGTAGTTTGGCGCATATCGATTGTTTAAATCACCCTTACTTTCAATAATCCAGGCTGACCTTAGATAGTAATATAAAGTTGTCGTTCCTATTTTTTTGTCGTCTATTTCTGAAATAAATCTAATGATCTCAGGTTTGCCAGCATTCCTTGCTTCTGATGCGCTTTTGTATAGAGGTAACTTACCAGTATCTAAGAAAGCCTTTTTACTGAATCTATCTGATAAAAATACGCTAGGGTCGAGTTGAAGACTGACGTCCGACTCATTCCATTGCCATGTATGACTCTTGTTGACCTGTGGGAAGGCAACATAAAGAGCTAATTCTGCCACGCCGTAAGGTCGCTTGCCGTACAGTCCTTTCGAATAATCGCCTCCCTCGAATGCATCGGCGGGCTTTACTTGGGTGTAAGCTGCTATAAATCGGGTTGGACTAGATTGATTACTATTACCAAACTGATAAGCATAAGCATGAATCCGCCAAATTTCTGTTCGGTCGAAATAAGCAGTATCCTCTGAAATCTCCTTTTCTGAATCTGCTTTTTTTATCGCAATGCTTTCAAGAATCCAATATCGCCCTGGAGCAGTCAAAGCTTCCATTATTCGTGACGAGTCAATAGGTGTTTGTACTATTTCAGATGTTTCTGTTTTATCGATTAAGTCCTTCGTGTTTATTTCTTTTTTCTTGCAAAAGATTAATGATACTGAAATTAGAAATACGCTTAATAAGAATATTATTTTATACGTATTCTTATACATAATTACTTGATATTTTTTTCTATGTAGGCGTTAATAAATTACGATATATTTCGATAATTCCCTGGGTGTTCCTGCCTCCCTTCTGATGATCCAGGCGGCCCGCAACGTATACGCATACGTCACTTGGCCCTGAGCTTCCTCTTTTTCCTCCAAAACAATTCGTATCCTTTCCGGTTTTGCAGCGCTCTGTGCTTCTGCCAGGTTCTTGTATCGGGGAAACATATCACGGTCCAGGTAGCCTTTATCAGCTTTCCAAAATAGATCGGATTCAGTAGGAAGTTGAACTGAAACGGTCTGTTTGGCTGCATCCCAATTCCACTTTCCATGAAAGGGGCCGAAGTAAATAAAGGCTTCCCGTATGATAAGCTCAGCTGTTCCATATGGACGATTGCCAGAAACTCCAGCAGAATACGTGTAGTTGCTAAGTTCCTGTATCACTTTTTCTTGCGGAGATTCGAACAGGAGTCTGCCATCCGCTCCATTGAAAAACTGGTAGGCATTGGCATGTGCGTACCAAATTTGGGGTCGGGTGAAAAAGGAGGTATCCTCTGATATATCCTCCGTCTTCTCTCCTACGGTACGAGTAATTTTTTCTAGACACCAGTATCGTTCACGGGACGTCAGTGCGGCAAAAACCTGCGTGGAATCAATCCGGGTGCCTACCGAATCGGGATCCTGCTCCTGATCCACAGGCTCCTTCACCGTAATTTCTTTCTTTTTACAGGAAACTGCTCCCAGAATGATACATACTAAACAATAAGCAACAATTTGACGAATATTCTTCATGGTGCAGCTGACAGGATACTCAACACAGGTAGTTATTGGCTAAGACACAGGAAGCGGGCTGAAACGTTGCAATAGCTCAGAAAAATGCAAAGAATTGTCGAAACTCATAAGCCCAAACCTACGGCGGGAGCGGATCAATCCAGTCCGCACAGAATAAGTCCATTACCGAACAAAAGTGTCCGATTTCGGACACTTTTGTTGTTTTAATATTCTTATAATGCATTGAAATTCAATACAATATATTGTCGATTAAAGGGCTGGTACAATTATTCACCACTGACCCTGGGGAATATTTTCAATAGGAAAATATCCGAATTGGAAAGCCCTGCCAGTCATTAACCAACCTCTCGAAAAAAGTAGCCATGCTCAGAAACTATCTAAAAATCGCTTACCGTAATCTCGCCAAAAATAAGGGGTACTCCTTCATCAACATCACTGGGCTGGCCGTAGGCATGGCCGTGGCGATCATGATTGGATTGTGGATGAACGACGAACTTTCTTACGATCAATACCACAAGAATTACAGCCGGATTGCGCAGGTGTACCAAAGCCAAACTTTTAACGGAAAAATTGGTACGGGCCAAGCTATTCCGAGGCCACTCGAAATGGCGCTGCGTAACGACTACGCCGATAATTTCAAGCATATTGTCATGAGTAGCTGGAATTTCCGGAAAATCCTGACGTATGGCGAAACCAAGCTGGCCAAACAAGGCAACTTCATGCAGGCAGGGGCACCCGAAATGTTGGGCCTCGAGATGCTTTCAGGCCAAAAAGACGGCTTGAAAGATATCAACTCGATTTTACTGGCCTCCTCTACCGCCGAGGCACTATTTGGGAAAGAAGATCCCATGGGTAAAATCGTGAAAATGGACAACCAGTACAATTTGAAGGTAACGGGGGTATACGCCGATATTCCGCCTAACAACACACTGACTACTACCTCTTTTATTGTACCCTGGGAACATCAAACTACCAACACGGAATGGATCAAGAATGCGGCTGACCAATGGGGCAACAATTCCTTTCAAATGTTCGTGCAGATCGCCGATAACACGACGATGGAAAAGGTGTCGGCGCAGATCAGGGATGTGAAAATGAAAATTGACGATAAGGACATAACCCAGCACAAGCCGGTCATATTTCTGCTCCCCATGCAGGACTGGCACCTGAAGTCGCGTTTTGAGGATGGTATACAAACGGGCGGACGCATCGAAAACGTCTGGCTGTTCGGGATCATCGGCGCTTTCGTGCTGTTGCTGGCCTGTATTAATTTCATGAACCTCAGCACGGCACGTTCCGAGAAACGCGCCAAAGAAGTGGGTATCCGTAAGTCGGTGGGTTCAGTAAGAACGCAGCTGATCAGCCAGTTTCTGAGCGAGTCGTTTATGGTAGTAGGGCTGGCGTTTTTTCTGGCCATGCTTCTGGTGCTGATTACCCTCCCGTCTTTCAATACATTGGCGGATAAAAAGATTGAATTCCCCTGGACGAACGGTTATTTCTGGGGAGCTATCCTGCTGTTTGTCTTTTTTACCGGTTTGCTTTCCGGCAGTTATCCCGCCCTGTACCTCTCCTCATTTCAGCCGGTAAAAGTACTGAAAGGTACCTTCCGGGTAGGGCGCTTCGCGGCGCTACCCCGTAAGGTGCTGGTGGTCGTTCAATTTACCGTTTCGGTGGCTCTGATTATTGGTACCATCATCGTGTTTCAGCAAATACAGTACTCAAAGAACCGTCCCATTGGCTATGACCGTAAAGGACTCATTCAGATCCCTTTGAGTAGCGGTTCTTTTGATGGTAAGTACGACTTCATACGCCAGGAATTCCTCAAATCGGGCGCAGTAGTAGAAATGTCCTCCTCCAGCAGTCCGACTACTGCCGTTTTCTCCAACCGTTCCGGGTTTCTCTGGGAAGGTAAGCCCGAAGGTTTTCAGGAAGATCTGGCCTGGACGGAGGTTTCGCCCGAATATGTCAAATCGCTGGGGCTAAAAATCATTGCGGGGCGCGACTTCTCGCGCGAGTTCGCTACTGACTCCAATGCAGTGATTCTTAACAAGACAGCCGTAAAGTATATGGGCCTCAAAGAACCCATTGGGGCTATCATTCGCGACGACGATGAGGAAGATCCGGCCCCGCCTCGGACCGTCATTGGTGTAATCGACGACATGATCATGCAGTCGCCCTACGAACCTGTGAAGCAGTCGATGTACGTGTTTGATAAGTACGGCAATGCCAGTTATTACAACCTCCGGCTCAATCCCAACCAAAGCGCCAGTGAAAGCGTGGCTACCATCGAGCAGATTTATAAGAAAAACTTTCCCGACCTACCCTTCGAATACAAATTTGTGGATGAAGAGTACGCCGCCAAATTCTCTTCCGAAGAGCGGGTTGGTAAGCTCGCGGGCGTCTTCACCGGACTGGCTATTCTGATCAGCTGCCTGGGCCTGTTCGGGCTGGCCTCTTTCATGGCTGAGCAGCGTACCAAGGAAATTGGGGTACGTAAAGTGCTGGGTGCCAGTGTAACCAGTTTGTGGCGACTGCTTTCCAAAGACTTTGTGACGCTGGTAATCATCGCTTTGCTCATCGCTTCCCCACTGGCCTGGTATTTCATGGACGGCTGGCTGCAGAAGTACACCTATCGCACCGACCTGGCCTGGTGGATTTTTGCCCTGGCGGGAGTGGGAGCGTTGGCCATTACACTGCTGACGGTGAGCTTTCAGGCCATTAAGGCGGCGCTGATGAACCCGGTAAAATCACTCAGGAGCGAGTAAGTCGCCCTATTTGTCAGGTGAAAACACCTGACATCACCTAATCCTAACGTCGGTCGGGTGGAAACACCCGACCGCACCAAAATAGTAACGATTATAGCACATCGGCCACGGTCTAAAAACCATTGAAACTCATGCTTAAAAGCTATTTCATTACCTCTCTCCGCGCCCTGAAGCGCAACTGGAGCTATTCACTTATCAATGTGTCCGGCCTGACCCTGGGGCTGGCTTGTTGCTTACTGCTGTTCATGGCGGTCCGCTACGAATTGAGTTTCGACCGGCACAATGCCAATGCCGACCGCATCTACCGCATGCTGGGTGTAGACAAATCAGATCCTGAGAGCAAGCCGAATCCCGGAATAACATTTCCGGCCCTGGCCGCCCTCCGCAATGATTTCCCGGAATTGAAAGACCAGCTCACGATGGTCAGCCGGATTAAATCGGCGGTAGTGTCGGTGAGCGATCAGGCGGGTACCGACACCAAACGGTTTCAGGAGAACGATGGCGTCATCACGTTTGCCGAGCCGGAGTACTTTAATCTGTTCGATTATACCTGGGAAAAAGGCAGCCCGCAAACGGCCCTGGCCAATCCTAACACGGTGGTACTTTCCGATCAAATCGCCCGCAAATACTTTGGCGATACCGACCCGATGGGCAAAACCATCCGGCTGGAGAATCGGATGGATTTTGTGGTGACGGGAATTGTTCAATCTCCCCTACCTACCACTAGTCTGCCTTTTGACGTTTTCTTGTCCCATGCTTCCATTCTGGCGTATGGCAACAGTTCTCCTCCCGACGATTGGCAGTCGACCTATAGTGGAGCCCAAATTTACCTAATGCTACCCACTTCGGAGCCTGGGGCGGAGACGCCAGCAGCCCGAATGGAAAAGCAGTTGGTTGGCTTTGTCAATAAATACCATAGGCCGGAGGATGCCCAAAAACTGCGGTACGTCCTGCAGCCGCTTACTGATATTCATTTCGCCACCAATACCTCGAATTTTGCCCAACGCAGCATCAGCATCGAAATGATCTGGTCCATGGTACTGATCGGCCTGTTTATTCTGGTGACGGCCTGTATCAACTTCATCAATCTGGCTACGGCCCAGGCCATCCGCCGATCCCGGGAGGTAGGCGTCCGTAAAGTATTGGGAAGTACCCGCGCGCAACTGGTGCGTCAATTTTTGGGTGAAACGAGCGTGTTAACCACAGTTGCGGTGGTTCTGGCATTATTGGTCGCGCAGTTATCTCTCCCTTACGTGGGCGAATTGTTGAATATCAAACCGGGTGCTGTGACGTTATTCAGCCCGATGGCACTCGCTTTTCTTCTGATGCTGGGGCTGCTGACTACCCTGCTGGCTGGCTTTTATCCCGCGCTGGTTCTGTCGGGGTACCAGCCCATTCTGGCGCTGAAAGGCAAAATCCTGTCATCGGGTACCAACCGGTACTTCACACTCCGGCGGGGGCTGATCGTGGGGCAATTTGCCATTTCCCAACTGCTGATCATCGGTACCATCGTGGCCTACAGCCAGATGAAATACTTCCGGTCGGTGGATCTGGGCTTCAACCGCGATGCGATCATAACCGTTACGGTACCGCAGAACGAACCGGGCCAATTGGAGAATCTGCGCGCCCAGCTCACTAACGTACCGGGTATAGAGGCCATTAGTTTCGGCATGACTACCCCCGCCTCTATGAGCAATTGGACCACGGGTTTTCACTTCGAAAATGAAGACAAAGATCCTGATTATGGCGTTCTGATGCGCCCGGCCGACACCGCCTACGTGCGTACCTATGGTCTGAAGCTACTGGCGGGACGCATGTACCTACCCGCTGACACCATTCGTGAGCTGGTCATCAACGAAACATTCATGAAACGACTGGGCTTTCAGAAACCCGAGCAAGTCATTGGGAAAATGATGACGGTGGCCGGAGGAAATGTGAAAAAGCCCATTGTGGGCGTAGTGAAGGACTTCAACATGTTTTCGTTGCGCGATGAGGTGGTTCCAAGCGTCCTGACGACTGAACGGGGCAACTACCGGACCATGGCCATTAAACTTTCGACAGAAAAGGGAGGTACCGAAACCGTCCGCCAGATTCTTAAAAAAGTCGAAACTGCCTGGACGGCCACCTACCCCGAATTCGTTTTTTCCTACGAATTTCTGGACGAGACGCTGGCGAATTTTTACAAAAGCGAAGAGCGGATGTATTCTTTGCTGCAGCTGCTGGCGGGCGTTGCCATTTTCATTGGCTGCCTGGGTCTTTATGGGGTCGTGGCCTTCATGGCTGAATCGCGCACCAAAGAAATCGGGGTGCGTAAAGCGCTGGGCGCTTCGGCGGCCCACATCTTTGGCTTGTTCTCTACCGATTTTATCCGTCTCGTCGTGATCGCTCTGGTACTGAGCTCGCCCCTGGCCTGGTACATCATGAATCAATGGCTGCAAAAATTCGAATACAAGATTGCTATCGAATGGTGGATGTTCGCCCTGGCGGGCGGATTGGCCGTAGGCATTGCGCTGCTGACGGTGAGCTTTCAGAGTGTGAAAGCCGCGCTGATGAACCCGGTGAAAAGTTTACGAAGTGAATAAATAAACCCCGATACCCATGAAAGTTATGCTCATTGGCCTGTTGCTGTGCATCGGTGCCCAGGCGCTGGCCCAACAGGCTGACACAAACAAAATACGAACCCGGATTTCCGACGACGGCGGTACGCTGTCCATTCAAATAGACGGCGACCGGAATGGACAAAGAATCCATTTTGACCAGGCTTTTGATGTGGCAGGCATGAATGGCCTGCAAAAGAAAATCCTTAAATACCGGGTCTTCGCTGCCGTCGGTGTGCCTCTTCCTTTCAAAGATATTCTGTGGCTGATCGGGCTGGGCTTCGGGTTTGTTATCCTGATCATGACGTTTCTGATCGTGCGCTTTCAGAAAAGGCGAAGCCCGCTTTTTCCTGACCTCACAGATGCTATTCACTGAACTATTACAGCACCCTGACCTTCAAATACTATGCTCACCAACTACCTCAAAATCGCCTTCCGAAACCTGATTAAAAACAGGACGTACTCACTCATCAACATTGTTGGTCTGGCAATGGGTATGGCGGTGTCGGTACTGATTCTCATGTTTGTGATGCACGAGTTCAGCTATGATAAGTTTCATGAGAACCACGCCAGGATCTACCGGATTTTGGCCAAAATCAAAATGGGGGATCAGGACTTGCAGATGAATTCTTTCTCGGCCAAACTAGGTCCAGCTCTTGAAAAATATAATTCCCAGGTTGAGGGATTCGTGCGGATGAAAGCCGCCGTGGATAAGGTTGTGATGAAAAATCCTGCCCGGGGCGAGGAAGCCTTTTATGAGCAGAATTTTGTGTTTACCGATCCTTCCTTTTTTAAGGTATTTTCCTTCAAAATCAAGGAGGGAAGTGCGGCAAGTCTGGATCAGCCCTTTACGATGGTCATTTCGGAACGCGCCGCCCAAAAGTACTTTGGGGACGAAAATCCGGTAGGGAAAAGCCTGACGTACGAAGGAAGGTACCCCCTACAGATTATCGGGGTCGCCGAAAATCCGCCGTCCAATTCATCGTTCGATTTTGACTTCGTCGCCTCGGCGCTGACCTATCCCCAACTCAGTGAAAATAACAATATGGAGTGGGAGAAGGCAGGCATATTCAACACCTACCTATTGCTGGATTCGGAACAGTCGGTAGCCGTAGTGGAGAAAAATATCAAGCGCGAAGGCAAAAAAACGGGTGCATTTGCCGAGGACGCCGACTACCACCTGGAAGGCCTGACGACCATTCATTTGGGCAATAATTTCAATGACTCCGGCAATACCAAGCTAATCTACATTTTTACGGGCGTAGCGGTACTTATTCTACTCCTGGCCCTGTTCAATTACATGAGCCTCACCACGGCGCGGGCCACGCTGCGGGCCAAAGAAGTAGGGGTACGCAAAGTAGTCGGGGCCAATCGTGGCGGACTGGTCAGGCAGTTCTACGTAGAATCCGTGCTGCTGTGTTCCATTGCGTTCGCGCTGGCGTTCGTGCTGGTGCAGCTTTTACGGCAGCCCTTTTACAACCTGCTTAATCTACGGATCGATTCCTCCTTTCTTTTCTCTCCTGCATTTCTAGGGTACCTTATTGGGCTGCTGGTGCTAAGTGCATTGGTTGCCGGAAGCTACCCCGCGCTGGTACTGTCCGGGTTTGCTCCCCTGGAGGTACTTCGGGGCCGGTTGGCGGGTGGTCAAAGCAGCGCCGGCGTGAGACGGTTTTTCATGGTGTTACAGTTTACCGTTTCCATCGTGCTGATTGTCTGTAGCCTGGTGGTGAAGAATCAGTTGTCTTACATGCAAAACAAAAAACTGGGACTTTACAAAGACCAGGTACTGAGTATTCCATTATCCTCGACCGTAGCCGATAATTATTTCCCTTTACGCAACGAGATCCGGGACCAGGCGGGTGTCCAGAATGTGGCGGTAACCAACGCCGGACTTTTCAAAGGGTACAATATGTTTTTTCTAAATAACTTCACTACCAAGCAACAGGTACCCCTCGTCACCTATAGTGTGGATCATAACTTTACCGAAATCCTGGGCCTGAATTGGAAAACCAAACCCAATGCCGCACAGTGGAAAAACCAGAACTACGTGGTTCTGAACGAAACCGCCTTAAAAGAGCTGGGCATCCAGGGCGATCCGATCGGTCAGGAGGTCGTACAGGGAAGTAAGATAGCGGGTATTCTGAAGGATTTTCATTTCTCTTCGATCCAAAGCGAAATCAAGGCCATGGGGCTCTTTGTGGCAAACGATACCACCAATATCGTGAAGGCATTGGGAGGTAGGGGAGTGCTGTATGTCCGTCTCGATCCGAAAGCCGACATGCAGGAAAAAGTAGCGGCCATCGGCCGGATTTTCAAGAAGTACGACCAGGAAAAGCCCTTCGAGTATTACTTTCTGGACGATGCTTTTAACGAGACTTTCAAGACCGAAATCCGGATGTCAACCATGTTTACGGTCTTTACTTCTTTCGCGGTTTTTATTGCCTGCATGGGACTGTTTGGCTTAGCCGCCTTCACGGCCGAAACCCGCACCAAAGAAATCGGCATCCGCAAAGTACTAGGTGCCAGCGTAGCTAGTTTGGTGACCCTGCTCTCCCGGGATTTTCTGAATCTGGTGGTGGTGGCGCTGGTCATTGCCTCGCCCATCGCCTGGTACGTCATGAACGAATGGCTGCGGGATTTTCCCTACAAGATCAGTATCGGTTGGTGGATGTTTGCCCTGGCGGGCGGGCTGGCCGTGGGTGTTGCGTTGTTCACGGTTAGTTTTCAAGCCATCAAGGCGGCGCTGATGAATCCGGTGAAGTCGTTAAGGAGTGAATGAAAAACATAAGGTACCCTGCTATCTTCATCCTTAAATAATATAACCCAAAAACAGCCATGCTTCGTAACTACCTCAAAATCGCCTTCCGCAACCTGACTCGCAATAAGGGGTACTCTTTCATCAACATCGGAGGTCTGGCTATCGGCATGGCCGTGGCGATGCTCATCGGGCTGTGGGTCTGGGATGAACTTACCTATGATCACTATCACAAAAACCACGACCGCATCGCGCAGGTGTATCAAAGCCAGACTTTCAACGGAAAAATTAGCACCGGGCCCGCCATTCCCCGCCCACTAGAAATGGCGTTACGCAACGACTACGACGAGAACTTCAAGTATATCGTGATGAGTTCCTGGCGGTTTCGGAGTATTCTGGCCTACGGTGAAAAGAAACTGGTGAAGGAAGGTAACTTCATGCAGCAAGCCGCCCCTAAGATGCTAGGGTTGGAAATGCTCTCGGGACGAAAGGATGGCTTGAAAGACCCCAACTCTATTCTGCTGGCAGCATCCACGGCCCAAGCCCTTTTCGGCAACGAAAACGCCATGGGTAAAGTCGTGAAGTTCAATAACAAATATTATTTTAAAGTAACGGGCGTGTACGCTGATATTCCAGTCAATAGCGAATTTAATGCTACGACTTACATCGCCCCTTGGGAACAGTACGTAACCAATACGGACTGGGTCAAGAACTCGGTCGATAATTGGGGGAATAATTCATTTCAGATGTTTGCCCAAATTGCTGACAACAGTACGATGGCGCAGGTTTCAGCTAAAATCAGGGATGTCAAATCGAAAAACGCTCCTAAAGACTTTATTCCGTTTAAGCCCGCAATATTTCTACATCCGATGAACGACTGGCATCTGCGATCTAACTTCGAGGAGGGCGTGCAGACGGGGGGGCGTATCGAGAACGTCTGGCTGTTTGGAATCATCAGCGTATTCGTGCTACTGTTGGCTTGCATCAACTTCATGAATCTCAGTACTGCCCGCTCAGAGAAACGCGCCAAGGAGGTGGGTATCCGCAAGTCGATCGGTTCGGTGCGTTCGCAGTTAGTAAGTCAGTTTTTGAGCGAGTCATTCATGGTTGTGGGATTGGCGTTCGCCGTGGCGATGATTTTGGTGCTGGTCGCTTTGCCCTCCTTTAATGCTTTGGCCGACAAGAAAATTGAATTTGCTTGGGCAAACGGTCATTTCTGGGGCGCGTCGCTATTGTTCATCCTGTTTACGGCCCTGCTTTCCGGCAGCTATCCCGCTTTGTACCTTTCTTCGTTCCAACCCGTGAAAGTACTTAAAGGTACTTTCCGCGTGGGTCGTTATGCCGAGCTGCCCCGGAAAGTATTGGTGGTGATGCAGTTCACTATTTCGGTAGCCCTCATGATCGGCACCACCATGGTGTTCCGGCAAATCCAGTATTCCAAGAACCGCCCCATTGGTTATGACCGCGCGGGGCTGATCCAAATCCCGCTGACACAGTTCGACTTTGAGGGAAAATACGATTTCATGCGCCGCGAATTCCTCAATTCGGATGCCGTAGTCGAGATGTCCTCGGCTAGCAGCCCCACGACGCAGATTTATTCTAATACTTCGGGATTTACGTGGGAAGGGAAGCCCGAAGGGTTTCAGGAAGATCTGGCTTTAACAGCGGTTTCGTACGACTATGTCAAGTCACTTGGCCTGAAAATTATCGCCGGACGTGACTTCTCGCGCGACTTTGCTTCTGACTCCAACGCCGTAATTCTGAACAAGACCGCCGTAAAGTATATGGGCCTGAAAAACCCAGTCGGTACTATCCTTCGAGACGATAATAAGGAAAACCATACACCTCCAGCAACGGTTATCGGCGTGGTCGACGACATGATTACGACCTCCCCCTACGAACCCGTGAAGCAGTCGATGTACGTTCTTGATAAGGGTGGTATGGCCAGCTACTATAATCTCCGGCTTAATCCCGACCAAAGCGCTAGCAAATCCATTGCCACCATTGAAAGTATTTACAAGAAAAACTTCCCCGACCTACCTTTCGAGTACCAGTTTGTGGACGAAGAATACGCCGCCAAATTCGCCTCCGAAGAGCGCATCGGCAAGTTGTCAGGCGTCTTCACAATACTCGCTATTCTGATCAGTTGCCTGGGCCTATTCGGGCTGACCTCTTTCATGGCCGAGCAGCGCACCAAGGAGGTCGGCATCCGTAAAGTACTGGGTGCGAGCGTAGCGAGTTTATGGCGACTGTTGTCCAAGGACTTCGTAATGCTGGTACTTATTTCCTTGCTACTCGCCACGCCACTGGCGGGGTACTTTATGGACGACTGGCTGCAAAAGTACACCTATCGCACCGAGTTATCGTGGTGGATTTTTGTGGCGGCGGGTGTGGGAGCATTGGCCATCACCCTGCTGACGGTCAGTTTTCAGGCAATCAAAGCCGCGCTAATGAATCCGGTGAAGAGTCTCAGATCAGAGTAGGTAATCCTATATTTTTGACGAGGTATTTTATCTTTTTGCACATCAAAATCAAGCAAGCCATGATTCGTAACTATATGAAAATCGCCTGGCGTAACCTTGCCAGAAATAAGGGCTTCTCACTGATCAATATTGCCGGGCTCTCGATTGGTCTGACCTGCTGTATGTTGATTGTCCTGTATACCAAAGACGAGGTTAGCTTTGACCGTTTTGAGGAGAATAAAGATCAACTGTACCGCGTGAAAGTGACGATCTCTGATGAAAAAGAATCCCGAACTATTGGCAGTACGAATGCCATACACGGCCCGACTTTTAAGCAGGAAATTCCGGAAATAGAGGCGATCGTGCGGACGCAGAGTAGCACGTTTGTCGTAAAAAAGAATAATGAGCTGATTAACCAGCCCATACTCTTCGCCGATCCTAATTTTTTCGAGGTATTCACAATGCCATTGCTTTCCGGAAGTCCTGGAACAGTGCTGGCGGATATTCATTCGATTGTATTGACCGAGCAGACCGCTCAGAAATATTTCAATACCACCGAGGTAGTAGGCCGTACCCTGGATTTGAAAATCGGGGATAACTTTCAGGCATTTACCGTTTCGGGTGTCGCCCGAAACTGCCCCGAAAATTCATCCGTGCAGTTTGATGCGGTACTCCCTTTTACCTTTCAGGAATCGATGGGCTGGACGGACAACGAATGGCTGGGATTCTATATGAACACCTTTGTCTTGCTCAATAAGAACGCCAATTACCAGGCTGTAGTGCCAAAAATCAACCAGGTGTTTGCTAGTAAGTCTGCCTTCGAAATCAGCAAGATCAAGGATTTCAATCAGAAGTTTTATTTTGATCTACAGCCGTTCCTGCAAGTTCACATGGATAGTGAGCTGAGTGAGGTGCGCAATGGCCTGGGACATGGCAGCAGCCCCATATACTCCTACATATTGTCAGGAATCGCCTTGTTTATTCTGCTGATTGCCTGCATCAATTTTGTGAACCTGACGGTAGCCCGATCTTTAAAGCGCGCCAGGGAGATTGGGGTCAGAAAGGTGGTCGGAAGCCTGCGCAGGCAACTGGTAATCCAGTTTCTGGGTGAGTCGTTTCTGGTTGCTTTCATTGCCTTTGTTCTCGCCATTGCCTTAGCTCAATTCGTACTGCCTACCTTTAATGAGCTGGCCAATAAACAGCTGGCGCTTTCGTACCTGCTGGACATCGATCTGATTTCGGCCTACCTGGGCCTATTCCTCTTCACAGGATTCCTGGCCGGGTTTTATCCTGCGCTTGTATTGTCCGGTTTTAGTCCGGCCCAAACCCTGTACAACCGGGTCAGATTCACCAGCCGGAATTACCTCACGCGGGGATTGGTGGTGTTTCAGTTTGCCTTATCAGTAGGCCTGGTGATCGGTACATTTGCCATTTATGCGCAATTTGAATTCCTGACCAACAAGGACCTAGGCTATAATGATGAAAACCTAATGAGTTTTAGCCTGGGGCGTGGCGGTGCCGGGCGTCAGGTACTTGATGTGGTAAAGCAGGAGCTGGAAAACACGGCCGGCATTGAAGCCGTAGCGGCTTTCAATGGCAATTACAACGGAACAGGTGCAAAGATCGACGGGGGACGTACCCTGGACTTCGGCTACATTGGTGTGGATGACAACTTCCTGCCTACCCTGCAAATTCCCCTAGAATACGGCCGTAATTTTTCCAGAGATTTTCCTTCCGATCCGATCCAGTCGGTAATTGTCAACGAAGCTTTTGTCAAGGAAGCTGGCTGGAAAGATCCTATCGGAAAAGAGGTGAATTTCGAATGGAAAAATCAGAAACTTCAGGTGATCGGCGTGATCCGTGACTACCATTATGCCTCGTTGAAAGAAAAAATAAAACCGTTGCTGCTGACTCAGGACCCCAACTACGGCTTAGGGAAAATTTTCGTCAAAGTAGCCCCCGACGATATCCCGGCTACGATACGGACCATAGAAAAGATATTCCGCAAGCACGTACCACTGTTACCCTTTGAGTATGCGTTTGAAGATATTACCAATGCCAAAAGGTATGAAAAGGAGGGGAAGTGGAAGCAGGTCATTACGCTGGCTGCAATTTTGTCCATTTTCGTTTCCTGCATCGGTCTGTTTGGACTGGCTACTTTCAATGCCGAAAGCCGGGTTAAGGAAGTGGGAATCAGAAAGGTGATGGGTGCATCCATGGTTCGCATCGTCACGCTTTTATCCACTGATTTCATCAAGCTGGTATTGATCTCGATTATCATTGCCATACCGGTTTCTTACTATGCCATTGGCTTGTGGCTGAATGACTTTCCCTACCGTATCGAAATTTCCGGATGGTATTTTGTAATGGCAGCCCTGCTGGCTGTTTCGATTGCTACCCTGACGGTCGGGTTTCAAAGTGTTAAAGCGGCCCTAATGAATCCGGTGAAGAGCTTGCGGAGTGAATAAATGTCAGGGTGGTAACTCCACGGCTGGAAGTAATAGGTTGTACTGATGAAGCAGTGTCCGTAATTGGCCGTAAAGCGTCCGATTACGGACATTTGTGTACCTTGTTTGTTCGTAATATCTTGATAATCAGAATAAATTTTTGTTGGTATACCTTTTTACCTGAATTGCCCGACTCCCTGTTTTTTCTGATTACTTGATCATTTTCCAAGAAAAAACCAATGCCCTATGCTACGCAACTATCTCAAAATTTCCCTCCGTAATTTGTCGAGAAGCAAGGCTTTCTCGTTTATCAATATAACCGGGCTGACGGTAGGATTGACTTGCTGTTTTTTGATCATGTTGTTTGTACGACACGAACTGAGCTACGATCAGTTTCAGCAGCGGTTCGATCGTATCTACCGCATCACCTACGTGCCGCGCTTCGCCGGCCTGGACCGGCCACTCGCGCTCACGCCACCGCCCGTGTCGCCCCTGCTGGCCGAGAACTTCTCCGAGATTGAGTCTTCTGCCCGGATGTTTCGCAATCCGGCCACGATTGAGGTAAAAAAATCAGGAGAAAGTACCCCTATGAAGTATGACGAGCGAGATTTCTTTTTTGCCGATCCTGCCATTCTGGATATTTTTTCCTTCGAGTTTATCCAGGGTAACCCGCAAAATGCCCTGCGGGATAGGTTCTCGGTTATTATAAGCGAAGAAGTCGCCCGACGTTATTTTGGAGAGGATAATCCCCTGAACCAAGTGATTACCTGCGAGGGCCGGTACCCTTTGAAAGTCACGGGCGTGGTGCGGGATTATCCGGACAACTCCCACATTCATGCCGGGCTTCTGGCCAACTATGAGACCATGTACGCCACCGAAAGTGAAAGCGCCCGTGAGAATCTGCCTAATAACTGGGTTATTTCCCACTCGACCACCTATGTGCTTTTACGGCCCGGCCGCTCGCCGGAAACAGTCAACGCTCGCTTTCCACAATTCATCAAGGCCCATGCCGATGCGCAGGTAGCCGACGGCATCGAGTACCGCCTGGAACCCATGAAGGATTTTTACTTGGGCACCGAGGCCGAAAATACGCCCGAGCCCGTGGGTAGCCTGACCATACTGTATGTTTTTCTGGGCATCGCCGGTCTCACTCTGCTGATTGCCTGTATCAACTTTGTGAATCTGTCCACGGCCCGTTCGCTTCGACGAGCCCGGGAAGTGGGTATTCGTAAGGTACTTGGCAGCCTTAAGGGGCAACTGATTATTCAGTTTCTGGGCGAATCGCTGTTGCTGAGCGGACTGGCCCTGCTCTTTTCGCTGCTTCTGATCGGGCTGCTGCTTCCGACCATGAACAGCCTGACCGACAAGGATCTGACGATGGCCTATTTTCTGAACGACGGTTGGTTGATGTTGGCCTTTGTTGGCACGGCTCTGGTGGCAGGACTGCTTTCAGGCCTGTATCCAGCTTTTGTGGTAGCGGGTTTCAAGCCGGTAACCATTTTGAAAGGTAACTTTCTGGCGGGTACGGCTCAGGGAGGGCTTGTGCGGCAAATGCTGCTGGGCGTTCAGTTTGTGACTTCCATCGCGCTTATTGCAGGTACCCTCATCATGGCGATGCAATTGGATTTCCTACGGAGCCAGCCGCTGGGTTTTAATCGAGATTTCATCATCACGGCCTCGGTCCGGAATCCTAAAATCACCAATATTTTTGCGCCCCCAACCGACAGCAGCTACCGCCGCCTGAGTACTTTCCGGCAGGTACTCCTCCAGAACCCCAAAGTGCAGGCGGTTACCTTCTCGAATCAGGCCCTGGGCAATGGCAGCGTACGGCGCAACGTGGTACCCGAAGGACATACGGCCGAGGACAATTTATTTGTTTCTGTGCTGGCTGTTGATTACAATTTCACGGACACCTATGGTTTGGCTCTGCGGGCAGGACGAACCTTTTCCGAGCAGTACCCTACCGACAAGACCGAGGCTTTCCTGGTCAACGAAACCGCAGTGAAAGAGTTCGGCTGGTCATCGCCGGAAGCCGCTCTGGGCAAATCACTTAATCTGGAAGGAAAAACCGGTCGGGTGGTCGGGGTACTTAAGGACTTCCACCACCAATCGCTCTACGAACCCATAGCCAGCCTCGTGCTTACCATAGAGCAACCCCAGCTCATGCTGGTCTCGATGAAGTTGCAACCCCAGCAGCTGGATGCTACGCTACAGGCTGTCCAGAAGGAGTGGGATACCTTTTTTCCTGAAAAAAGCTTTGATTACGAATTTCTGGATCGCGATCTGGCCCAGATTTACGACCGTGAGCAACGGCGCAGTACATTGGTCAGCTATTTTGCCATGCTGGCTATCCTCATCTCCTGCCTGGGGCTGTATGGACTCATCACCCTGGTTGCCCAGCAAAGAACAAGAGAGATCGGCATTCGGAAGGTACTGGGGGCGAGTGTGAGGAGTGTAGTACTGATGCTCGCCCGGAGTTTTATCTGGCTGGTAGGGCTGGCCCTGATCATCGCCAGTCCCATTGCCTGGTACTTCATGGCCCAATGGCTGGATGGTTTCTCCTACCGGATAGCCATTCCGTGGTGGGCATTTCCGGCGGCGGGGCTTCTTACAGCCTCCATAGCCTTACTGACCGTCTCTTTCCAGGCCGTAAAGGCCGCGCTGATGAATCCGGTAAAAAGCCTTAGATCAGAATAAACAAAAAACCAACAACCTCTTCTATGCTACGCAACTACCTCAAAATCGCCTGGCGGAATCTGCTGCACAGCAAGCTGTACTCAGGTATCAATATCGTGGGTCTGGCGGTGGGGCTGTCGGCCTGTATCGTCATCATGCTATTTGTAAACTACGAGAATGGCTATGACAAGATACATACCAAAAACCTCTACCGGCTCGACGAAGTGCAGAAGTTCGAGGGAATGGTGGCGCCGCAGAAAGTCGCGCTGTCGATGTACCCGATGGGTCCGACGCTGAAAGAAGAGTACCCGGAAGTAAAGAATTTTGTCAGGATCGACGACCAGAAAAACGTGATCCTGGCTTATAATCAGAAAAAGGTAGAACTGCCCGGTATTCTGTGGACGGATGCCAACTTCCTGGATATGTTCGATTTTCCTTTGCTCAAAGGCGAAAAATCCAGCGTACTGAGCGAGCCCAACACGATGGTACTAACACAGAAGAGCGCGGCGACTATCTTCGGTACTACCGATCCACTCGGGCAGACGGTCGCCTACTATGGCCGCGACACGCTGACTTTTAAAGTGACCGGAATTTTGGCTGATTTACCGCCCAATTCACATCTGCAATTCGATGCGCTTTTTTCGTTCAGCACGGTTACCACCCCCAATCATATGAATAACTGGGGAGGAAACTGGCTGGTGACCTACCTTGAATTGGAACAGGGTACCGACCTCGCCGCCCTGGAAAAGAAATTTCCGGCCTTTCTCGAAAAACACATGGGAGAAAATATGAAGTTCTACGAGTTGTTTCTGCAACCACTGGCTGAGGTGCACGCCAACTCGACCGACATCACGCACGACTATGTGAATTTCCAGAAATTCGACCGCAGCTATACCTACATTTTCTCGATCATCGCCCTCATCGTGCTGGTGATTGCCTGCGTCAACTTCATGAACCTGTCTACCGCACGCTCGACGGGCCGGGCCAAGGAGGTAGGTATTCGCAAGTCGGTCGGGGCGCAGCGCTTCCAGCTCGCCGGGCAGTTTGTCGGCGAATCGGTACTACTGGCATTTACCGCCTTGGTGCTGGCCGTGGGCTTGGTGAAACTCACGCTGCCCTACCTCAACCGCATGAGCGACCGTAGCTTGGATTTTGCCATTTTTACCGATCCCAAATTATTGCTCACAGTGCTGGCGGGTACGGTACTCATTGGTGTGTTTTCGGGCCTGTACCCGGCGGCGTACCTGTCGTCGTTTGAGGCCGCCAAGGTTTTAAAGGGCTCGATCCGTACGGGCAAAGGTACCTTCCGCAACGCCTTAGTGGTAGCACAGTTCAGCTGCGCGATATTCCTGATCATCGGTACCGGATTTGCTCTGAAACAGTTGCACTTCATGCAGGACAAAGATCCGGGCTTCCAGACCGATCAGGTCGTGATCGTTCCGCTCGATGCCAAATCGGGGCCTAAGTACGAATCCCTGAAAAAAGAGCTTTTGTCTAATTCGATGATCGAGGCCGTGTCGGGTTCGCACCAGCGACTAGGCAACAATTTTCACCAGACCGGGGTGATCTTTCAAGGAGAAGGCCCCTCAGAGAATTGACTTCTTCGCAGGTGGTGGTGGATCCTGACTACCTTACGCTTTACAAAATAAAGCTGGTGGCCGGGCGCAATTTTCAGGACAATGCGGCCGACAATGGCCGGACCTACATCATCAATGAATCACTGGCTAAAGAATTGGTGAAGGATCAGCCTACGCAGCAGATCGCCTCATTGGTTGGAAAGTCGTTTGCCTTTGGGGGGTTTGATTCGCTGGGTACCATTGTCGGCATTGCGAAGGATTTCAATTTCAATTCACTCCACCACAAGATCGAAACCCTATGCCTGTTCAATCAGAAAGATTGGGGCTATGCGGAAATGTCGATCCGAATCAAAGGTAAGGATTCCAAACAGGCCATTGCGGCCATCAAGCGTATCTGGAACGGGCAGGTACCCGAGCAGACCTTTGCTTATACTTTCCTCGATGAGCACTTTGCAGACCTTTACCGGGCCGATGGCCAGGTCAGCGAAATCGTGGGCATTCTGGCAGGGTTGGCCGTATTCATCTCGGCTCTCGGACTGTTTGGATTGGCGACCTATTCGGCCGAGCGACGGGTGAAGGAAATTGGGGTACGCAAGGTACTGGGGGCGTCGGTGGCCGGCATCGTCGGGCTGCTGTCAAGAGACTTTCTTAAACTGGTGATTTTGGCTATCCTCATTGCTACGCCAATCGCCTGGCTGGCAGTAAGTTCATGGCTGCAGGACTTCGCCTACCGCATCGACATCGACGCCTGGATGTTTGTGGTGGCGGGGCTATTGGCCATAGTTGTCGCCCAGTTGACGGTGAGTTTCCAAAGTATCAAAGCGGCATTGATGAATCCGGTGAAGAGCCTTCGATCGGAATAATGAATCGAGAGCTTCTCCACAACCCTTAAAAAATACCTGACCATGATCCGGAACTACCTCAAAATCGCCTGGCGGAACCTCCGCAAGCATTCCTTCTATTCCTTCCTGAATATCTTCGGTCTGTCGCTGGGACTGGCCAGTTGCCTGCTCATTACGCTGTACGTCGTAGATGAGCTGAGCTACGACCAGCCTTATGAAAACGTTGACCGAATCTACCGGATCAATGCCGACCTGAAATTTGGCGGGCCTGAAATGAGGCTGGCCGTGGCACCCGATCCCATGGCCTTCACGCTCAAAAAAGACTACCCCCAGGTAGAAGCCGTGGCCCGGCTACGCGAAAACGGCAGCTACCTGGTCCGTCGTAACGAGCAGGCCGAAAATCTGAAAGAGGACCAGGTGGTGTTCGCGGATTCCACTTTCTTCTCGGTGTTTTCTATTCCCCTCGTCGAGGGGAACCCGGCTACGGCGCTCACTGAGCCCAATACCCTGGTCTTGTCCGAGCGGGATGCCGCAAAGTATTTCGGGGCAGAGAGTCCCTTGGGCAAAACCCTGCTGCTCGACAACGAACTGACCTACCGTGTGACGGGTGTGATGGAGAATCTGCCCGCCAACTCCCACCTGAGTGACCTGAACATGCTGCTGTCGATGGCATCCAGAGAAGAGAGCCGGGAGAACAGCTGGGGGAGCCACAACTTCGTTACCTACCTGCGGTTGCGGGAAGGGACGGATGCCCTTCAGTTTGAGAAGAACTTCGATACCCTGCTGGAAAAATATACCGCGCCCTGGGTGAAATCCATCATGGGCGCCACCATGGAGGATCTGGAAAAATCCGGCAACTACCTGCGCTACTCGCTGATACCCGTCCGGGACATTCACCTGTACTCCGACCGCCTGGCCGAAATCAGCGTCAACGGTAATATCCAGTACGTATATATTTTTTCAGTGGTGGCGTTATTCCTGCTGTTGATCGCCTGCGTCAATTTCATGAATCTGGCCACAGCCCGCTCGGCCAACCGGGCCCGTGAGGTGGGTGTTCGCAAGGCGCTGGGATCGGAGCGTTCGTCGCTGGTGGCGCAGTTCCTGACCGAATCCTTACTGCTGGGGTACATCTCGCTGGGGCTGGCTCTGCTCATCGCTTTTGTAGCAATGCCTTTTTTCAACGACCTGTCGGGCAAGCAGATGCACGTTCCCGTGGAGAACGGGATATTCTGGGGGGCACTATTGCTGACGGGGGGCGTGGTAGGTCTGCTGGCCGGAAGCTATCCGGCTTTCTTCCTGTCAGGTTTCAAGGCTATTAGGGTACTCAAGGGTACCCTGGCCACCGAGGGCAAGGGAGGATATCTGCGTAACACCCTCGTGGTGTTCCAGTTTGTCATATCAGTGATGCTGATCATCGGGACGATGATCATCTACCGGCAACTCAACTACATCCAGACCAAAACCCTGGGCTACGATAAGGAGCAGGTACTGCTTATCGACAATGCCTATGCGCTGGGTACCCAGACCGAGGCCTTCCGTCAAGAGATGCTGAAAAAGCCCGGTGTCGAGAATGCCACGGTATCGGGCTTCATGCCTACTCCGTCTTCCCGCACCGATAACCCCTTCTATCCCGAAGGACAGTCGATACAGGAAAAAAGTGTAGGCATGCAAAGTTGGCGCGTTGACTATGAGTATGTGAATACACTGGGAATTAAGCTGCTAAAAGGACGTGCTTTCAGTCGGGAATTCCCTTCGGATTCGTCGGCTATTCTGATCAATGAGGAAGCAGCCCGCCTGCTGGGCTATCAGGACCCGATCGGCAAACGGATCGCTACGCTGATCAACCCCGATGCTTCGAGCCAGCGGGTATACACCATCATCGGCGTCATCAAAAATTTTCATTACGAGTCCCTTCGCAAAAACATCGGAGCTCTCAACTTGGTGCTGGGCAAAAGTTCGGGAATGCTGGCGCTGCGCCTGACCAGCCGGGAGGCGCAGGGGACGGTTGAGCGTGCCGGGCAGCTCTGGAAGCAGATGGCCCCCGGGCAGCCCTTCGAGTACCGCTTCATGAACGATGACTTCGATGCCACCTACCGCGCGGAGGCGCGGGTGGGGAGCATCTTCATCACCTTCGCACTGCTGTCAATCCTGATTGGCTGTCTGGGGTTGTTCGGACTGGCCGCCTACACGGCGGAACGCCGTACCAAGGAGATCGGCGTACGCAAGGTGCTGGGGGCGTCGGTTGGCAACATTGTCACCATGCTTTCGTTGGATTTCCTCAAATTGGTGGGAGTAGCCATCCTGGTAGCGTCGCCCATCGCCTGGTACGGTATGGATGCCTGGCTGAGCAACTTTGCTTACCGAATTGACATCCAATGGTGGATGTTCGTGCTGGCCGGCGCACTAGCGGCCGGTATAGCCCTGCTGACCGTTAGTTTCCAGTCAATCAAGGCCGCGCTGATGAATCCGGTAAAGTCATTGCGGAGCGAATGAATTAAAAGGGCAATAGCTATTAGCCGATAGCTATTGCCCCAAAAACCAACCACGTATACTATGATCACCAACTATCTCAAAATAGCCTGGCGAACTTTTGTGAAAAACAAGGTGTATGCCGGGATCAACCTCATGGGACTGGCCATTGGGATAGCGGGAGCCATCATCGTATTCCAGTTGGTTACCTACCATCTGGGGATTGATCGGTACCATCATCTTTTTGACCGTACTTACCGGGTAGTTGTGGATCTGCATCTGGACGACGGCTCTGTTGAAAAAGAAAAGGGATCGGCCTTTATCCTGCACCAGACCCTGAAAAAGGAATTCAGCTCCGTAGAAAATACAACCTACCTGGCCCATAAGGAAGTAACCCTGGCGGTTGATCAGCGACAAAAAAAGGAGCGTTTTCTGGAAAAAGAAGCCGCCGGGTTTACCAATTCAGACTGGTTTGAGATCTTTGACTACGAATGGATTTCCGGTAAGCCGTCGTCCCTGGATGCGCCTAATCAGGTGGTTTTGACGGAGAAGTATGCCCGGAAGTACTTCGGGTCAGAAAATCCGATGGGAAAGTACCTTACCATCGACAATCAGGAAAATCTGCTGGTGGCGGGTTTATTGAAAGACCTACCCGAGGAGACCGATCAGCGAACCGAGGTTTTTATTTCGCTCCCTACGATCAAGACCCTCGTACCAAACTACGGCTACGAAGACTGGGGCTGGATCGACGCTAACCGCGAGACCTATATTACGCTCCACTCGGCGCAGGATCAGGCGGCCTTCGAAAAGCAGATGCCCGCCTTTGCCAAAAAATACTACGGCGAAATCGGAAATGTTTTCTGGTACCATTTGCAGCCGCTTTCGGAGGTGCATTTTGATCTCGACTACGGCGGAAAAATCAAGTACAGTACAATCGTGATGCTGGCCACGGTAGGGCTGCTGCTGATTTTCATTGCCTGTTTCAACTTCATCAACCTCACCACGGCACAATCACTCAAAAGGAGCAAGGAGGTAGGAGTACAGAAAATATTAGGCGTTTCGCAGCGGCAGATTTTCTGGTTTTTTATCCAGGAAACTGCTTTGTATACCTTGTGTGCCTGTGTACTGGCCCTGCTGATTGCCTACCCCACCACGTCCCTGCTTCGGGAATGGATGAACATAGGCATCCCCGATCTGAAGGTATTCAGCTCCACCTTCCTCCTGTTCATCGGACTGCTTTTCCTGCTGGTCACGTTACTGGCGGGGCTTTATCCCGCTTCGGTCATTTCAAACTTCAATCCGTTGCGGGCCATCAAGGGAGTCAGTTTGCCTACCGACCGAAGTTGGTTTTCCGTAAGGAAAGGCCTGGTCATTGCGCAATTCAGTATATCCTTCGTGCTGATTGCGGTAGCTACGGTGATTATCCTCCAACTCCGGTACATCCGCGAGAAGGATATGGGTATGCAGAAAGATCTGATTCTGCATGTCAGCCTTCCGAATACCGAAAACCGCCAACTGGCCGCGCTGGCGCGCGAATTCAACCAACTACCAGAGGTGGAAACCGTATCGTTTTTCCGAACGCCTCCTTCCTCACAGATCGGTAGCGGGGGTAGCATCAAGTTTGAAAACCGGGACTGGGAAAAGTTTGTGGCCCGCTCAAAAATCGCAGACAATCACTATCTGGAAACGTACGGCCTCAAGCTGGTGGCGGGCCGGAATATAGCCCCTTCCGACACTTTGAAAGAGCTACTGGTGAATGAAAAGCTGGTGAAAGACCTGGGACTGAAATCGTCGCAGGAAGCCCTCAATCGAAAGCTCCTGGTAGGTGACATCGGAAAAACGGGTACCATTGTGGGGGTACTTTCTGATTTCAACAATGCCGATTTGTATTCGGGCATCGAGCCTACCGTGGTTTTCTCCACGCAGCGGCTCTACCGCCACGCGGCCCTCCGATTGAATCGTCTGCAGGCTTCCACTTTGCAAAAGGTTAGCAAGATATGGCAAAGTCAGTTCCCTGAAAACGTCTTCGAACACAGCTTCTACGACGAGGAAATTGCCCGGTTCTACCAACGCGAAGAACTGGCCTCCCAACTCACTGTGACTTTTGCCCTGCTTTCCATTTTTCTGTCCTGCCTGGGGCTGTTTGGCCTGGCCCTGTTTTCCACCGAGCAGCGCACCAAGGAAATCGGCATCCGAAAGGTACTGGGAGCGTCGGTGATGAGCATCACGGCCATGCTGTCGAAGGATTTCCTGCAACTCGTAGTGATCGCCAGCGTTGTGGCCAGCCCGGTAGCCTACTATTTCATGCACCAATGGCTGGCTGATTTTGCCTTTAAAGTGGATGTAAGCGCGTGGATATTTCTGCTGGCAGCAGGCTTTTCCAGCGGTATTGCCTTGATCACGATCAGTTTTCAATCCATCAAAGCCGCACTGATGAACCCGGTGAAGAGTTTGCGATCAGAGTGACCAAAAGTAGTAGGGGATAGGGTACCCCATGACCTCCTTTTTTGAATATTTCTAAACCATCTACCAAAGAAAGCCATGCTAAGCAGCTACGTAAAAATCGCCCTCCGAATCTTTAAAAAAGATAAGACATTCTCGGCCATTAATCTCGTGGGCCTTGCCACGGGCCTTGCCGTGGCTTTGCTGATTATCCAGTACGTGCGCTTTGAGCTGAGTTACGAAAACACCCACCCGCTGGCCGACCGCATCGTGCGCCTCACGATGGACTTTATGAACGGCAACACGGTGGATGCGCAGGATACCGAGACCAATCCGCCGGTAGGGCCCAAAGCCATGCGTGAAATGCCTGAGGTAGTTAACTACACCCGCGCCTATCCTTTTGGGGAACCCAATATAACTATACAGATTGGCGAAAATTTCTACCTGGTCGAGAAAGTCTTCGCCGTCGATTCCTCCTTCTTTTCCATGTTCAATTACCCTTTGATTCGGGGAAACAGGAAAGGGATCATGACCAAAACCCGGCAGGTCGTTCTGACGGAAAGCATGGCTACAAAGTACTTCAACACGCTGGATGTATTGGGTAAAACTGTAAAAATTCCGAAGCCAGATGGAGGTGCCCTGGTGCTGGAGGTTGTGGGAGTGGTACCGGACAGCCCGGCCAATACGCATCTAAAATTCGATATGCTTTTCTCCTACCCGACCATGCTTTCGGACATGGGTGAAACGGAGGATAACTGGAACGGGAACAATACCCTCACCTACCTGGAACTGGCCGAAAATGCCGACTACGATGCTTTTACAAAATCGCTGGTAGCGTTCAATGAGCGCATGATCAAGGACGAAATCATAAAAAACAGGCGGGTCATTGGCCAAAAAATCAGCGACATTCACCTCTATTCTCACAAAAACTTCGAAACCGAACCCAACGGCGACGCTAAATCGGTGTTCTTTCTGCTGGGCGTGGCCTTTCTGGTTTTGATCAGCGCCTTCGTCAACTACGTCAATCTCACGACCTCCAAGGCTCTGGACCGCGCCCGCGAAATCGGGATGCGCAAGGTAGTCGGCTCGACCCAAACCCAGATCCGAACCCAGATTTTTACCGAAACGGTGCTCATGAATCTCGCGGCAGGACTTCTTGCCGTGGCCCTGATCGGCCTGGTCCGCCCGTTGTTCCTCGAAGTAGCCGGATTGCCTGAGGATTTTCCGGTTTTTGGGGATCTGTTTTTCTGGCAAAGTCTGGGAGCGTTTCTGTTGCTAAGTATTGTGGTTTCCGGCTTGTACCCAGCTTTCGTGCTCTCCTCCTTCGAGCCGGTCAGGGTACTTAAGGGTACCTTCTCGCGCTCCACTCAGGGCGTGGTACTTCGCAAGGCGCTGGTGGTTTTTCAGTTTACCATCACCATCGTTTTGCTGGTGCAAACGTTCACCGTTTACCGGCAGGTCCATTTTCTACGGGATCAAAACCTGGGTGTGAATGTGGAGCGTACTCTGGTGGTGAAAGCGCCCGTGGGTAATACTGCGCAGAAAGAGTACGGTACCTTCCGGCAGGCCTTGCTGGCGCAGTCGCAGGTCGAGGCGGTGTCGCTTTCGGGTACCGTACCGGGCCTGGGAATCACCCAGTTGAGTACCACAACGAGCATCAACCTGTCCGATGCCGCCGAGAAAAACTCCTATAATTTCTATCTGACCAATATTGACAGTTCTTTCGTAGACCTGATGGGCATCAAGCTACTGGCGGGAAAAAACTACGATGCCACCTCCTGGCCCGTTTTTTCGGACACCACCAAACGGGATGAGGTACTGGTCAATGAAGAGGCCCTGCGGCTGTGGGGAATTCCTACGCCGCAGGAAGCGGTAGGCCGTGAACTGAGTTTCTGGGGCAGGCAATGGACCATCCGTGGGGTACTCAAAAACTACCATTACGAATCGCCCAAGGCCGCTTATATCCCCATGATCCATTTCTATTCGCCCAACTTCGATTCATTTGCCAGTGTGAAGTTTTCGGGAGGCAATGCCAGTGAGCAGCTCGCGACCTTGAAAAAAGTGTACAAATCCAATTTCCCCTATTCTCCGTTCAGCTACTTTTTCCTGGATAGCGAATACGACAAGCAGTACAAAGCCGACGACCGCTTTCAGCAGGTATTCAGCGCTCTGACGGGCTTCGCGATTCTGATTTCCTGTCTGGGTCTGTTCGGCCTGGCGACCTTCACCGTCTCGAAACGTACCAAGGAAATCGGCATCCGCAAAGTGATCGGTGCCAGTACTACCAACCTGATGATTCTGCTGTCGAAGGATTTTATGAAAACGGTGCTGATGGCCGTGGTCATCGGCATCCCGATCACCTACTTTCTGGTCGAGAACTGGCTGGCCAACTACGCATCGCATATTGCGCTGAGTTGGTGGCTTTTCGCCGCGCCGGCCGCGCTGGTATTTGTGCTGGTGATCGTTTCGATCAGTGGTAAAACCATTGCCACCGCGCTTATGAATCCGGTGAAGAGTTTGCGATCAGAGTAATTAAAAGCGAATGGGGAGAGAGCAAGGTACCTCGCCACCGATTTTTTCAAATAGTACTAAACCAAAAACCTAAGAAAGCCATGTTAAGCAGCTACGTAAAAATCGCCCTTCGTATTTTTAAGAAAGACAAAACCTTCACTGCGATCAACCTCGTGGGCCTGGCTACGGGCCTGGCCGTGGCCCTATTGATTATCCAGTACGTGCGCTTCGAGCTGAGTTACGAGAACACCCACCCACTGGCCGACCGCGTCGTCCGGCTCACGATCGACTACATGAACGGAGGATCGGTGAATGCGCAGGATACGGAGAGCTACCCGCCGCTGGGACCCACCGCCCTGCGCGAAATGCCCGAAGTGGTCAACTATACCCGTGCTTATCCTTTTGGCGAACCCAGTGTGACAGTGCAGATCGGGGAAAACTATTATTTGATGGAGAAAGTCTTCGCGGTGGATTCTTCCTTCTTTTCCCTTTTCAACTACCCCCTGGTTCGGGGAGATAAGAAAGGCATTATGACCAAAACCCGACAGGCGGTCCTGACGGAAACCATGGCCCTGAAGTACTTCAACACGCTGGACGTGCTGGGTAGGACCATAAAATTGCCCAAATCAGAAGGAGCAGTGGTGTTGGAAATAGTGGGGGTGGTACCTGATAGCCCGGCCAATACGCACCTGAAATTTGACATGCTTTTTTCGTACCCGACCATGCTTTCGGATTTTGGCGAAAAAGAAGATAATTGGAACGGCAACAATACCCTTACCTACCTCGAACTGGCCGAAAACGTGGATTATGGGCAATTCACGAAGTCACTGGCGGCTTTCAGTAAGCGTCTGGAAAATGAAAAGAAAATAAAAAACGAACAGGTGATCGGACAAAAAATCGGCGACATCCACCTCTATTCCCACAAAACCTTTGAGACCGAACCCAACGGCGACGCCAAATCGGTATTCTTCCTGCTGGGAGTAGCGTTTCTGGTGCTAATCAGCGCCTTCGTCAACTACGTAAACCTCACAACTTCCAAGGCCCTCGACCGCGCCCGCGAAATCGGGATGAGGAAAGTGGTTGGCTCGACGCAAACCCAGATCCGAACCCAGATTTTTACCGAAACGGTACTCATGAATCTCGCGGCTGGACTTTTTGCCGTGATCCTGGTCGGCCTGGTCCGTCCCTTGTTCCTCGAAGTAGCCGGACTACCCGTGGACTTTCCGGTCTTCGGCGATCTGTTTTTCTGGCAAAGTCTGGGAGCGTTTCTGCTGCTGAGCATTGTGCTTTCCGGCTTGTACCCGGCGTTCGTATTGTCTTCCTTCGAGCCGGTCAGGGTACTCAAGGGTACCTTCTCGCGCTCCACTCAGGGCGTGGTACTTCGGAAGGCGCTGGTGGTTTTTCAGTTCACCATCACCATCGTTTTGCTGGTGCAGACTTTCACCGTCTACCGGCAGGTCCATTTCCTGCGGAACCAGAACCTGGGGGTGAATGTGGACCGCACCCTGGTGGTGAAGGCGCCTGTAGGCAATGATGCGCAGAAAGAATACGGTACCTTCCGGCAGGCGCTACTGGCGCAGTCGCAGGTAGAGGCCGTTTCGCTTTCGGGTACCGTGCCGGGCATGGGAATCACCCAAATGAGTACCACGACGGGAATCAACCTGTCCGATGCCGCCGAGAAAAACTCCTATAATTTCTATCTGACCAATATTGACAGTTCTTTCGTAGACCTGATGGGCATCAAGCTACTGGCGGGAAAAAACTACGATGCCACCTCCTGGCCCGTTTTTTCGGACACCACCAAACGGGATGAGGTACTGGTCAATGAAGAGGCCCTGCGGCTGTGGGGAATTCCTACGCCGCAGGAAGCGGTAGGCCGTGAACTGAGTTTCTGGGGCAGGCAATGGACCATCCGTGGGGTACTCAAAAACTACCATTACGAATCGCCCAAGGCCGCTTATATCCCCATGATCCATTTCTATTCGCCCAACTTCGATTCATTTGCCAGTGTGAAGTTTTCGGGAGGCAATGCCAGTGAGCAGCTCGCGACCTTGAAAAAAGTGTACAAATCCAATTTCCCCTATTCTCCGTTCAGCTACTTTTTCCTGGATAGCGAATACGACAAGCAGTACAAAGCCGACGACCGCTTTCAGCAGGTATTCAGCGCTCTGACGGGCTTCGCGATTCTGATTTCCTGTCTGGGTCTGTTCGGCCTGGCGACCTTCACCGTCTCGAAACGTACCAAGGAAATCGGCATCCGCAAAGTGATCGGTGCCAGTACTACCAACCTGATGGTTTTGCTGTCGCAGGACTTTATGAAAACAGTGCTGATGGCCGTGGTCATCGGCATCCCGATCACCTACTTTCTGGTCGAGAACTGGCTGGCCAACTACGCCTCGCACATTGCGCTGAGCTGGTGGCTCTTTGCAGCGCCCGCCGCGCTGGTATTTGTGCTGGTGATCGTTTCGATCAGTGGGAAAACCATTGCTACCGCCCTGATGAATCCGGTGAAGTCGCTAAGGAGCGAGTAATGTCATGTCGAGTGGAAACACCTAAACACAAGGTGAAAGGTTTAAAGGTGAATGGGGAACCTGTGTTTTTGGATTTCCTCTTGTAAGCCATTGATCGTTCACCCTTAACCTTTTAACCCAAAAATAATCATGCTTACGAACTATCTCAAAATCGCTTGGCGCAACCTGACCAAACACAAAGCATTTGGGGCCATCAACATTGTTGGCGTGGCCGTTGGGCTGGCTTGTTTTCTTCTGATCGCCCTGTATGTCAAGGACGAGCTGGCCTATGATCGCTATAATGCCCATGCCGATCGGGTGTACCGTGTCACCCGTACCTTCTTGTCATCAGATGGGGTACCTTCACTGCGACTGGCGCAGGCCGCGCCACCCTTCGGCCCCCTCATTGAGCAGGATTTTCCGGAAGCCGAAGAGGTAGTACGTACCCTCGAAACGAATGGTCTGTTGCGGTACGGTGAGCACCAATTCGATGAGCAGGATATGTACTTTGCCGAAGATAACTTGTTCAAAGTATTCAGTTTTGACCTGGTCAGCGGCAATCCTGCCAATGCGCTGACCAACCCGGCCTCCATCCTGTTCTCCCGCCCGATGGCCGAGAAATACTTTGGTCAAGAAAATCCGATCGGTAAGACGGTCCGCCTCGAAAACCAGTTCGACCTGACCGTAACGGGGGTGTACGAGCCGCTGCCCGCGCAGTCGCATTTTCATCCCAATTTCCTGGTTTCGTTTTCGTCGCTGAACGATCCGCGGGTGTACGGCGCCGAGGGGTTGCGTTCCAATTGGGGAAATAATTCTTTCAATACCTACCTGTTGCTGGCCGAAGGTACCGACCCGCAACGGCTGGAGAAGGCGTTTCCGGCGTTTCAGGACAAGCACGTACCGCCTCAGGAAGGCCGGATGCCCTCAACGTGGTCGGTGTTGAATCTGCAAAAACTGACTGACATTCATCTGTACTCGCACACCGATTCGGAGGTGGAACCCACGGGCGACATCAGCTACATCTACCTTTTTTCGGCTATTGGTCTTTTTATTCTGCTGATCGCCTGCATCAACTACATGAACCTGGCCACGGCTCGTTCGGCGGGGCGGGCTAAGGAGGTAGGTATGCGCAAAGTGGTGGGGGCCGTGCGTAGCCAACTCATCGGGCAGTTTCTGAGCGAATCACTGCTGCTGGTGACGCTTGCGCTGGGAATTGCCGTGCTGCTCGTGGTACTTTGTTTGCCCGCGCTTAACGACTTCACCCAAAAGCAACTGTCTTTTCAGCAGGTACTCGACCCCGTCTTTCTGACCATTTTGGTAAGTATTACCTTGCTGACAGGTCTGGTGGCGGGAAGTTATCCGGCTTTTTTCCTGACTTCCTTCCGGCCACTCGGGGTGTTGAAAGGACAGATCGCTTCCGCCATGCGCACCGGAAAGCTACGGCAGGTACTGGTGGTGGCGCAGTTTGCCATCGCCATTGCCCTGATCATCAGTACGATGGTAGTATACAATCAAATGAAGTACATTCAGAATTACCGCCTCGGCTACGCAAAGGACCAGGTACTGCTGCTGGGTGACGCGGGCGACTCGACCACCAATTACGAAGCGTTCAAGCAACAACTCATCCAGACCGGAGTCGTACGAGACATGGGCCGCTCGTCGCGGATTCCGTCGGGACGGCTGCTCGACTCGTACAATGGCCGCACCATGAGCGGCGATAGCATGGCACCGATCAACATCAATCTGCGGGCTCTGCGGGTGGACTATGATTTCATTCCGACGTATCAGATCGGGATGGCAGCCGGGCGCAATTTTTCCCGCGAATATGCCACCGATACGGCCATGATAGTACTGAACGAAACGGCGGCACGTCTGCTGGGCTGGACGCCCGAGCAGGCCATTGGCAAACCTTTTGAATACGGTCCCGCCAACGGGCAGGTGATCGGCGTGACGAAGGACTACCACTTCGAGTCGCTGCACCAGGAAGTATCAGCCATTGCTATGGTCCTGACCCCACGTCAGCTCAACTGGATCTCGGTACCTCTGGAAGGCAATATTCCTGCCGGTGTACAACGTGTAGAAGCCGTCTGGAAGCGCTTCTTCCCGGAGCGTCCTTTTGAATACCAGTTTCTGGATGAGCGTTTTGATCGTCTCTATGCCCGTGAGAATACCCAGCAATCGCTGTTTAGCATTTTTGCGGGCGTAGCCATCCTGATTTCCTGCCTGGGATTGTTCGGGCTGTCGATGTTCATGGCGGAGCAACGTACCAAAGAAATCGGCATCCGTAAGGTACTGGGTGCTTCGGAGGCGAGTCTGGTGGCGCTCTTTTCCAAAGATTTTATGAAACTGGTGGTTGTGGCGTTGGTGATTGCCTCGCCCATTGCCTGGTACGCCATGCACACCTGGCTCACGGGCTTTGCCTACCGTACCGATATCCATTGGTGGGTTTTTGTGCTTGCGGGTGGAATGACGGTGCTGATTGCGTTGCTGACGGTAAGTTTTCAGAGTGTGAAAGCCGCTTTGATGAATCCGGTGAAGTCGCTTCGGTCGGAGTAAGCTGGCTAGAATCGGGTAGGGGTACCTATTTAAAAACCTCCCGAAGATTCAACTCGATATTCATGGTCACGTCGCGAAGTTTTTCATGCCCATGAAAAAAGGTATAGTGGAAAGGATTGTCATATACCAGAATCGCCTGAAGGTCAGGTACCACAATCCAACAGGATTTTACACCAAAATAAAAATAGGGCTCCAGCTTACTGACCATATCTTTGGTGCTTTGGGAGGGGGATTGGATCTCAACGACCAACAAAGGAGCATCGGTCCGGCGGGAAGGATCATTTTTGTAATCCAGCTCACTTGCCGGATACAGTACCAAATCAGGGGTACTTCCGAAGGGGTGTGTATCCAGAGCAACCTCGCTGGCAATTCGGTACTGATTGGGATAGCTTACCGCAATATGAACAATCAGATTGGCTTGAATAGCTCCGTGAACAAGTGTAGGCATGGGTTTCCCTCTTTCGAGTTCGTAAGGTGAAAGTTCTTGGACGGGTACGGTTTCGACTGATGGTTCCATCATTTTTCCGGGTATAGTTTCTAACAAATATAACAAAATTCAAACGCCATGTTCGCCAATTCGCTTAAAATCGCCTTCCGCAGTCTTTGGAAAAATAAGGGGTATACATTCCTTAATACCGCCGGGCTGGCCCTGGGTATGGCGTGTAGTATTCTGGCCGCCCTGTGGACATACGATGAATTGACGTACGATCAATTCCACGAAAACTACAAGACGATTTATCAAGTAGGACGCAATTCGGAACGAGACGGAACCATCGTGACCAATAAGAATACACCCTACCCCCTGGCCGAAGGGCTGAAGCAAACCTACCCCGACATTGCCCGCGCCAGCCGCGTCACACATCCTGCCGAGCGACTGCTCGCCGCCGCCGATAAGAAAATCTATCAGGATGTGCTTCTGGTAGATCCGGACTTCCTGAAAATGTTTACATTTTCACTCAGCCAAGGTACCCCTGCTACGGCTTTGTCCGATCCCAGGTCGATTGTGTTGAGTCAGAAAACAGCTACTTCGTTGTTTGGAGAAGAGAATCCGCTCGGTAAAATCGTCAGCTTCAATAACCTGATCGACGTTAAAGTGACGGGCGTGCTGGCCGACATGCCGGCCAATTCTACCTTAAAATTCGATTGCGTTTTGCCCTACAGTCTTTATCCGATTATGGATGATTTTTACAAAACCCTGGATGACAACTGGGGCAACAATGTCGTCAGGACTTTTATAGAATTAAAACCTAAGGTCACGGCGGAGCGGGTAGTGGCGAAGATCGCGCCATTTCTGACCGCCAACGACGAAACGGTAAAGCAAACCCTCATGCTCCACGCCATGCCGGACTGGCGGTTGCGTGATAAGTTTGAGAATGGCAAAATTACGGGCGGAATGATCGACTACGTCCGCATATTCCTATGGGTGGCGGGTTTCGTACTGCTCATTGCCTGCATCAATTTCATGAACCTGAGCACCGCCCGATCAGAAAAGCGGGCCAGGGAGGTAGGTGTTCGCAAAGCCGTCGGCTCATCGCGCGGGCGATTGGTAGCGCGTTTTCTGGGGGAGTCGAATTTGCTGGCATTCCTGGGTTTTGCTTTGGCCGTTTTGTTGGTAGTGCTTTTGCTTCCCTGGTTCAACCAGCTGACCGACAAGGAGATTTCACTGCCTTATACCCAGCCCGTAGCCTGGCTGATCGGCCTGGGCATTACCTTGCTTACGGGCATGGCGGCGGGGCTGTACCCGGCCTTGTATCTGTCTTCCTTCCAGCCCGTGCGGGCCTTGAAAAATGTAATACAGATTGGAAAAAGCGCGGGCGTTCCCCGGAAAGTGATGGTAGGTTTGCAGTTTACTATTTCCATTCTGCTTATTATCAGTGTATTGGTTATCGGCAGGCAGCTGCGCTACACGAAAGATCGTACGGTAGGCTATGATCGATCCAACCTTATCATGGCCGAATTTCCCGACCAACTCAGGCAAAAAGAGGAGGTACTCCGAAACGAACTCCTGAACTCGGGGTTTGTCAGTTCGGTAACGGGTACCCTGGCCCCGATGACCGAGATTTGGAATACGAATGGGGTGCGCTACGATGGCGACAAAAATACGACATTGGTGACCGTCAGTTCGGACTACGA
The DNA here is from genome assembly GCF_009296315.1 of Salmonirosea aquatica. Taxonomy (NCBI): domain Bacteria; kingdom Pseudomonadati; phylum Bacteroidota; class Cytophagia; order Cytophagales; family Spirosomataceae; genus Salmonirosea; species Salmonirosea aquatica. The sequence goes on from NZ_WHLY01000002.1 coordinate 3,541,665, forward strand.
CTATGTGGAAACATTTGGGATCAAGTTGAAATCGGGACGTAGCTTTTCGCGTGATTTTGCCACCGATAGCTCGGCCGTATTGCTGAACGAATCGGCGGTGAAAGCCATGAATCTGAGCGAGCCGCTGGGGGTAAACATCGAGCACTGGGGAAAAACGTACCATGTGATCGGGGTGATCGACGACGTACTGATGGATTCCCCCTACGAGAACGTACGACCTACTGGGGTTTTCTTCGATCAGAAACATCTGTACACCTTGAACATCAGGTTCCGGGAAGGGGTAAACACGCGGGAAGCCCTGGCAGGTACCAAGGCCATTTATGAAAAATTAGCCCCGGCTTATCCTTTCGCCCACAAGTTTGTCGATGAAGAATATGATCGGAAGTTCGCCAGCGAAGAGCGAATCGGAAATCTGATCAATGCTTTTGCCTTACTCACTATTTTTATTTCCTGCCTTGGCTTGTTCGGCCTGGCGGCCTACACCGCCGAGCGCCGTACCAAGGAAATCGGCGTCCGCAAGGTACTGGGCGCGGATGTGTCCAGCATTGTCCTGATGCTTTCCAAAGAGTACGTGTACCTGATCGGCATCGCATCCCTACTGGCTGCTCCCGTGGCCTGGTATTTCCTGCACGACTGGCTGCAGAACTATGCCTACCGGATCGAGATTCCCTGGTGGATTTTTATCCTCTCAGGGGTGCTGGCGCTGGCGGTCGCCTTGTTGACGGTTTCGTTTCAGTCGGTGAGAGCCGCGCTGATGAATCCGGTGAAGAGTTTACGGAGCGAATGAACAAAAAGGCCGATAGCTATTGACTTAAAACCAATCACCTATACGATGCTTACGAACTACCTCAAAATCGCCTGGCGAAATGTGTGGAAACACTGGTCATACAGCCTGGTCAATGTAATGAGCTTGGCCCTGGGAATGGGTGTGTGTATTCTGATCGGGCTTTTCGTGCTTACCGAGCTGAATTTTGACCGGTTTTGGAAAGATAGCGACCAGGTGTACCGTATCAACCAGATCAATTCTTTTGAAGAAGAACACGAGGCTGCTTATGTATCTATTCCGGTGGGCCCGGCGGTAGCCCGGCAGGTGGCGGGCGTGGAAGCGACCACGCGCCTGTTCCGGAGGAGTGGGAGCATGAAAGTAGCCCTACCCAAGACACCGCCCCAACTCTTTCAGGAACGTGATGTGATTTTTGTTGATTCTGCCTTCTTTCAGGTATTTACTCAGCCTTTGGTAGAGGGCAATCCAATTGGCGTACTAAAAGCTCCGGCATCGGTCGTCCTTTCGGAATCAGCGCGGCGTAAATATTTCGGAGACGGAAATGCCCTGGGCGAGGTGATCCGTTATGAAGATCGCGTGGATTTGACCGTAACCGGAGTTTTTGCGGATCCTCCCGCGACCACCGATCTGAAAGCCGATTTCCTGATTCATTTCGAAACGCTCTTTTCGGTTGAACCCGAGGGTACTGCTGATTTTTTACGCCGCGACTGGCTTTACAATTCCACGCAAACTTTCGTGAGGCTAACACAGGGTACCCCGGTGGGGGCGATCGAAAGTCAACTACCGGGTGTGATTCGGCTGAGCAACGACGAGCGGGTGGTGAAGCACGTGCGCCTGACCCTACAGCCTTTGCATGATATTCATCTGTACTCGGCCGATTTGTCCGACCCCACCAGCACCGGAAACATCAGCCATGTGAAGGTACTGGCCCTGATTGCCCTGCTCACCATGCTGATTGCGTGTTTCAATTTTATCAATTTATCGACGGCCTACTCGCTTCGCCGGATCAGGGAGGTAGGCTTGCGCAAGGCGATGGGCGCGGTGCGTAGTCATCTCGTCGCCCAGTTTCTGGGCGAAGCACTTGTGATGACGGCGCTAGCCTTTGCAATGGCCGGGCCCTTCGTAGCCGTTTTATTACCCTTCCTGACTAAATTTACGGGTAGACATTTTACAGTAACGGATTTCCTGCAACCAGAGCTGATTGCAATCAGTGTCGGTCTGCTGGTGGCAACGGCCGTGCTGGCGGGTACCTACCCCGCTTTCTTCATCACTCGCTTCCAGCCCGTTCAGGCGCTGAAAGGGATGGCCGGACGTATGGGTAGGAGTACAGGTTTACGCCAGGTTCTGGTGGTAGCCCAGTTTGCGGTGGCGCTGATCCTGGTCGTAGCTACCCTGGTGCTTTTTCAACAACGCACCTATCTGCTCAACAAACCCCTGGGTTTTCAAAAAGAGCAGATCATCACCCTCCCGCTGTTCGGTAGTGGTGCTTCGGCCAATTTGCCCCAGGGCATCGACGGGACCTTCCGGCAGCGCATGAATACCTTCGAGGAGGCAGTCGGTCAATCCGGGAGTGTGCAGGGCATAACGGCCGCGTCGGCTCTGCCGGGTAGCGGGTACGTGCGTTCGCTGGTGGTACCCGAGGGCAAGACCGAACAGGATAATATATTCGTGTCCTGGATGTCAGCCGACTATGACTTCCTGCTGACCCTCGGTATTCCAGTGATAGCCGGGCGCGATTTTTCCAAGGAAACCGGCACTGACCATCTGGAAGCTTTTATTCTGAACGAATCAGCCGTTAAATCCCTGGGGTACCCTGATGCCGAATCGGCGGTTGGTCGTCCGATTCAGCGGGGTGGGGAAGGCGGCAAAAAAGGTTTTATCATTGGCGTGGTGCGGGATTTTCATTTCAATCCGCTCGATACGCCCCTTGAACCGCTCATCATCGACATCAATGTACCCCGCTTCACCGTGTTCGCCGTGAAGGTTTCGGCTCAGGGTACCCCTGCCACGCTGGAGCATCTGAAAAAGCAATGGGAGTCACACTTTCCGGAACGCCCTTTCGAGTATTCGTTTCTGGACGACACCCTGGATGCTCACTATGACTCACAGGAAACGCAGAGCCAACTCCTGGGACTTTTTTCCGGTCTGGCCATTTTTATTTCCTGCCTGGGCTTGTTCGGTTTAGTAGAATTCACTACCCGGCAACGCACCAAAGAAATCGGTATTCGAAAAGTACTGGGGGCGAGTGTGGCCAGTGTCGTGGTGCTTCTTTCGAAGGATTTTCTCAAACTTGTCCTGATTGCCATCGTCATCGCGTCGCCCGTTGCCTGGTACACCATGCATGAATGGTTAGCGGATTTTGCCTATAAAATCGACATCAGTTGGTGGGTGTTTATCTTGGCAGGAGGTATGGCGGCAGGCATTGCGCTGCTGACGGTGAGTTTTCAGTCGGTGAGAGCCGCGCTGATGAATCCGGTGAAAAGTCTTAGATCTGAATGAACAAAAGGCCGATAGCTATTGGCTCAAAAACCAGCCTCCTATACGATGCTCAAGAACTACCTCAAAATCGCGCTGCGTACCCTTTGGAAAAACAAGCTGTTTTCTCTGGTCAATATTCTGGGTTTGGGGCTCGCCATTCCGTTTGCGTTGCTGGCGCTGTTACAACTGCAGGGGGCTTTCGAAACGGACAACTTTCACCCCAACTCCGACCGGATTTACCGAATCATTACCGACGAGGTAGCCCGCGACGGCGGGGTGATTCCGTACGCTTCATCGCCCTACCTGCTCGCTGAACAACTGGAAAACAACTACGCCTGCGTGGAAATATCCGCCAAAGTGGTGCGGGACTTTGGCTGGGAGCTGAGCAATCAGCTCAAAACCCTCCGGGTCAATTGTCTCTACGTGGAGCCCGATTTTTTCAAAATATTCGGGTTTCCCTTGGCGAAAGGTACCCTGCCCGTGGAGCCGAACAGCCTGGTGCTGAGCCACGAGGCGGCAGAAAGGTTTTTTGGGGATGTGAACCCCGTCGGGAAGACGCTGGAGCATCCTACCTACGGGATGCTCACCATTTCGGGGGTACTGAAGCCCTACAAGAAACAAACGCAGTTTCGAAGCGACGTGATGGTGTCATTGGCTACCTACGATCAGCACAATCCTGATGCCCGCAAAGCGCAGTCCTGGGGCGATTACAAGGCACACACCTTTGTCAGGCTGAACCCCGGGGCTCGTCCGGAAGCCCTGGAACAAGCCATCGGAGAGGTTGCCCGAAAGATCAATCCGACGCTCGCTTCGGCCAAAAAATCGAACCGGTTTCACAAACAGGCGCTGTCCGAAATTTCTCCGAGCCGGGCCGAACTCCGCAACAATCCCTACGTGGATTCGATGCAGGATATTTACTTCAATTTTGCGATTCCGCTGATGATTCTGTTGCTGGCGGGATTCAACTACACCAACCTGACGCTGGCCCGCTCACTGAGCCGCTCCAGAGAGGTAGGGGTTCGGAAGGTGATGGGGGCCGTGCGTCGGCAGTTGATTCTGCAGTTCATCTGCGAAGCGATCGTGATCGCCCTCCTGGCGCTGGTAGTGGGCCTTGGGTGCCTGTCCCTGATGCGGCAGTTCATCCATGTGCAGTGGGTCACGTGGGAGGTCGACAATCAGATGTCCATCTGGCTGGCTTTTGTGCTGTTTGCCGTATTCCTCGGATTCGTCGCGGGTATGTTGCCTGCCTGGATTCTGTCGGGTTTTCAACCCGTGCAGGTACTGAAAGGTACCCTGGTTCCGGCTGCTCTGGGTAGGATCAACTTTCGAAAAGTACTGATCGTCGTTCAGTTTGTAGTTACGATTGGCTTTATTTTCCAGATCGGCCACATGTACAATCAGTTCAATTACATGGCTACCGAAAACGAGAACTTCAACCGGAAGGGCATTTTCAATGTATCGCTGGCGGATAATAATTACCAGCTGTTGCGCGATGAAATTTCCATGAACAAGCAGGTCGAGCAGATCGGCCTGACCTCCCTGGCTTTTGGCGGTGTCGCGGCCGAGTACGCAATCAAATCCCACAAGGAGGATGAGAATACCAGCACCTACTATTACGCAGTGGATGCGGGTTTTGTAGAAAACATGAAGTTGCAGTTCCTGGCGGGCGAGAACCTGCCCGCTACCACGTCCGACTCGGCCGGCCACTTTGTAGTGATCAATGAGAAGGCAGTTGAAAAGCTGCGCTTAGGTACCCCCCGGGAGGCCATTGGCAAGTCCATTTTTCTGAACAACGAACCCGACTTGCAGGTGGTAGGCGTGGTTAGGAATTTCTGCCATTACAACTACCAGTACGCCATTGAGCCGTTGGTGTTCCGGTACAATCCCAGCCAGTTCCGGCTACTCTCGGTCAAGACAACCGACCCTATTTCACAGGATGCCTTTCTGGCGCAGGTCCAGGCGATCTGGAAGCAGCACTACCCCTACCAGGAAATGGGCTATTCGTGGTACGAGCAGGAGCTATACGACCGCTACTATCCCGCCGAGGATATGAAAATGATGGGTATGGCCTCCATCGTCATCTGGGTGATTGCGGTGCTGGGCCTGCTGGGTATGGTGACGTACAGCACAGAGAAGCGCTACAAAGAAATCGGGATTCGAAAAGTCATGGGGGCTTCGGTGATGGAGGTAGTCAGAACGCTGTCGTGGAGTTTCCTGAAACTATTACTGATCGCGGGCCTGATTGCTCTGCCAGTGGGGTACATATCGGGCGTTTTCTTCGTGAGTTTGTTTACGTTTCACGCCGGGCTCAACTATGGCTTGATGACCCTTTCGATGGGGCTTGTACTGTTGGTAGCCCTAAGTTCCATCGGGTATTACACCACCAGGGCCGCGCTGATGAATCCGGTGGAAAGTCTGCGGAGCGAATGAGTATGGCTCGTGTAGGCGGATAGGGTAGGTTGGGTTTTAAAACCTTTCTGGAATCTTTGATTATTCCCAGACCGATCTCTCGCAATCATTCAGCCTACCTTTCAATGTCCACTGGCGTACATAAATGTCCGAAAACGGACATTTTTTTTAGTAGGCTATTTTGTAAAGCGTTCGCAATCAGTTTGTATGAATTTTGGCATACGTTTATTATCCAACCTGTTGGAGGATAAATCCTAACGACTCGCTGTACTGTTTGCTGCTGTCGCCGGGAGGTACCCTCTCCTTCCTGAATACCAAGATATCTACGAGCCATGAACCGAACTTACCTCAAAATTGCCTGGCGGAATTTGCGCAAGAGCAAGCTGTTTTCTTCCATCAACGTCTTTGGTCTGTCAGTGGGCATGGCCTGCTGCATGCTGCTGCTGCTGTACATCAACAGCGAACTGTCGTTCGACAGGTACCACGAATTTGCCAACGACATCTATCTGCTTCGCAGCGAAAATACCTACAACGGCGAGTTGATGGACAACCCTCGCGCGCCCTCACCCTACGCGCAAGCCATGAAGGCAGAATTTCCCGAGGTAGTACAGGTCACGCGCGTCTGGCAGAATTTCCTGGAAAAAGAAACGCTGTTGCGGGTAAAAGATGCCAACAAAACGATAAAAGCGTTCAATGAGAGGTCGGGTTATCAGGTAGACTCTACTTTTTTCGATGTCTTTACCTACCAGTTCCTGGAAGGTGACGCCCGTACGGCGCTGGACGATGCCCATTCGGTGGTTCTTTCAGAGGCCCTGGCTCAAAAACTCTTTGGCAACGTCCCCGCCCTGAACAAGACGATCCAGATCGGGGGGGTAGCAGGTACCAATGAAAATTTCCAGGTCACGGGCGTCTACCGCGACGAAAGCCGCCGCTCACACATCGATGCGCCCTACTTTCTGTCCCTTCAGGCCGGCTGGGTGGGCGGGTTTCTACGCGAGCAGAAGCAGGATTTCAGCAACAACAATATGTTCTATACCTACCTGCGTATGCAGCCGGGTACCGACGCTGCTAAGTTTGAAAACAAACTTCCTTCCTTCGTTGAAAAATATGCCCGCAAGGATCTCAAACTTGCGGGAGCGGATAAAAAGATGGCGCTGCTTTCGGTCAAAGACATTCACCTTTTCGACAAGGTAGACGCCATCCTCACACCTACCAGTAGCGTTACCTACCTCTACGTGCTGGGTTCCATTGCGCTGTTCACCCTGCTCCTGGCTTGCATCAATTTCATGAATCTGGCTACCGCCCGCTCGGTCAAGCGAGCTGCGGAGGTGGGGATGCGCAAAGTGATGGGTGCACAGCAGAGCAGTCTGATCGGCCAGTTTTTGGGCGAATCGATGGTACTGACTATGCTGGCATTGCTGGTAGCCATCGTGCTGGTGGTGTTGCTGTTACCTGCTTTCGATCAGTTATCGGGTAAAGTGCTTGATTTTTCTGATCTGTTACAACCCAAAATCATCGCTGCCTTTCTGGGATTGGCCCTGCTGACGGGGCTGGTGGCGGGTAGCTATCCGGCTTTCTATCTGTCGGTGTTCAATCCGTTGGATGTACTCAAAGGGAAGTTCGTCAACTCGGTTTCGGCTACGTTGCTGCGGCGCGGGCTGGTGGTGTTCCAGTTCGTGATTTCGATCGGACTGGTGGTGGCGACTATCGTAATCCAGGGACAAATGAAGTTTATGCGTGATCAACCTTTGGGTTTTAACAAGGATCAGCAGATTGTACTTCCACTTCGTAGCGATCGTTCGCGTAGTGCGTATCAGGCGCTTCGCAACGAGCTATTGCAGAGCAGTCAGGTTACCGGCGCGGCGGGAACAGGCTATTATCCTGGTATCCTGAATCCCAGCGACATGGGGTTGCATCGTCCCGAACAATCGGTGGACGAAGTGGCAATTACCAAGACCAATTGGGTATCACCCGAATTCATGGAAATGATGGGCTTCAAAGCAGTGGCGGGGCGGTTGCTTTCCAAAGAATTCATGGGCGACACGGCCAACCAAACGATTGTGGTCAACGAGGCGACTCTTCGCAAATTCGCCATTCCCCTGGAAAAAGCCATTGGTCAAAAGCTAGCCAACAACTCCCGTACCTTTGAAATCGTGGGGGTGGTCAAGGATTTTCACTTTGCCGATTTGCATCAGGTCATCGAACCCTACGCTTTCCTACTGGAACCCGGCAATGACTATAACTACCTTATTGCCCATGTCAATACAGCGGACGCGAGTAAGGTGTTGCCTTTTATTGAGTCCAAGTGGAAAGCGCTGGTTCCTGATGAACCTTTCAGGTACAGTTTCCTAAACGAGGATTTCCAGAAAAACTACGATGCTGACGCCCGCACGGCCCGCATTGTCAATGTTTTTACACTGATTTCCATCATCATTTCCTGCCTGGGGCTTTTTGGCCTGACGGCCTTTGAGGCGCAGCAACGTATCAGGGAAATTGGTGTCCGCAAGGTACTCGGGGCGAGTGTAGGCAGCATTGTGGCATTGCTCTCGCGGGATTTCGTCAAGCTGGTCCTCGCCGCCATCGTCATTGCTACGCCGCTTACCTGGTACGCCATGAATCAGTGGCTGCAGGATTTTGCTTATAAGATCGACATCGAGTGGTGGGTGTTTGTGTTGGCAGGTATAATTGCGGTAGGTATTGCGCTGCTGACGGTGAGTTTCCAGAGTGCAAAGGCTGCCCTGACCAATCCGGTGAAGTCGTTGAGAAGCGAATAATTTTCTTTGGTTGAGCTATTGGTACCCCGGCAGTTTTCCAACTACTGCCGGGGTCAGTCCGTTAGATTGATTTTTAACCCTTAATTACTCAAATCCCATGAGCCATATCGCTATACCCATCCCTCCGCTTCCAGGGAAGCAGGAGATTGAAGTGGAGGTTACCATCAACGGCATGAGACAGCAGCTGCACTACCGCGTGGAGTTATTTTACTGGCAGGACTGTAGCAACCCGCTGGCCCACCGTGCCGACTGTATCAGTGAGATGCTGGCCCATCACGATCCCGATTGGACGGTCTACTACATCGGGGCCCCAACCGACGATTTTGTGCCCATCACATTCGTGAAGGAGGAAAGCCGTCGACTTCTGCGCGGAGCCATGGCATAATAGAGGAGTCGGAGAAAAGTCTGCTGCCTGGCGCCCCTTGGCCGGGGAGGAAGCCGTGCTGTCGAAAGAAAAAACTACGAGCTGATGGCAAATCACTTTTTACCTGCTACCTGACCAACCCATGATCAAAAACTATTTCAAAATAGCCCTCCGAAATCTGCAGAAGGATACCTTTTACAGCCTGATCAACGTGCTGGGACTTACCCTTGGCGTCACCTGCGGAATGCTGCTGCTATTGTACGTGACGGACGAACTCAGCTACGACCGTTACCATACCAAAGCCGATCAGATCTACCGGGTCGTATCGAAAATCCGCGAACCTGATAAGGCTTTTGGTTGGAACGTCACGCAGCCGCCACTGGTGGAGACCTTGAAGCGGGACTATCCTTTCATTGAGAATTACGTTCGTTTTGTTCCGTACGGCCGGGTGATGTTCCGGCGGGGAGAAAATCGCTTCTACGAGGAGGACATCTACTCCGCTGATTCCACGGTTTTCGAGGTATTCAGTTATAAGCTTCTGGAAGGCGATCCTAAAACGGCCCTGAATCAGCCCGGTAGCATTGTGCTGACCCAAAAAACGGCGCAGAAATTCTTTGGCTCCCGGCCCGCGCTGGGTGAGTCGCTGCAGACCAATGATACGACTTTCTATAAAGTGACGGGCGTGATGGAAGACGTACCCCGCAACTCCCACTTTACATTCAATGCCCTGCTTTCCAAAGGTCAGTTTGAGCGCGGACTGACAGACTCCTGGGGGGATTCTTCGTGACGAGCTATCTGCAATTGCCCAAAAACTTTGATACCCGAAGACTGGAAAGCAAGTTTCCGGAGGTGTATGAGAAGTACATTGGGCCTATTTTCAAGAAAATGGGTATCAAGGTAACCTACGAATTGCAGCCCATCACCAGCGTCCACCTGCACTCCAAAATGGAGGGAGAAACCAACGGCGATATTGGCTACGTATACACCTTTGGGGCCGTGGCTTTTTTTATGCTGCTGATCGCCAGTATCAACTACATGAACCTGGCTACGGCGCGCTCGGCCCGACGTGCCAAAGAGGTAGGGCTTCGGAAAGTAATGGGTGCGGTACGGAATCGCTTGGTAGGGCAGTTTATGACCGAGTCGGTACTGATGACGTTGCTGGCCTTGCTGGCCAGTATACTGCTGGTAGTACTGGTACTGCCATTTTTCAATACCGTGTCGGGCAAGGAGATTCAGTATCAGGAGCTGATCAAGCCGCGGTTTTTGCTGATCGCCCTGGGAGTAGTGCTATTTACGGGCATCATCAGTGGTAGCTATCCGGCCTTCTATCTTTCGGCTTTTGAGCCCGCTTCGGTCCTCAAAGGTTCATTCAACGCCCGGGGCGGTAATTTCTTTCGGAAAGCCCTGGTGGTGGTGCAGTTTGCCATCTCGCTGAGTATGCTCATCTGTACCTGGATCGTCTATCAGCAGCTCAATTTCATGCGAAAAGCCGACATGGGGTACAACCGCGAGCAAGTGCTGACTATCAACTACCAGGACCGCCAACCCCGTGCCCGCTACGGCGCCCTGCGGGAAGCTCTGTTGGCCAACCCAAACGTGCGCAGCGTGGCCACGGCCTCATCACCTACCAGCAACATGGGCGGACGGAATATTTTTGCGGTGGAAACCAACGAAGGGCTCAAGGACATGGGCTTCAAGCCCCTGGGTATCGACCATGATTATTTGGCTACCATGGGTATGAAGGTTGTGGAGGGACGCGGTTTTTCGGCGGATATTCCGGGTGATACCACCAACGGTGTGTTGATTAACCAGGCCGTAGTAGAGCGGATGGGTTGGAAAAAGCCATTGGGTAAGAAAGTACTGCTCGGCGGGCTGCCGCCCGAAGGACAGCCCGCTCCCCCCACTGCCCAGGTGGTAGGCGTGGTGAAGGATTTTCACCAGCAGTCGCTCTACAATCCCATCGAGCCGCTGGTGATCCTGTACCGACCTAACAACGCAGTACTTCATATCAAAATCCAGCCCAAGGACATAGAAAAAACGGTTGCCTTCATTGGTCAGAAATGGCGCGAAATCTACCCCGACCGCTTGTTTGAGTACCGCTTCCTGGATCAGGATTTTGAGTCGGCCTATGAAGCCGACGAACTGCGGGGTCGGATCTTTACGGCCTTTTCGGCTATGACCATCTTCATCGCCTGCCTGGGTTTGTTTGGTTTGGCTACATTCACCACCGAGCAGCGGGTGAAGGAAATCGGCGTACGTAAGGTACTGGGCGCGTCGGTAGGTAGCATTGTAACGTTGTTGTCCATGGACTTTACCAAGCTGGTCCTGATCTCGTTTCCGATTGCCATTCCGGTGGCCTGGTACTCGATGTACAAATGGCTGGAAGATTTTCCCTATAAAACTGACATCAATGTCTGGGTATTTGTGGTGGCCTGTCTGGCTACCCTGGTCATCTGCTGGGGAACGGTAGCCTACCAAAGTACCAAAGCCGCCCTGACCAACCCGGTGAAGAGTCTCAGGTCAGAATGAACAAAAAAGCCACTAGCTAAACGTATTCCATGCTCTCCAACTATCTTAAAATCGCCTTCCGGAATCTGCTGCGCGACAGCCACTTTTCGCTGATCAACATTTCGGGATTGGCTATCGGCATGGCAGCTACTTTGCTCATTTTGCAATACGTAGCCTTTGAGCGAAGCTACGACCGCTTTCAGGACAAAGCCGACCGTATCTACCGGGTGAAAACGGAGCGGTTTGAAAAAGGGGTACTCTCCACCGAGTGGGCGGGCGGCCCTTTTGCCGTCGGTAACCATATGAAGGATGCGTTTCCGGAGGTGGAAGAATTCGTGCGGGTGTACATGCGAAGCCGCCAGGAACTTGAAGTAAACAATACCAAATTCAAGATTGAAAAAGGAGCCTACGCCAGTAAAGCCTTTTTTACCCTGTTTTCTTATCCGCTGGTGAGTGGAAACGCCCAAACCGCCCTGGCCGAGCCCTACACGGTGGTTTTGTCTGAGTCGCTGGCCAGGCGGCTGTTTGGCAACACCAATCCATTGGGACAATCGATTCGGGTCAATCGGCAGTACCTTGTGAAGGTGACGGGGGTGTATCAGGATTTTCCCGAAAATACACATCTCAAGACCGACTACCTGATATCGTTCGATACTTTTCAGCGTCTGGTCAATCCAGAGAACAACCCCGACCAGAATTTTGACAATGCCTGGAACTGGGATGGCTGCCTCACGTACCTGCTGGTGAAGGAAGGTACCGATCCACAAAAACTGGAAGCTAAGTTTCCGGCCTTTGTGGCCAAGGAACAACCCGAAACCGTCAAGGGCAGTTTTGGGGTAGCTTTCGCTTTACAACCCCTGGTCGACATCCACCTCTACTCCAACTACATGATGGAGGCGGGACCGAACGGGGACGGGGTTGCGGTGTACATTCTGCTGGGGGTGGCGTTGTTTATCATCCTGATCGCCTGGGTCAACTACATCAATCTGGCTACGGCCCGCGCCATTCGCCGGGCGCGGGAGGTAGGTGTGCGCAAAGCGGTGGGATCTTTTCGAAGCCAGCTTATCGGACAGTTTCTGGTTGAATCCGCACTACTCAACTTCGTGTCGGTGCTGGCTGCCTGTGTAATCGTGGCGGCTGGCCTACCCCTGTTCAATGCATTCACCGACCAGCATCTTACTTATTCGCTGATCGGAACTTCCCAGTTTTGGCTGGGCCTGGGAATAATGTTTGGCGTAGGTACCCTACTTTCGGGAGCTTATCCGGCCTTTGTGTTGTCGGGATTTAAACCGACCCAGGTGCTTAAAGCCGGAATTTCGGGCGGCGGACAGGGTACCTTCCTGCGGAAGACGCTGGTCGTCGTGCAGTTTTCGGCCTCTATCTTTTTGCTGGTGGGTACCATCACGGTTTTTCGCCAGGTTCAGTACATGCGCAGCCAGGCGCTGGGCATGGACATAGACCAAACCCTCGTACTGAGTCCGCCGACTAACGATTCAACCCGTGCCTCGCGTACCAAGTCATTCAAAGAAACAGTTCTGCAGCAATCCGCCATAAAAAGCGTTACGGTATCGAGTAGCATTCCAGGCGAAAAAGTGGATTTCAACGCGGGCGGCATCCGGTTAGAAAACGCACCGGAAACCAACGGCAAGCAGTACCGCGTGATCATGATGGACTACGATTTCATTTCGTCATTTGGGTTGAAAATCATCGCGGGGCGCAACTTCAACAAAGACCTGGGCGAGCAGAACGCTGTGGTGTTCAATCGGACGGGCATCCGGCAGCTGGGGTTCCGGGTACCTGAGGAAGCACTGGGCAAAAAGATCAATTTCTGGGGCGATATCCTCACGATCGTGGGCGTAGTGGACGATTTCCACCAACAGTCGCTGCGGGATGCTTACGAGCCGCTCGTGCTGCGGCTCGACTCCGGTGTAAACGGTTCTATTTCTCTCAAAGTGGAGGCCAGTGGTAGCAGCAAAGCCGTTGAGGCCGCTCGGCAGGCGTGGTCGGAGTACTTTCCCAACGAGCCCTTTGAGTATGTATTTCTAAACGAGAAATACGATCAGCAGTATCGCGCTGACGAGCGTTTCGGGCAGGTGTTTGGCTTTTTTACGATCCTGGCCATCCTGGTGTCGTGCCTAGGGCTGCTGGGGCTATCTTCTTTTGTTACCGCGCAGCGTACCAAAGAAATCGGAATCCGAAAGGTACTTGGAGCCTCGGTATCGAGTGTTACGGCTTTATTGGCCAAAGACTTTCTTGGGCTGGTTATCGTAGCTATTTTCATCGCTTCGCCCATTGCTTTCTTTCTCATGAATCAGTGGCTGGACCACTTCGCGTTCAGCATAGCGATGCAGTGGTGGATGTTCGCCGCCGCCGGATTGGTAACCCTGGTGATTGCCCTGTTCACGGTAAGTTATCAGGCCATCAAGGCCGCGCTGATGAATCCGGTGAAGTCATTGCGGAGCGAGTAGGGTACCCTGAGCTATTCGATGGGGCGAACTCTACCGGGCAAGCCGATACAGGTAGGGTGCTTTGTTGGCGGCACCCGTAAATTTCTTCTCCAGCCGTTCCAGCACATTCAAGTCAAGGATTTTTTTCTGGAAATTATTGCGGGCAAAAGGCTTGTCAAAAATAGCCTCGTAGAGCTCCTGTACTTCCCGCATCGTGAAGGTTTCGGGCAGAAGGTTAAACCCAATTAATTTTTCATCCAGATTCAGGCGTAGCGTCTCGAGCGCTTTCCCCACGATCTCGTTGTGGTCCATGATCATGGGCGGCAGATTCCTGATGTTGTACCAGGCGATGGATTCGTCTATATCGTTTTTCCTGGGGACAACTTTATTCATATCCACCAGGGCATAATACCCGATCGAAATGAACCGTCGGGTAATCCAGTCGAACTCTTTGCGATTGAATAGTTCTTCGCCAAACTTCTCCTCATTCAAGCGCATCATGCGCTCCAAAAAAGCCCGGTTGGTTCGATCGGTTGGTCCAAATGCCCGGAATTGATCCAGGTAGATGTCTCGGATGCCGGTCCGCTCCTCCAGAATCCGGCGGGCGGCCTCGTCAATGCTTTCCTCCTGCAAAATAAACCCCGAAGGCAACGCCCAGAAATCACCCCGAAAATCGAGTTTGGGTACCAGTACTTTGAGCTGTCTGTCCTGATAGCCCAATATGACGCAATCAATCGAAAGTTGATGGATATAGTCTTTTTCGCTGGGATGGTGCATGTTGTTTTGATTTTCCACTGAACTACTCAGATTTAAAGGTAAGGCTTCTTCCCACCAGAATAAGGGAAGTTGTCCGATCAAAAAAACATTCCGCCAATTCTTTACTAGAAAATACAGGAAGGATCATAGGACTATGCAAATATAGAGTTTCAAAATTTTTATTGTCTAATAAATAGACAATAAAAATAATTCATATACTTTTGTCATCAATCAAGCAACAAATACAGGTACCTATGAAACAGAATGTATTTAAGATTAGCGCATTACTATTGGGATTATGGCTGCTAGCTTACACCTCTCCGGCCCAGACTCCAGAAATCAATGTTCTGGTTTTCAGCAAAACGGCGGCTTTCCGGCATGAATCCATTGCCGCAGGCAAAAAGGCCCTGGCTAAGATGGGTCAGGAGAAAGGCTTTGACGTGAGCTTTACCGAAGACGCCGCGCAATTCAACGAACTGAACCTGAGAAAATACAATACGGTCCTGTTTCTGAACACAACCGGTGATATCCTGAACAACGAGCAACAAAGTGCCTTTGAGCGGTACATTCAGGCGGGCGGTGGCTATGTGGGTATCCACTCCGCTACCGATACCGAGTACGAATGGCCCTGGTACGGTCAACTGGCAGGCGCGTATTTTCTGGATCACCCGATGCCCAATAATGTTCAGAAAGGGAAGTTCATCGTTACGCAGAAAGACCACTGGGCCACCCAGGGCATGCCCGGTGAATTTGAGCGAAGCGATGAGTTCTATAGTTTCAAGAATATTTCGCCCAAGATCAACGTCGTTGTCAAAATCGACGAGAAAAGCTATACCGGTGGCAAGAATCCTGAGTTCCATCCCATTAGCTGGTACCAGGAATTTGACGGTGGACGATCGTTCTATACGGCCATGGGCCATACCGATGAGACTTTCTCTGAGCCGCTGTTCCTGAATCACTTGTGGGCGGGAATTCACTACACCACGGGGGGCGATGCGCCCAAACCATTGGATTTTTCCAAAGCCCGTCCCGAAGAAAATCGTTTTACCAAAGCCATTCTGGCCGAGAAGCTGGACGAACCCATGGAACTGAGCGTGCTCGGCGACGGACGTATCCTGTTTATTCAGCGCAAAGGGGAAATACGCCTTTACAACACCGAGACCAAGGAGCTGAAAACGATCGCTACCCTGCCGGTGAGCACAAAATATGTAAACAAGGAAGGAAAAGAATCGATGGGCGAAGATGGTCTTTTGGGTCTTAACAAAGATCCCAATTTTGCGCAGAACCACTGGATTTATCTCTACTATTCTGAGCCCAATGAATCCAAAAACGTCCTGGCCCGCTTTGAACTGAAAGGCGACGCACTCGACATGGCCTCGAAAAAAATACTGCTCTACGTACCTACCCAGCGCGAAGAATGCTGCCATACGGGTGGATCCATTGCCTGGGATCGCGCCGGAAACCTGTACCTCTCCACGGGCGACAACACCAATCCGCACGGCTCGGATGGATATAGCCCCAGCGATGAGCGCGAAGGCCGCGGCCCCTGGGATGCTCAGAAATCCTCAGCCAATACCAACGACCTGCGCGGTAAAATTATCCGCATCACTCCCCAGGCTAATGGTACCTATACGATTCCAGAGGGTAATCTGTTCGCCAAAGGTACCCCTCAGACTCGCCCCGAGATTTACACGATGGGCCACCGCAATCCCTTCCGGATTTCGGTCGATCAGAAGACCGGCTATGTGTATTGGGGCGAAGTGGGCCCGGATGCTGCCAAACCCAATCCCAACCGCGGTCCTGCCGGTCACGACGAGGTAGGACAAGCGCGTAAGGCAGGCAACTTCGGCTGGCCGCACTTTGTGGGCGACAATAAAGCTTACAATAAATATGACTTCGCCGCCGAAAAATCCGGTGAAAAGTGGGATGTGAATGCGCCCACTAATAACTCTCCCAATAACACGGGCCTGAAAGTACTTCCCCCGGCCCAGAAAGCATTCATCTGGTACCCTTACGATGCCTCTCCCGAGTTTCCATTGGTGGGAGCCGGTGGGCGCAACGCCATGGCCGGGCCCGTGTACTATGCCGAAGATTTCAAAAATGCGCCCCGGGCTTTCCCCAAGTATTATGAGGGTAAAATCCTGACCTACGATTGGATGCGCGGCTGGATTATGGCCGTGACGATGGATAAGGAAGGTAATTACGAGGCTATGGAGCGATTCATGCCCAGCTACAAATTCAGCAACCCGATGGATATGGAGTTTGCGGCGGATGGGGATCTGTATATGCTGGAATACGGCTCGGGCTGGTTTACGGCCAACGACGATGCCCGCCTGATCCGGATCGAATACAACGGGGGCAACCGCAAGCCGCAGCTTCAGGTAGCGGCCAGCAAGTTGGGGGGCTCGGCTCCACTCGACCTAAAACTGAGCGCCAAGGGTACCTCTGACGCCGACGGCGATGTGTTGTCCTATTCCTGGAAGATTACTTCCAAAAACGGTTTTGCCAAAGACATAGCTACGCCAGAAGCCGCCCTGACCCTTGCCAAAACAGGAATCTACCAAGCTACTTTGACCGTGGATGACGGCAAGGGTGGGATCGCTTCGCAGTCGATGGACATCACGGTTGGCAACGAGCCGCCTATACTGAGCCTGGATATTCCCGCCAGCAATAAGTCCTTTTTCGTAGCTGACAAGCCCTTCCTCTACAACGTAAAGGTAAGTGATAAGGAAGATGGTACCCTGGGCAAGTCGGGCGCCACCTCGGGAATCGACCCTGAACGGGTGGCCGTAAATATCGACTACCTCGCGGAAGGCTACGATCAGGTCGCTATTGCGCAGGGCCACCGGACCGCCGATGCCAGTGCCCTGTATGTGACGGGTAAGAAACTCATCGAAGCCAGCGATTGTATGGCCTGCCACAGCCTTGCGAAAAAGTCCATCGGCCCGGCCTATGCGGACGTATCCAACAAGTACAAAGGGGATGGGACGGCCCTGGAGCGATTGACGAAAAAAGTAATCGCCGGAGGGGCGGGGTATGGGGAGAAACCGCCATGGCGGCCCACCCGCAGCTCTCGACCGCCGATGCCGCCGAAATGGTCAAATACATCCTAAGTGTATCGGGCAAAGCGGCCGCTGGTAGTTCGCTACCCGTACAGGGCAGTTATGTAGCCAAACTGCCTGAGGGTGATAAGGGCAAAGGAGTGTACATAGTACGGGCTTCGTATGAGGACAAAGGTGCCAATGGGCTACCCTCTCTGAAATCCGAGCAGGTACTTGTATTACGCAATGCCAAAATGGATGCGCACAGTTTCGACACCTACGACAACGTCAATAAAATGTCTTTTGGGGGAAATAATCTGGCTATCCCGTCGAAATCCGGGGCGTACATGGAAATCAACAACATGGATCTGACGGGTATCTCAGAAATTCGCGTGCTGGCTTCTGCTCCCAAACCTCAACTCAACGCTAAAGGTGGCAAAGTGGAGCTCCATCTGAACACACCTACCGGCAAACTGCTGGGTGAGTCCCAATTTCTTGAAGCATCAGAAAAAATGGACTTCACACCTTCCCAACTGACGATTCCGGTGAAACTGCCCGTTCCTTTCGACAACAAACCCCACGATGTGTACCTGGTGTTTGTCAATCCTACGGAGGCTTCCGGCAGTCTGATGGTCGTTATGGGCGCAGAAGTGGTACTGAGTTCCGTAGGTAAATAACAACGAGTCCATGTTTAATCTAACCTTTCCATTTCACTTTTAACCAATTACAACAATGAAAAAAGTAAGTATCCTTTTCTTCGTTCTTTTCGCAGGTGTAGCCTTGCGTGGAATTTCACAAACGACCACGCCCGCCGACTTCTTTGCCGGAAAATGGGAAATCCTGGTATCGGGTACCCCCAACGGTGACGTAACCCTGGTGACCGATTTGGTTCGCAAAGAAGGTAAGCTAACCGGTGAACTCTCTAGCCCAACCGATCCAAACGTAAAATTTCCGATCACAAAAGTGGAAGAAAGTGCCGATAAGCTATCCATTTATTTTGACTCTTCTCAGGCGGGCGAAATCGCGATTAACCTCACGAAAGTGGATGATGACAATCTGAAAGGCGTGCTGATGGACAGCTTTGAGACGAAGGCCAAGCGGGTCAAGGAATAAGCCCCCGAACTCATGAAAAAGCACCCGTTTTTCCTATTCTTGCTTTTCGCCCTTTCATTGGTATTGAGGGTGAATAAAACCATCGGCCAAGCCAGGCTGTCAGGAGACACTCTGTTCAGTAAACCTTATATCGATGTGGACGAATGGCGCGATGCACCCGTGCGCCATCGCTACGTACACGGCGGCTTTAAAGGAACCGAAACCCGTTTTTCCTTTTACTTTCCCTCCAAAGAACAATATCAGGGCCGCTTTTTTCAGTACATCACCCCATTTCCCGACAATGAAAATCTGTCGCAGGGAGCCTCGGGCGAAGAAGACAAGATTGGATTCTCCATTAGCAGCGGCGCGTACTTTATCGAAACCAACGGCGGAGGGAAACTGGATTTTGCCCGGCCAGGTAGCAACGACCCCACAATTGGTGCCTACCGGGCCAATGCGGCCTCGGCCCAATACTCTCGGGAAATAGCAGCCCAAATGTACGGCCCCCACCGGACGTATGGCTACGCTTTCGGCGGGAGCGGCGGCGCTTACCGCACCATCGGCGGAATCGAAAATACCGAAGGCGTGTGGGATGGAGTCGTGCCCTATGTGGTGGGTTCGCCGATGGCCATTCCCAATGTATTTTCCGTCAGGATGCACGCCATGCGGATGTTAAAAGACAAAATGCCCCAAATCATCGATGCCGTAGAGCCGGGCGGAAGCGGGGATATGTATGCCGGGCTGAACGACGAAGAGAAAGCCGCGTTGCGTGAAGTTACCAAAATGGGTTTTCCGCCTCAGTCGTGGTTTGGCTATAAAACAATGGGCGTTCACGGCTTCGTGGCGGTCTATCAGGGCATGGCTAGGGCCGATCAAAAGTACTTTACCGATGATTTCTGGAATTCGCCCGGCTATCTGGGAGCCAACCCTCCGGTCTCCCTTCAAAAGGCCCGCATCCAGCAGGTAAGTACCATCAAAACCGGCATATCGGCCAGCCAGGCCGTTCAGCTAGGATTGGTAGAGGAGGCCTCCGCGCAGGAAAGGGGTACGGCCGACCTGGCCTGGAAAAGCATGGGCGGAGTGGAAGGCGCAATGCCCGTGGCATTCCAGCTGGCGGACGTCCTGCCCGACGTCGATTTTCTGGGGGGCGACCTCGTCATTACCAGCGGGGCCGCAGCCGGGAAGCAGTTGCAGTTGACCAAAATTGAGGGAAATAAAGTGATCCTTGGCCCTGCCGACCCTACCGTGCTCATGCTGATCAAGCCGGGCGACGAAGTGCGGGTGGGTAATTCCAATTTTCTGGCGGCCCAAACCTACCACCGACACCAGGTACCCGGCCCGGAATACCACGCCTGGGATCAGTTTCGTGATGCGGCGGGCCAGCCAATCTATCCCCAGCGTGCTATGCTGCTCGGACCCATGTTTACCCGAGGCGCTGCCGGTGCTGTTCCAATGGGCCGCTTCAAAGGCAAAATGATTCTTCTCTCGTCCCTATGGGATCGGGAGGCCTTTCCATGGCAGGGCGACTGGTACCGGTCGCAGGTGAAGAGGTATCTGGGCGATAGTACCGACAGCCATTTCCGGCTCTGGTACACCGACCACGCCCTGCACGGCGACCTTACCAAACAGGAAGACCCCACCCGAACTATTAGCTACCTTGGGGTACTCCAGCAAGCGCTACGTGACCTGAGTACCTGGGTGGAAAAAGGAATTGCTCCTCCGGCCACCACAAGCTACACCATCGAGGATGGGCAGGTGATGGTACCCGCCACCGCGGCCGAACGTAAAGGAATTCAACCCGTAGTCACGCTGAAAGTCAATGGTAACAAACGGGCCGACGTCAAAGTCGGTAAGCCCGTTACTTTTACCGCCGTTGTCGAGGTGCCGCCCCACACGGGCAAGGTGGTAGCCGCCGAATGGGACTTTGAAGGGGAAGGTACCTTTAGTGAAAAATCCGAAGTTGATGGAACGAAAAGTTCACTGTCTTTAAGCGCCATGCACACCTATAAAAAACCGGGAACGTATTTCGTCAGCCTGCGGGTGGTTTCACAACGGAACGGCGATACCAAGTCACCCCACGCCCGCATCCAGAACTTGGATCGTGTGCGGGTAGTTGTAGAGTAGATTGGTAAAAAATCAGGGATTGTGGGTTAAGCCGGAAAAGGTAATCGCATCCTGAAAGGAATGTTGAAACAATTACAGTTAACATGGCGCGAATATTCATTACCGGATCGGCAGACGGGCTGGGACAGTTGGCCGCTCAGCAATTGGTGAGCGAAGGGCATCAGGTAGTGTTGCACGCCCGCAACAAGGCGAGAGGGCAGGACGCAATGAACCAGGTACCCGGAGCCGAAACGGTACTAACGGCGGATTTGTCCAATACAGAAGAAACGAAGCAATTAGCGGCGGATGTCAATACTTTGGGAAAGTTCGACGCCGTGATTCATAATGCGGGAGTTTATCGGGCTCCCGGCGAATTGATTGCGGCGGTCAATACGCTGGCACCCTACATTCTGACCAGCCTGATTCATCCGCCCAAGCGGTTGGTTTATCTGACTTCGGGAATGCACACAGGCGGACAGGCCAGGTTAAAACAATTAAGTACTGACTTAAGCGCAATCAGCTATTCCGACTCCAAGCTGCAGGTACTTATGCTAAGCCAGGCCGTGGCTCGCTTGTGGCCCAACGTGTACGCCAATGCCGTCAATCCGGGATGGGTACCTACCAAAATGGGCGGGGTAGGTGCGCCCGACAGTCTGGAAAAAGGCTACCGGACGCAAACCTGGCTGGCCACCAGCGATGAGGCTGAAGCGCTGGTGAGCGGCCGGTACTTTTTCCATCAAAAAGAAAAGTCGTTTGCCCCCGCAGCCAGCGATGTTTCATTGCAGGAAGAGATCCTTACGGTTTGCGAGCAGCTAACGGGTATTCATTTTCCGGCTGAATTGACAAAATAGCGTATAGTAGTGGCGCCTTCATTAGAGTCGAGCGAAGCAGGGAGAAATTCAAGCAGCGGGCTGCACCCGAGGTACAACTATTCGTGCATTGGTAACGTGAACAGCCTATTTCAGGATGAGTGTCGACAAGGCTTTGGAAGCAAGCAATGGAGTGGAGCTGAAAGCAGATACTATCAATAAGTTCTTCCTGAATCTTAAGGTAGCTTTTTATTAGCCTTTAAGTTCATGGCTAAAGACAGGCTGATTATCTTGCCGTAGCTTATCAATTTATGCCCGCTATGCCAAAACTAGATCGCTCAGACTTCAAGTACAACGCCAAGGTATTCGAGAAAACCTGCCTATGGTGTGGCACAGTCTATTTCGCCAGCCGCTCCACGGCCAAGTACTGCTCGTCTACCTGCCGGGGATACGCCAATCAGGCCAAAAACTCGGAAGAAGTGTTACCCTACGATGAAACGGATAAAATGATTTCTGCCCTGCTTTCCGAAAATGCATACCTGAAGGGACAATTGCAGCGCTACGTATTCGAAAATCAGCAGCTTCAGGACAAACTCAATCAGCAAATGCCCCCAAAAGACTGAGAACGTTGCTTCCATCAGTATTTTCTGGTACAGATCGGGTTTATATTATCGAAATAGCGTCATAACTATATGCTCATCAGGATATTCCAGCTACTGACTGCCGCTTTTATGGTATTTTCCTGTCGCCCTGCTTTGCCAGAAGACGTCAGTGCAGCGATGGATCAGGTACCCGATGCGGTGGATTATAACCGGGATGTAAAGCCGATTCTTTCCGATAAATGCTTTGCCTGCCACGGCCCAGACCAGAAAAAACAAAAGGCGGGACTTCGACTGGATGTAGCAGCACACGCGTACGGTGCCTTGCCTGAATCACCCGGCCAAGTGGCCATTAAGCCTGGCAACCTGCGGGGTAGTGAGGTTTTCCGGCGCATCATCTCCACTGATCCCAAGGTCATGATGCCTGGTCCCGAATCCCACCTGAGCCTGACGGCCTATGAGAAAGCTATCTTGATTAAATGGATCGAGAACGGAGCGGAGTACCAGCCTCATTGGGCGTTTCAGAAACCGGTACGTCCCGCAATTCCAACTGAGGTCATGCGGGACTGGGGAAAAAATCCCGTCGACCGTTTCGTTGCGGCCCGGCTAGCCTCTCTGGACCTACGGCCTGCTCCCGAAGCCGACCGGGAAACCCTGATCCGCCGCGTTACGTTTGACCTGACGGGTCTTCCTCCTACGCTGGCCGAGATCGACACTTTCTTGGCGGACAAAAGTGCAGATGCCTATGAAAAGGTAGTGGATCGGCTGCTCAAGTCACCCCACTACGGCGAACGGATGGCGACGGATTGGCTGGATGTGGCCCGCTTCGCCGATTCCCATGGATATACCGTGGACCGGCTACGGGATATGTCTCCCTATCGGGATTGGGTTATCCGGGCTTTCAACCGGAACCAGCCCTACGACAGGTTCATCCATTGGCAGCTTGCGGGCGACCTGTTGTCCCAAGCCAACCGGGAAATGCGAATCGCCACGGCCTTCAACCGCAATCATCCCCAAAATATGGAAGGAGGCATCATCGAAAAGGAGTTTCAGACCGAATACGTCCTGGACCGTACCAACACGCTCGGCGATGCCTTTCTGGGTCTGTCGGTAGGGTGCGCCAAGTGCCACGACCATAAGTACGACCCTATATCCCAAAAGAACTATTACCAGCTCAGCGCTTTTTTCAACAACGTGGCAGAAGCCGGTCAGATTTCGTGGGATGATGCCATGCCATCGCCCACGCTGTTGCTGCCTACGCCCCGGCAACAGAAGCTCCTGGAATATCTGAACACTCAAATTGCCGCGCAGACCGAAACGCTACGGACCGAGCAGGAAAGGGGGGAATCGGATTTCGAACAATGGCTCTCCAGCCATTCCTATGCCGGATTGGCCCGACAGACCCTTCCCGGAGATGGACTGGTAGCCCACTATGCCTTTGAAGGAAATTCACTGCGCAATGAAGTCAATCCTAAGGACCTGGCCTACACCACGCTGGCGGGCGGCGTTCGGGAAAAGGAAGTGTGGACCACCGGACACCAGGGCGTAGGGCTATTGCTGAATGGCGATGCCTGGCTGGATCTGGACCGGGTAGGGATTTTCCGCAAATCCGAGCCGTTCAGTGTTGGGCTATGGGTCCGAATTCCCAAAGAAATGCAGGAAGGAGTGATTTTTCACAAAAGTCTGGCAGAGCGCCTCTACAATTTCCGAGGCTACCACGTGTACCTCAAGGATGGTCGGCTGGAGATGTCCATGGCCCACGTGGCTCCGGCTAATGCCATTTCTAAAATTAGCCGCCGAACGGTACCCCGAGACCGATGGATCCAGCTGACAATGACCAACGACGGTTCCGGTAGAGCAGCGGGATTGAAACTATACCTGGACGGTCGGGAAATGCCCATGCGTACCACTATGGATCACCTGGACAAGGATATCCTGTTCGACGAAAAGCGGGTAAGCCCCCAGCCCGGGCTACAGATTGGCGGCTGGTGGAGGGGCTACGGTCTCAAGAACGGAGCGATCGATGATATTGTGGTATACAACCGCACTCTGACACCCTACGAGGCCGCCATCCTGGCACAGAAAACCGACTGGAAGGCGATCGGTGCCAAAACCGTCTCACAACTCACGCAAATCGAACGGGAGGCGCTGCGGGCGTATTATTTCTCGGCCGTGCACCTACCCACGCGAAAGGCGAGGCAGGAACTCACCGAAACCCGCACAATGCTGGCCGATAGTACCGAACCGGTGCGGGAGCTGATGGTGATGCGCGAAGCCATGCAATTCCGCCCTACCTACGTGCTGGAACGGGGTAGTTACGATGCCCCGGGCGAACGGGTGTCTCCAGCTACCCCCGAGCGAATTTTTCCGTTTCCCAAAGACTATCCTAAAAACCGGTACGGTCTAGCCCGGTGGCTTACGCACCCCGACAATCCCCTGACGGCCAGGGTGGCGGTGAACCGGTACTGGCAGATGTTTTTTGGAACGGGCTTGGTCAGAACTTCCGAGGATTTTGGGAATCAGGGTGAGATGCCCTCCCATCCCAAACTTTTAGATTGGCTGGCTGTTTCCTTTCAGGAGTCGGGCTGGAATGTGAAACAACTCATCCGTACCCTCGTTACTTCAGCCACCTATCGTCAGTCGTCCCGTACCCCAAAAGCCCTGTATGAGCGTGATCCGAACAACCGCCTGCTGGCTCGGGGCCCAACCAGCCGTTTGACCGCCGAAATGTTACGGGACAATGCCCTGGCAGCCAGTGGCCTGATAAACCTACAGGTGGGCGGCAGTAGCATAAAACCCTACCAGCCCGATGGCCTGTGGCGTATCAATGGCGCTACCTACGTGCCCGATACGGGGGCACAAGTGTACAAGCGAAGCCTGTATGTACTAATTAAGCGGTCCGTACCCAATCCTACGTTGGGTACATTCGATGCGCCCTCCCGCAGTTTTTGTACCGTGCGTCGTCAGAAAACCAACACACCCCTGCAGGCCCTGGTTACGCTCAATGATCCTACTTTTGTCGAAGCCGCCCGCGTACTGGGGGAAGTCATGAGCAAAGGTGAAGACAACCGGTCCGCCCTGGTCAGAACCTACCGGAAACTGACGGGACGGCAACCTACTCCTCAGGAAGTGGCACTGCTACTGCGCCTGCAAGCCACCGAAATCGAACGCTTCCGAAAAAATCCTGCCAAAGCCCGGGGCTGGCTGACGACCGGACAGTACCGGGTCGATCCGTCCCTGGAAGCCGCCCGGGTTGCGGCCAACACAGTAGTGGCCAGTACCATCATGAATTCCGATGCCACCCTCACCAAACGCTGAAAACGCCATGGGATACCATCCTGACGAGTTCCGGCTCTACACTCCGGAATTCCATAAGTTAAACGAAAAATTGGACCGCCGTCACTTTCTGACCAAGACATCCCTGGGTTTAGGTGCCCTGGCGGCTGGTACCCTGTTCGGAGCCGGAAAACCCTTCGGCAGTGCGGCTTCCGGAACTCCCGGTCTCTCAGAAGACTCGCAGGAAGCCTTGTTGCAGGCCTTGCCTCATTTTGCCCCAAAGGCCAAACGGGTGGTATACCTCTTCATGAGCGGCGGCCCCTCGCAATTCGAGACCTTCGACTACAAGCCTAAACTGGCTCCTATGTTCGGCCAGGATCTGCCCGACTCGGTTCGGCAAGGGCAACGGCTTACCGGCATGAGCGCCAACCAAAGCAGCCTGCCTATTGCTCCTTCTGTCTTTTCCTTTAACCAATACGGGGAGTCCCGTACCTGGGTGAGCGAGTTGCTGCCCCACTCCGCCCGGGTAGTGGATGAGCTTTGTATTGTCAAATCGCTTTATACCGAGGCCATCAACCATGATCCTGCCATTACCTTTTTCCAGACCGGCAGTCAGCTACCCGGTCGGCCTTCTATTGGCTCGTGGGTGAGTTATGGCCTGGGATCGCTGAATCAGAACCTACCCACCTTCATTGCGCTGGTCTCAAAAAATGCCAGTGGACAGCCCTTGTACGCCCGCTTGTGGGGGAATGGCTTCCTACCCACCGAACACCAGGGAGTCCAGTTTCGCTCGGGTCCCGATCCGGTGCTTTTCCTCAACAATCCCGAAGGGTACGACGGAACCGACCGCCAGGAAATGCTGGGGTACCTGAAGCAGCTGAATCAACTGCAAAACGAAGCCCTCGGCGATCCTGAGGTGGAAGCCCGCATGGCCCAATACGAAATGGCATTCCGGATGCAAACCTCGGTACCCGAAGTGATGGATACCCGCGGTGAACCTGACTCCGTCTTTGAGCTTTACGGGCCCGACAGCCGGGATGCCGGTACCTATGCGGCTAATTGCCTTTTGGCGCGCAAGCTGTTGGAAAAGGATGTAAAGTTCGTCCAGCTCTACCATCAGGGCTGGGACCACCACGGAGGCTTACCGGGGGGTATCCCGGGACAGTGCAAAAAAATCGACCAACCTACCGCGGCCCTGGTCATGGATCTGAAACAACGCGGGATGCTGGACGATACCCTGGTAATCTGGGGGGGCGAATTTGGTCGTACCGTGTATTCGCAGGGTAAACTGACCGCGACCGATTACGGCCGCGACCACCACCCGCGCTGCTTTACCATGTGGATGGCCGGCGCAGGAGTCAAGCGGGGCTTCTCCTACGGCGAAACTGATGATTTTAGCTACAACATCACCCAGAATCCGGTGCATGTCCACGATTTTCAGGCTACTCTGCTTCATTTGCTTGGCGTTGACCATGAGCGCCTTACTTTCAAATTCCAAGGTCGGCGTTACCGTCTGACCGATGTGCAGGGCAAGGTAGTGCAAGGAATCCTGGCTTAAAAGGGCTTTTACATCCGTCCTATTTGTAAAAGCCTGGGTAAGTCCTTTACTTTTTAAGAGTTCAACGGAAAATAGGTTTTGGGCGAATTAGAAACTCAGCCCGGAAGAAACTTTGATGCCGAAGTTGATGGCATCCGGACTGTCGCGGTGCGTAAGCCGGTGGATGGCGTCCACCCGGATCACCTTCAGGATATTATCAATTCCGTAGCCTACTTCCACATAGGGGATTCGGCCTAATGACTGGAAGCCCAAAAGGGGTTGCCCCATTTCGCCGGTGGAAGGCGTCAGCCGGGCGTTGGCCGGGCTCACCCCGCCCGCCAGCGCCTTACCCGTCACCACAAAACGCCATTTCAACCGTTTGATGGCTGGAATGCGGTTAAAAAGCAGACCCTGGAAATTGTGTTCGAACATGAGTCCGGCGTAATGGTCGTTGGCAAATTCAAAGCGGCTCATCAGATTGTAGCCACTGCTGGAATAGATCAGGGATGGATTGCCCTTGGGAATAAAAAGCAGCGAATAGGGTAGGGTGGAAGGGGTATAGCCCAGGTTGATGTTATAGGAGGTCCGACCCAATATCCCCAGCCGGAACGAGTGCTCGATCCCCAACTGGAAACGGTGGTAATTAAAATCACCGTTCAAGGCCTTGGTTCCCAACTCATACCGAAAAACAAGGGTAGGTTGATTACTGCCTGGGATGCCGTAGCGGAAGTTGTCGTCCTGTACCATGATTTCTCCGGGGGCGAAGCGGGTTTCCAGTGTAAGCTCACTGGTCCGGTACCGGCTCCGGTAGGTGGCATCGGGGTCTCCGGGCATTTGGTAGGCGAAGGGGAATTTCGGATCAAAGGTACGGGTATCCAGGCCAACGGTCTGGGTGAACCCACCCCCCAGCTCCCGCCGGATGTAGGTGCGGGTATGTTGCTGGAAGTAGGGACGGCTGAGCTCTCCGAACCGGCTGAAGGCCCCCCAGAGAAAGTTGCTGCCGATCAGTTTACTACTGAATCCCAGCTGCTCAAGATCGTAACTGTGGTCGAGGCCGATGACTGTCCAGGGCTTTTTCCCGGCCACAAACTCTACGCCACCTCCGTATTTGAATCGCCTGTCGAGGGTACCGTACGCTCCGTACCCGTGCAGGATCCAGCGACGGCTGAAATCCACGTTGGTGTGTAATCCCAGCCGCAATCGGTGACCTTCCACGTCGTTGTTGGCATAGCTGTAGATAAGTGGCCCCAGTTCCAGTCCCGAGCTACCGAAGGGCAGGTACCCCCCGTTGAGCAGATTAATGACCTTGCCCACGGTTTTCATCACGGGCGTGTTGCGAACGGAGTCCACAACTTCGAACACCCGCAGCTCCTCCCGGCTCAACCCCTGGGGACGTACCTCCTTCCAGTAGTCTGGGGTACTTTGCCGGTAATTTTCGGCCAGTTCCAGGGCGGGTTCGTAAAAGCCGGGTTCCAGGGGCTCGTTGACTTTCAGATTCTGGGCCACGAGATAAAAACGCACTACCACGCCCGGTGCATTAGGCAGGGGACGGTCCGAGTCGATGAGGAGTTGTGTGAGCACGGGGAGGCGCACGGGGCGGTCCGGGCCACTGGTTTCGACATCCTCCCAGTACTGCTCCAACCGGAGGGCTTCGACAAAATTGATGTTCGCCCGGCGGTCGATGTTGGCTTCGATCTTGAGCAGACCCAGGCGCGTGGTATCGATCCAGACAGTCCCGTTGAAAGCCAGATCCTTAATCTGCCTGGGCTCGAAGTCGATCTGGTAGCACTGGATACCCCCCACAGAAACCGTGTCGATGAGGCGGTAGGCGTAGGAAGCTTCCCAATATTGTCCCAGGGGTGAAGGCAGGTCTTTGCGCAACAGGCTGACATAATTCCCGTAAAAATTATATTGCTGGAAGGAAGCACCCGTAAATTGGGCGGTGAGGCCGCCATCGCTGATACCGACCCCGATCGCCCGGCTCTTCAGGACGTGTTCCTTGATTTTGGCGGGATTGGAGCGGTAGTAATATTCGGAGTAAGTTTCCGACACGAACACGGGTACCACGGGCTTGCCGTCGTCTCCCACGAGGGCGGGTAGTTTGGCCAGATTCCTATTTACCAGTCCGGGACGGCGGGTTTCTCCGGTGAATTCGTCGAGGTAAGCCTCGGTTTTGGCGTAGCTGTCAAACTGATAGGCGGTCAACTGACTGGGATCGAACTGGTCGCGGCGTTTGACGGCTTCCCGGATAAGGGGATAGGCGGGATCGCCGCCCTTGGCGTATACCTTCACCTCCTGGAGCAAGTTGGAGGTAGGTACCAGCACTATATCGATGGTCTGGTCCGTCTCCTGCGTGAGCGGGTAGGTTCGGGTTGCGTACCCGAGGCTCGTAACTAGCAACGAATCGCCGGGACGGCTGGTCACAATCACATAGTTTCCTTCAAAATCCGAAGTAGCGCCTGAACTGGTGCCCCGGATGGCCACACTGACGAACGGGATACCCTGCCGGGTGGTGCTGTCGGTGATGTGGCCGCTGATGCGGTAGGTCGTTTGGGCCGTGGCGAATCCGGTTAGCAGGAGCCAACCAAAAAATCCAATCCATCGCACCAAAACGAATGTATTCATGGGTACCCCTAGCTGAAGACAATTACCGGGACAGTGTTGTCCGGCAACGGGTCAACATCCAACTCAGGTAATTGGTTCAGGCTGTAAAAAGACCATACCAAACCCAGGAAAACTCCTATTTTTTCCTTTCATTCGCCAGTCTTTTTCGTAGAAAACTATTCATGCCCGGTACCTGACTAAGGCAGTAGGAAAAAGAATTTATTTGAAAGCCGGAATGCTCTACCCACATTCTCCAGAACTAGTGCCAGGAGGCCATCTCATCGGCAGACCTGTTCAGGCCATGTCTTCAGTCATCCGGCCGGATTTCTTAAGGTACCGGACATACCCGTACACCAAACCCAGGCCTAGCACTACGGCTCCAAAAACTACCCAACGATTAACGGTGGGCGGCAGGACCGGGTACTTGTAGAGTAGCAGCGCCGCAATCCCCAATAGCCATACGAGCAGGGTGTTATATTCCTTCAGGAGCCAGCGCTTGTAGTTGAAACGCATACTGCCGAGGGTAGCCCCCAGGCCGCTCAGACGGATCCACCAGCGGTTCACCTGCTGGCAGTACTGGTCGAAGACGGCTCCGAACTTATTGCGCAAAAAGTTCTCTTCGGCCAACACAATGGCCTGATAGATGAACAGGAATAGCGGAATGACAATGGCTACGTAAATCAAAGAATTGGACAGGATGCCCACGCCCACCAACATCAGGATGTTTCCTACGTAGAGCGGATTACGGCCGTGGCTGAAGATTCCTTCGGTAACGAGCCGCTCGGCGTATACTTTCTTGTCCTTCCCGCCCCGGATGATGTAGGCTAGCCCGATGGTCAATCCCCGGATCAGCTCGCCCAGGACGGTAATCAGTAGGCCCGCAATGAGCGGAATCAGGTAGTAGCGGTCGCCGAACCGGGCCTGCGTAAACAACTCGGGCGACGGAGCGAACAGCAACAGGTAGAGGACGATGAACAGATTGTTGCGGTAGCGAAAAAAGAAATTCCCGATAGAAACCATCATTGCTTAGTGGCGATGAGCCCCGAAAAGTTATACCATTTGAAAAACACTTCGCAGTGCCGGAAGCCGGAATCCTCCAGCAAGGTCACATTTTCTGACAGTTTGTAAGGTATCAGGACATTTTCCAAAGCCTCCCTTTTTTGGGATATTTCGAGGTCGCTATAGCCGTTCCGACGCTTGTAGTTGTAATAGTGCTTGATAAAATCGCGGTTGAACAGGCTGTTTTCCGTTAGTACCTTTTCGATCAGGATCAGAACTCCACCTTGATTCAGTCCCTCGTAGATGTTTTTCAATAGTTGCTGCCGATACAGCGGACGCACAAACTGCAAGGTCAGGGATAGGATGACGACCGAAGCATTGTCGATGGACAGCTGCTTGTGAATGTCGCCCACGATGAGTTGGTAGGGCCGCTTCATGTCCATAGCCTTCAGCTTCAGGTCACATTTGTTGATCATTTCCTCCGAATCGTCAATTCCCACAAAGGTGATGTCCTGGGGAATAAAACCATCCAACGCCCGGAAGGTAGCGCCGGTGGAGCAGCCCAAGTCATAGACGCTGGTACCCGGCTGGACGTGGTCAGCGGCCAGTTCGGCCATCATCCGTTGAATTTCCCCATAGAAGGGTACCGAACGGTTGACCATGTCATCGAATACATTGACAACCTGAGCACCGAATTTGAAATCGGAAACCCGATTGATTTCTTCTTTAAATACCTGATCCTGTTCCGCAGAATTTGTGTCGCTCATCTTGAATTAATCGTAAGGTTTTCGGGCTGTCATTCATCCGAGAGCCCCGTATTGGAGAGCAAAGATAAGACCCTACCCGCAATTCTACCTCATGGGACCACTCAGACTCCCTTTAAAATGCCTAGTTGGCCGAAAAACTACTGGTTTGAGGCGTTGCAAAACTGTCCTCAACCCCCAGATTTATAACGGTCGTAGAATTTCCAGGGGAGGGATAAGCAAAAGGCGCGGGATGTCCCGCGCCTTTTTGACCGTGTAGGCATAAGCTCACCTACCTCCCTATTCCCTCGCACCTTGGAGGGTACTTAGAAAGGCAGCCGGTACCCTGCCGCCAGCTGGGTGTACTTGAACAGGTTACGCGCCGACATATCCACGTAGAAACGCCCGTTGGCAATCTTGAACAGATTAGCTCCCAGCACGATGTTGAAACCCAGTTTGGTATTATTGACCTCACTTTCGCCGATTTTCATGATTCCTAGCCCAAGTCCTGCGTAGGGCAGGAAATCCTCCCTACTTCTGAGCTTAAGGGTGTAGATACCGTTGACAAAAAGCCCGAACGAACTCCCGCTGCCAAAACCGAAAAACGCTTCCGGCATAGCGTACAGATTGGTGGTTTTGTAGCGGTAATGGTTGCGTAACCCCACATTGAATGTAGTCGCCCCCCCAGGTTCACGCCGGCTAGGGCCGAGGAGCCATCATAGTTGAAACGGTTGAAAAAACCGGTTTGAGCGGTATTCTCGCTTTCGTACGCCAACTGCTCCGCCGAGCGCTGCCCGAGATTGGTCGGGGAGATGGTCCCCCCGTACTCATGGCGCTACCCCCAGGATTATCCAGGGCTTCGATACGGGACAAGTCTGTCGGGGACTGCGCACCAGCGTTCGTACCGCTACCGGCGCGGTTGTACTTGAGTTCCCGGAGTTCCTGCCGCAACTGATCCATTTCGTTTTCCATTTCCCGGCGGTAGGCGTCCCGATCATCACGCAGGGTATTGATCTGACGCTGGTTCTGTCGTTGATAATTCCGCAACGAGCGTTCTATCTGCTCCCGGTAGCGATCGTTCGTGCGCTCCACAGCGTTGATTTCTGACCGGAACGCTTCAGGATTCATTCGTATCCGGGCGGGATCGTTAAGCTGGTAGGCATCGCGGTTCGCCTCATTCTCCCGTTGTTGAGCATCCTGGATCTTCAGAATCCCTTCCTGCATGGACTTAAGCTCCGCGTTCAAATCTTCCTCGATCTGCACATTTCCCGATTGGCGGGCATTTTTCACTTCCGCCTCCAGTTTCTCGATCCGCTTTTCGTATGCCGCTCTGAGTTCCTCGCTTTTCTGCCTTTCTGCTTTCAGCATTTCCATGGGTTGATCATTTGCCTGAGGATCATAAGCCCCATTCCGATCTCCCCTGGTATTTCCGGTGTTGCTACGGTCGTTAAAACTGGCATCGGTTCTGGAGCCGTCGTTGCGGTAGGTTGGCTGGTTCCGACGGAAATCATTGTTCTGCTTCTGAATATCGTCCAGTTTGTCCTCAATCGACTGCAAACGATCTTCTAAGGCCCGAAGCGTCCTGGCGTCAACTCCCGATTCTGAATCACGCCTCCGATCGGTAGTGCCGCGGTCACGATCCGAATCGTTGCCAGCGTACACGCGACGGATACCGGGAACCTCTTCCTTGATACCGTCTATTTTTTTTGCAAAATCCGTGGGTTTCATCTTCATCAATAGCGGATCGTCTTTGCGGTTGGCCTCTTCATTGGCTTTCTCTTCCTGCTTCAGGGTTTCTTCAATACGATCCACGGCTACGCGCAGCGCCTCCCGGTCGTCCTCCAGATCATTGGCCAGGCGGCGGTTGCCGTCGTCACGAGCTTCCCTGATCCCGTCGTTTAGCTGATCGATACGGTCCTCATACTCTTCTTTCAAGTCCCTGGCCCGGTTTTTCTCTCGCGTCATGCTGTTCTTGACTACCTCATCGTAGGACTCTTCCTTTTGAGTCTGTATGTTTTTTACCCCGTTGCCAAGAATCAGGTTGGCACTCAGTCCGTAGGCCCAGCTCGTGGCCAGTTCATCAGGATTCGCCGCATTTTCCAGCGGATCATTGGAAGTAAGCAGGGCTTTGCCATAGGCGGTCAGTTTGAAAGCACGGCCGAACGGGATATCCAGTCCCAGGCCGCCGGATACGAAAGGACGGTTTTTTTCATCCAGCTCCGTTCCATCCACCGTATAGCCTTTCAAAGCGTCGATCACCCCACCCCCTACATTGATACTCGGGGTGAGCCCTTGCCCATTGGCCAGCTTGAACTTGCCCTCACCGCCGTAAACGGCCAGTTTGTCGAACGTGGAGAAATAGTCATCCTCCATAGCCCGCCAGTAGAAGCCTCGCAAGCCTACATAGGGTCCGAAGTTGAAGCCCGTGGCAGCGCCGACGAATTTAGTGTTGGCATAGGGAAGCGTCTTATCGAAATCGAGCTGTCCCGCCGTGATTTCAATCGGAAGACTGAATCCCCCCGAAAAATTGTTTAGGTAGGCTTTATCGGTTTCCGTCAACTCGCCGGGACGTCTTCCTCCCAGGTAGAAACTCAATGAAGCACGTACCGACCAGTTTTTCAAAAGTTCGTTATTGTAATCAGCGACTGCCAATCCATACGCAGCCCGCTCGTCGGCCGTGGTCAGGTTACGGACCGGTGAGTCGTTGAAAGAAGTATTGACGGCCTGAATGCCCAAAGTGTAGCGGTCGGCCACGACAAATTGAAGGCCCGCCCCCAGGGAGACGTAAATGTTTTTATAGGTGGCCAGGCTATCAGATTTGAAAGTCTGGACGCCCGTACCGGCCGTCAGAAAAGGTACCACGCCACCACGGCTCAGGTTGAGTTTCAGGTCACCACCCCAACGCGTGACGTCGATGTCTGGTTGCGTCAGTTCCACTCCCTGTAATTCCTTCAGCTCGAGGGGCCCGAAATTGCGCTTCATGTCCAGCGACTGCAGGTAGGTACCCCGCAATTCAACGAATTCTCCAAATCCAAAACCAAGATGGCCTCCGGCCATGAACCCGTTGCTAATACCCGTGTTATTCTCCCAGTTTACGTATTCGCCCACTGGCGAGATTGAGTAACTGATTCCCTTGACCTGCGCAACGGCTGCCGGAACCAAAGCACACAGCGCCAGCGAGATAAAAAGGGATTGTTTAATACGTTTATAAGTTGTCTTCATAAAAAAGTGGGTTTTATGTGTTGATGATTGCCGAATGGGAAATAAGTTTCCCATTGGTTACGAAAAATAGCCCTGGCCCAGCGAATTACCGGACCTAGAACCTTTTGTTTTAAAAAGTTAAAAAAGTATTCCTTTGGGTAGTACCCTTAAAAAATAATACAGTTCTTTCATCAAATCATATTTTAACCTAGCTCAAACTTTTAATTGTACAAAACTCACCTAGAAGATCAGGGTATAGAATAACAGTGAGGGTACCTCAAAAAAAAACACCCGGATTTTCCGGGTGTTTTGATTAATGGTTTGCCTTTGAGCAAGCGATGTCTATTTCATTTTCGGCATCGTCACCGCTTTCCCATTGGCATCGTAATACGATGGCTTGCCACCCACCGTAGCTGTGTAATAGGTGTTGTTACCCACCTTGACTTCGTAGGGTAGGTTGGCTTCCTTACCCTGAAGGGAAGTCCTTACGGAAGCAGGCAGGTCGCTCATTTGCATGGCCGTGCGGGTTTCCCGCATCTTTCCATTCTTGTCATAAAGGACCGACATGTTCTTGCCGTTTTGCATGAATGTACTGCGGTACACATCGTTGTTACTTTCCCACTTGGCACCGTTGATGCCCTGGTAGTCAGTACCGAACGATGTCTTCACGTTCTGAGGTACCCGATTGGGGTCCAGCACATTGTAGGTGGCCAGACCCGAGTAAGGGAGATTGGCCGTGTTGCCTGGCTGGGTCTGGGTGGTTGCCGGAGCATTGGTTTGGGGCGTGGTGGACTGTGCCTGTACGCCCAGGGTCGTGATTGCAGCCAGAGCCGCTAAAATGATGGAACGTTTCATGTTTTTTCGAAAATAGGTTAACAGTATGGAATAAATTATGGTACTCAATAGATAGTGGAAGCCCGTTCAAATGCCGGATTGGTACTTCCGACTGAGTGCTGTGCGAAAGCAATCAGATCCTCATTCAGACGGTCTTTCTCGGTGTAAAACAAGCCATGCGGGGCACCGTCGTACACGATATATTCCGCGTCTGGAAGCGCTTCGGCTGTCCGTTCACCTGAGGCTTCAATGGGAACGGTCTTGTCGCCGCTACCGTGGATGATCAGCGTGGGAACGTTGATTTTGGTCAAATCCTGCCGGAAATCCGTCATGGCGAAGGCTTCGGCACAGTCGAGTGTCGCTTTATGCGAAGCCTTGTATGCCCGCATGAAATCGCCATCCAGATGGCCCTGGCTCACAGGATGGTTGAGCATGTTGACGCCATAGAATTGCTTGCCAAAATCCTGCAGGAAACCTGCACGGTCTTTTTTGAGGTTTTCCATAATATCGTCAAAAACACTCTGATCTACACCATCTGGATTGTCGTCGGTTTTGAGCATGTAGGGGGTAACAGAACTGATGAAGGCTACCTTGGCAACACGGGCACCTCCGTGGCGTCCCATGTAGCGGGCTACTTCTCCGCCTCCCATGGACATGCCTACCAGCGTAACATTCTCAAGGTCCAGGGTGTCCAGTACGGCTTTGAGGTCATCGGCCAAAGTATCATAATCGTAGCCGTCCCAAGGTTTTGACGACTTGCCAAATCCCCGGCGGTCATAGGCGATCACGCGGAGGTTATGCTTAGGTAATTCGGCCAGCTGATAGTCCCACATGGCGCTGTTCAGCGGCCAACCGTGGATGAGGACTACAGGGTCACCCTGACCCAGGTCCTGGTAAAAAAGTTCGATGTCGTGTCCGGCGGTATCGGTGCCTACTTTGATGAAATTCATAGTTGTTTCAGTTTGATGATGAATAAGTGACTTACAGTAGAAATGCTAAAAGGTCATGCCACAAAAGAAACCCTGCGCCGACCCTGGGGTGATGAATAATATACGTAAGAAAACTTTTCAACAATAGAGGTAGGGATTACCCGATTCGATCCTTTTGAGCCTAGAACAAGTATCATATTCTGAACCTGTTGCCTGATCATGTTGAATCGTCGCGAGGTATTGAAAAGATCGGCTGCCATACTGGGAGCCGGAATCGGATGGGAGTATCTGGGCCGTCCCAAGCCCCGCTTCCGACTGGGAGCGTGTGACTGGTCGATTGGCCCTCGCTTGAATCCCCAGACATTTGATATCGCCCGCAAAATCGGCTTACAGGGACTTCAGGTAAGCTATAACACCAATAAGGATGAAGCCGGCCTTTCTAATCCTGAAACCCTGAATGCCATCCGTGAGGCGTCGACCCGTACCGGAATCAAGATCGCAGGCCTGGCTATTGGCGAGCTGAACCGCGTACCTTACAAGTCAGAGGCCCGTACCGAGGAGTGGGTATGGAAAAGTGTGGATGCCGCCAAAGCGTTGGGGGCGTCGGTGATCTTGCTGGCTTTCTTTGGCAACGGTGAGCTGCGCGACGACCCCGCCGGACAGAAAGAAGTGATCGAACGCCTGAAGCGCGTGGCTCCCCATGCCGAACGGCAGAAAATAACCCTGGGCATTGAGTCGTATCTGAGCGCGCGGGATCATTTGAAAATCATCGACGCAGTGGGTTCCAAAGCAATCAAGGTCTACTACGATTCCCGCAATTCGGCCGACGCCGGACACGATATTTACGAGGAAATACCCCTTTTGGGCAAAGATCTCATCTGTGAATTGCACATGAAGGAGAACGGCTTCCGACTGGGGGAGGGTACCATCGACTGGCCCCGCGTAGCTATGCTTCTGAAAAAAGTCGGCTACCAGGGCTGGATGCAGATTGAAGGGGCCACGCCCCAGGGGGCAGACGTCGTGGAATGCTACCAACACAATCGACGGTATCTGGAGACTATCTTTCCTTTTTCTTAGGGCTTGTTCCGCTAAAATCATTTCCCTGTTCTATGAAAGTCAACACATTTTTCCGGTACGGTACACCAATTCTGGGAAGCATTTTGCTCCTGACTCTATCGGCGGTCAGTCTGCTTGGACCGGGTGACGAAAATTCCCGGCTCTATGTTCCCGATGATCTGGAAGCCACACTTTGGGCCGAAGCTCCGTTGTTTTACAATCCTACCAACATGGACATTGACGCCCGGGGTCGTGTATGGATTACCGAAGCGGTCAATTACCGGAGCTTCAAGACCAAGCCCGAAGAACGCCTGTCCCACGAGCAAAAGGGCGACCGGGTCATGATTCTGGAAGACAAGGATGGGGACGGCCGGGCCGAGTCGTCCAAAGTGTACGTGGAGGACACGCTGCTTACGGCACCCCTAGGCATTGCAGTGATTGGCAATAAAGTGATTGTTTCGTGCGCCCCCAATTTGATAATATATACGGATCTTGACGGCGATGACAAACCCGACAAACGGGAAATATTCCTTACGGGTTTCGGCGGTTTCGACCACGATCATTCGCTCCACTCACTGGTGACGGGCCCCGATGGCCGCTGGTACTTCAACACGGGCAATGCGGGGCCACACACCGTAGCCGATCAGGACGGCTGGACGCTTCGCAGCGGCAGCCTGTATACCGGAGGTACCCCCTACAACGACAAAAATGAAGGCAACCGGAAATCGGACGATGGGCGCGTGTGGGTAGGAGGGCTGGCGTTGCGCATCAATCCCGACGGGACCGGGCTAAAAGTGATGGGGCACAATTTCCGAAACAGCTATGAGGTGTGCCTGGACAGCTACGGCAATATGTGGCAAAACGATAACGACGACCAGGTGATCACCTGCCGGGTCTCCTTTTTGCCCGAAAATGGCAACGCCGGGTACTTTGCTGCTGATGGTACCCGCTTCTGGCAAGCCGACCGTCGCCCCGGCCAAACCATGTTTGAAGCCCATTGGCACCAGGACGATCCGGGCGTCATGCCCGCCGGGGACAACACCGGCGCGGGTTCGCCCACCGGCATTGTGTTCTACGAAGGTGATGAATTGGGGGAAAAATACCGGGGTACCTTGCTGAGTTGCGAGGCCGGACGCAACGTTATTTTTGCCTATCAGCCCGAAAAACAAGGTGCCGGTTTTACGCTGAACCGTAAAGATCTTATCAGTTCATTCCCTCAGGCCTCGGAACGCTATGAGTGGTTTGAGACCGATACCGACACCCGCAAGTGGTTTCGTCCTTCGGATGTGGCGGTGGGACCGGACGGCGCTCTGTACATTGCCGACTGGTACGATCCCATTGTGGGCGGCCACGCCATGCAGGACAAGAAAGGCTACGGCCGTATCTACCGCATCACGCCCAAAGGGAAAAAACTCACCGCGCCTACGCTGAACCTGACTACCACGGAAGGGCTCGTCCAGGCGTTGAAAAATCCGGCGGTCAACGTACGCGCGTTGGGCTTTGAGGGGTTGAAAAAGAAAGGGGATGGTGTGTTGGAAGAGGTTCAAACTATGCTCACCGCCGAAAATCCTTACCACCGGGCGCGGGCGATCTGGCTGCTGGCGCAGTTGGGGGATAAAGGAAAAAATGCGGTTGAAAAAATGCTGGACTCACCCGATGCCACCGTACGCCTGACGGCCTTTCGGGCCTTGCGCGCGGCCTCCGATCCTTCGCCCTACCTGGTGAAAATGGCACAAGACCCTGATGCCGCCGTGCGCCGGGAGGTGGGTATCGCGCTGCGGGATGTGCCTCATGCAGAAGCCAAGGTAAGCATTCAAAACCTCATCAAAAGGTATGACGGGCAGGATCCCTGGCTGTTGGAAGCCCTTGGTACTGCTGCCGATGGCAAAGAAACGGACGTGTACGCTTTGGTCAAAGGTACCTACCCGGCCGATCCGGTGCAGTGGTCGCCCCAACGGGCCAACCTCACCTGGCGACTGCATCCTGTGCAAGCTATCGATGATTTGAAAATCCGGGCTGCTTCGGAGAAGGTACCCCCCGCCGAACGCCGCAAGGCGCTCACTGCGCTGGCGTTCATCAACGACCGGAAAGCCGCGGAAGCGATGATTGCTTTATCCAAATCGCACTTGCCCGATGTTTCTTCGACGGCCTTGTGGTGGGTTAATTTCCGGAAAACCAACGATTGGGCCAACCTGATGGATTGGGAAACTGCCACGGCTCAGGTACTATCGCCCGAATACAAACGAATGCTGGAACTGAAACAGAAGGTGACCGACAAATCACTGCCCGAGCCGCAACGGATTGAGGCCGCCCGCTCGATGGCCGACAATGCCAGCGGCGGCAATATGCTGATCGACCTGAAATCGCAAGGGCAATTGCCGGGTACCATCGCTACGGTTGTCAGCGAGCAATTGTTCAAAAATCCTGATCAGAACGTCCGGGTGATGGCCAGTCAATTTTTCGCCCGTCAGGGAAAAGAACTGAAAATGGATTTTGTGGCCCGTATGAAAGCCGACGTCAGCCATGGAAAGAGCGTATTTGAAACCAACTGCGCCACCTGCCACCGCCACGGCGAACAGGGCGCGGACATCGGCCCCGACCTGACCATGATCCACCAGAAATTCGACAAAATGACGCTGCTGGACGCCATCGTCAACCCGTCGGCCAGTATTGTATTCGGTTACGAAGCCTACACGGTTACTACGAAAAAAGGAGAAACCTACTTTGGTTTTCTGCTCAGCGACGGCCCCACCGTAGTGTTAAAAGACGCCGCCGGACAACGGCACGCCATCAAAGCAGACCAAATCAAAAGCCGCGAAAAACTACCTACCTCACTCATGCCCGAGCCTACCTCCCTGGGGCTGGACGAGCAAAGCCTGGCCGACCTGACGGGGTACCTGCTGAGTTTTTGATTTTAAGAAACAGGCTTGGCCTTCAGGATATTTTCCTGATCTCCAAACTCGGGATGCTTATAGATGTGTACTCCGTGGTACTCCTGGACAACCGGCGTAGCGAAGGGATTGTACCGGTGAAAAGGCAAGGCCTGTTCCGTAGAATAATGGCATACGTAGGATTTACGGGTACTGTCCGGATTGGTAATAGTGCCTCCGCCATGGGCCAGCGCGGCATGCCAGATCAGCACATCGCCCCGCTTGATCAACAGCGTTTCACGGGGGTACCCCTGCGCCGCGCAATTCTTGTCCAGGTAGTCGGCAAATTCCAGGGGTGACCGGGACGAACGCTGATTGGACAGGATACCGTTGCCAAAATTGAATTTGGGCAGTTTATGGGAACCCACGTAGTAGTACAAAGGTCCCGAATCGGCAGTGATGTCCTCAAGCGGAATCCAGGCTGCCGCTAGGTGGCTCGCAATTTTGGCCGTCACCCAGGGGAAATCCTGATGCGAGGGCTGCTGGCTGCCGAACATGAAAGTCAGACTTTGCATCACCACTACCTGTTGCTGGAAGATCGCTTCCAGAAAATTGACAATGGCCGGATGCGTCATCAGATTTTTGCCCGTTTCCGACAACTGATGAAAATCATTCAGTTTGACGTACTTTCCTTTCAGGTCTTCTTTGGGAAAATCCTTGATCAGCCGCTCCTGAATGGGCTCAAACTTGGGCAGG
Source organism: Salmonirosea aquatica (assembly GCF_009296315.1). Lineage (NCBI taxonomy): Bacteria > Pseudomonadati > Bacteroidota > Cytophagia > Cytophagales > Spirosomataceae > Salmonirosea > Salmonirosea aquatica. The sequence goes on from NZ_WHLY01000002.1 coordinate 3,582,634, forward strand.
TCGATGCGCGTCATCAATTTGTATTTCTCGGGGTGCTCAATCAACTCCTCCACATCTTCCCAGTAGGCATCTAACAATTCCTGAGGAATCACGTTCTCCAGAATCACGTAGCCGTTTTTTTGCCAGAAATGCAGTTTTTCTTCCAAATTGAACGTAAGCGGGAAGCGGGGTTTGAAGTTCTTCACAAAGGTGGCAATATCGGCCTCTGGAAGGTCGATCCAGGGTAGGGTGGCAGGATCAAAATCCGTGGTAGGCCGAAGTTGTTCCTTGACAGTCAGAGCCTTGTTTTTCAATTGTGCGAGTAAACCCATACGGTTATTCTTATTTTTAAAGGTGAGAAGATGGATTCAAACCAAAGGCCACATCCAGACCCAAATATATTGGTTTCGAATGTACATGGCAATTGATTCAAAGAAGTTTGGGGACCGTTTAATAAATTTGTCGGGTAAGGTACCCCAATTGCCATAGGGTACCCATTAAGTGGTATATTCAACACCGAAAAATTTCAGACTCACCTTCACAGGCAGTACTTCACTTGGGGGTGTTGCGCTAACAGCACTTCTGTTGAAAAGCGTCTCCTGGGCTTCACTATACTTTAACCATTCATCGGAGTAATGAACCCACTGGTCTAATTATTTCCCAAACCCATAGAAACACATCGGCAAGCACAGCAATATTTGGGTAATATTGCATTACGCTCAAGCTTATACCCCTTTCTTACCTATCCGATGCATGTGAAATGCCGTTGGGTACCTTTTAATGGATTTTTTAACCTTTAACCGCCAATACTATGAACGAGATCAAGAAAGAAGATATCCGGCAGGAGGTATTTGACCTATACGACGACTACGCCCACGACCGACTCGACCGGCGGGAGTTCGCCCAAAAACTGTCCGCTTATGCGGTAGGGGCATAACAGTAGCCTCGCTAATGAGCTTCCTTATGCCCAACTACCAGGGGAACATCCAGGTAAAACCGGATGATCCGCGTATTAAATCGGAATATATCACCTACCAATCGCCCAAAGGAGGCGGGGCGATCAAGGCTTTGCTCTCGAAGCCCGCCGATGCCAGCAAACCCCTGGGCGGTGTGGTGGTAGTGCATGAAAATCGCGGATTGAATCCCTACATTGAGGACGTGGGCCGGCGGGTTGCCCTGGCCGGATTCATTTCCATTGCCCCCGATGCCCTGACACCCCTGGGTGGGTACCCCGGCAATGACGATGAAGGACGTACCATGCAAAGTAAGCGGAACCGCGACGAAATGCTGGAGGATTTCATCGCGGCTTACGGGTACCTGAAAAACAGCAAAGAATGTAATGGCAAGGTCGGGGTAGTGGGTTTTTGTTTCGGAGGGGGTATTTGCAATCTGATGGCCGTGCGCCTGCCGGACCTGGCGGCTTCGGTACCTTTCTATGGAGGACAGCCTCCGCTCGAGGACGTTCCTAAGATACAGGCCCCCCTGCTGTTGCATTACGCCGAACTGGATACCCGCGTAAACGAGGGCTGGCCCGCCTACGAGGCAGCTTTAAAAAAGAACGACAAGCCCTATCAGGCCTATATGTACGCCGGAGTCAACCATGGTTTTCACAATGATACCACCCCGCGCTATGATAAGGCAGCCGCCGAACTCGCCTGGAAAAGGACGATCGATTTCTTTAAGGAGAATCTGGCCTAGCTGTTCTGAACAGCAGCTTACTTGGCTTACTATGTCCGTGTAAACGGTGGGCTGATAGTAAGCAAACCATAAAAACCCGCGGATTTTCCCCGGTTATACCAGAAAAATAAATCCGCGGGGTGGTGGTTTGTTCATCAAAAACAAAAGCATTTTGCATCCATGGCCAACGATGTGTGCCAGGAAAAATTCCCTGTGAACAAATAACGGGTATTTATTAGGGCAGCCCTCAGCTTATTGATAGTGAATTAGAATGTAAAGGTCCAGGCTTTTACGCCGGAGGCACGGTCCGCCGCGCGGTCGACAGTTAATAGCAACAGTTGAAATAGTTAAGCTTGGCACCCCAAAGGGGTCGATGTCCTTTCTTTCTTTTACTGATGACCCCGCCGGGGTACTTTCTTTACGACTTTATTCATCCATCAATAGTATACAGCCTCCCGGATTAAGCTCCAACAGTCCCTGTTTTGACTTCTCCGGCTCGTTCGTAATGGGCCATAAGTACGCCGGTTGAGGTAACGACACTCTCTGTTAAGGTGAAGGCGGCCGGAATGGCACCCTTGTCAAATAACTTTTTCCCTTCACCAAGCGTCAACGGATGAATCATGAGCCAAAGGTCGTCGACCAGATCATTCTTGAAGAGTAGTTGAGCCAGCTCACCGCTGCCCCACACTTGAATGTCTGAGCCATCCGAAGCCTTTAATTTTTCAATATCGGACAGGCTGTTGAGGAAAACGCAGGCGTTCCAATCTGACTTTTCTACCGTCGTGGACATGACGTATTTTGTGACCTCATTGATGCTCGGCCAAAAGTCTGCGTGTTTGGGCCAGTAGTTTTCCCAAATCTGAAAGGTCTTCCGGCCCAAAAGAAGATCGGCCGGTTTCAGGAGTTTTTCCATGACCTTATCCCCCACTTCGTCACTATATGGTGCCACCCAGCCGCCATAGTTGAAACCGCCCGATGGATCTTCCTCCGGTCCACCCGGTCCCTGCAGCACCCCATCCAGGGTGATCATCGACAAAACAATTATTTTTCTCATCCTATTGCTGTTTTAGTACGATACAAATCTCCTCAACAAATAGGAATGCAATGCAGTGTGAAGGCGACAATGGTAGTGGCTGATTGCGACAGGTAGATTTACCCTGCTCATCACTTATATTTCCGCCTGTATTTTGGGGAACTGTGTCAGCGGTAGTTTGTCCGCAAGGTGGCTGTTCTCGTAAAAAGAGATGGATAATTAATCACCAAGCCCAACTCGTCTACCTGAATAACTGCTTCGAAATCATTTGGAACGTTCTCATAATGATACTCTTGGTTCGAAAGTCGAATATATCGTTGGCGAACCGGCTTTATCTGGTGTTCTAAAAGATCGAGATAAATCACCTGAATTTCCTGCGCCTCTTTTGGCCTTAATTGAAGTCGGTTGATCGGCAAAGTGTTCGTGAACGGTGTCAGTGGAATATCAATATCAATGCATCCTTCGAACTGCTCTATTCGCTGACCGTTGGTTGACCAACTACCCTTGCCATTCCCCTCCATTATTATGACCTGGGTTTGATCGCTATGACGGCTATTTATTTCAAAATATACTGTTTCCCAATGGAGGTTTGTTTTAATAAGATATTCGACTCGGTAGATTTTCTTATTGTACTGCCCAATAACAGTTGATGTGATTTCTGACCCAACCTCTGAAGTGCTCACTAAACAATTCTCTAAAGAATAGTATTCGAGCCCAGTCCAAAGAAGATTCGTCTGCATAAGTATTATAACTACTACTAATGTATTAGCGGTTCAGGTATTTCGTTTAAGCAGCACCATTGATAACGGTCAGATAATAGTTTATACAGTGCAGAATAGTCAACAGCATGAGGTCCTTGTTTTTCACAGTGTCGAATTCTATGGTAGTTTCAATGTTGTATTCAAAATTCAATTTACTCCACTTGAAATCAGTGTCAACTGCCAGAACCTCATTTTCTTCGGAATCAATCAGTATAAATCTACTGCTCAGTAACCCTTTCAGTTTCAACAGATAATTTTTCTCACGTCCATTGAAGTTGGTTTCAATAACAATTCCTTTCCAACCCATTTTGAATTCCAATAGGGTTTCTTCTTCTCTTCTTAATTCAATTTTTTGATCCCAAAACCCTTTGGGTTCCAGTTGATAGGTCGAGTAGTCGGCCAACTGTATTTCAGCCTTAAACGAATACCAGGTCGTGTACTTCAATTCTCCAATTTTAGTGTTTTCTGTTGTCAGACTGAAATTTCTGGAGTTCGTGGAGTTTGCTTTGTAGTGGCCCATTTTTTAGAATTGATTGCGTGAATATTTTCTTAAATATAGTCTAACTAATTACCAAACCACTAACAGTACCCTACTTCACCCAACCATTCCCCTTCATCCAGGTAAACAGAGGTACCATCCATTCTTCGGTAGGTAGTTTCAGCACAAACCCATGGTTGCCGTTGGGATAAAGGTGCATCTCGGCGGGTACCTTGTGATGCCGGAGGGCTTCGTAAAACGCGATACTATTGTCCACGTCCACCACGGTATCATCGCCCGCGTGCGTCAGGTAGGTAGGTGGGGTTTGGATCGTGACGTGCAGCTCGTTGGAAAACCGTTCGATTTGGGCCGCCGTAGGATTCTCCCCCAGCAGATTCGCTCTCGATCCTTTGTGGGCGGGTACTTCGGTCATCGAAATGACCGGATACACCAGAATCATGAAATCGGGCCTCAGATCGGTCGCATTTGGATTCCCGATTACCGGCTCGTTGAAATGGGTACCGGCCGTGGCGGCCAGATGCCCACCTGCCGAAAAGCCCATAATCCCGATTTTGTCCGGAGAGAGGTTCCATTCGGCGGCCCGCTCCCGTACTACCTGGATAGCCCGCTGGGCATCCTGCAGGGGGCCAATGCTTTTATCGACCATGATCGAGTCGCTGGGCAGCCGGTACTTGACCACAAAGGCGGCGACACCATGAGCGATAAACGTTTCGGCAATGCGAACACCCTCTGCCTCGTAGCTTTCTCCCGAATAGCCACCGCCTGGAAAAAGGATCACGCCCGCTCCGCTGGCCTTCTCTTTCGCGGGCAGAAAAATCGTGAGGGTAGGTTTTGACACCTTACGGTACCAAACTACCCTACCGTCTTTTTCGGTGGCAATTTCCTGCATCGTGTAGGAGGTCGCGTTGGGAATGGTACCCGTATACAACGGGATAATCTGCTGCGCTTTAACGCTGCCAGCCAGCAACAGAAGAACGAGGGAAAGATTGAGTTTTGTCATACGTAAAGAAAGCAGGGAGCTTTTTTGGTATACTCACCAGCTTGCCCTGCTTTCTTTACGTATGACTTACCCTTTGTAAACTACCAATGAAGAGGCAGGCGCTAGTACTTGAGCGCCTTCAGCTTTTCGATCACCCGGTTGGCGACAATCTGGTACCCCTTGTCATTCAGGTGGATGTCGTCAGAAGTGATGTCGGCCCGCATGCCCCTCGGGAAATTGAGGTTTTCCAGATCGGTCAGGTCTTCGGGTGTCGGCTTGTAGCTGATCGCAGCCATTTCTGCGTCGGTCGGCGGAGTCATTTTCACGTATTTGTCGCCGTATTTGGCCGCCAGCTTTTCGTTGATCGCGATGACCTGGTTGTAATTCTCAGAACCTTTGTTCTCGTCTGCCTCGGTAAGTACCCCCAGCACGACGTATCGGGCGGGCGCGGTGATGTAGGCGATCGAGCTTTCCAGCGACGACAGGATTTCTTCTTCGGCACCCGGTTTTCCGATGTTGTTCCGGCCGTACCACAGGACCTGCGTGGCGGTTTTGAGCTTGGCCGCATCTTCCAGCACAAACTCCGAATCGGCCGGAATATCGATCGTGCTCACCGTATCCGGTGTGATCGTATACATTTCGCCGTCGGCCCCACTGGGTATCCGCCGGATGGTACAACGCACCCCGAGGATGGTACCCTTTCGGCTGTATTCTTCATTGCGGGAAGGGGTAGACAGAAACTGATTGCTCAGTTTGGTAATCTTGATCGGCTTGATGCTATCCAGTTTGTTGCCTTCCACGGTTATTTTCAGTGGGGTACCTCCCTGCCTGACGGCAATGCTGGCCGCTCCCTGCCCCACAATCCCATCACTCACCACGGGCCGGCTGGCCAGAGCAGCCCCAACCATATTGCCATACGGAGCAGTACCTCCCGCGCCGATGGTCAGGCTATCCCCGAAAAAGGCCAGGGTTTTATCCCGGTCCGGCACTACTTCTTTGTCGGGTTCAGGAGTCTCGGTTTCGGGAAGTACATCGTCTGCCATTTTACCACAGGATGCTAAAAAGGCTGTGGTAAAAACCGCAAGTCCGGATTGGTAAAAAAAGCGCCTGCGGCTTAGCAGGTTCGCCGGATTTTCAGTGTGCGAATCAGGAATCTGGTTATCAATCATTTCTTTCTGAAAGAGTATGGTTTTGTGTTGGGCATCTCTTCAAAAAAACCATTCCAGAAACTCTTCGGCCTCCTCATCAAATGCCCGTCTTAGGGTACCTTACAAGGAAAGAAACCTTGATTTTTGTGGAAAGGGGAGGCCAATTCTCCCTTCCACAAAAACACCATCAGTCGAGCAGGCTGTCCAGAAAGCCCTTGCGGGTACCGCTGCCGAAGTTGGCCATCAGCACGAACGTGGCCTTTTTCTGAGGAAAATAAAAGACGTTGGCTTCGGTACCCGCGAGGGTACCGTTGTTCCCATAGCCTGTTCCCAGTATTTCTGACTCCCACTGGTCCACGCCCAGGCCGTAGGTGGTGGTACCCTGCCGGACGGGGTAGGGGGTCAGCATTTCCTGTAACGCAGCGGGGCCGACGAGTTTTTCACCAAAAAGCGCCTCGCTGAACCGGAACAGATCCGCTGCCGTCGAAATAAGCCCACCGTACGCTCCACCGTCGGCTTCGGCGCGGTCCAGCGCCGTGACGTCCATCAATTTGTCATTGGCGTAAAAATCGGCATATCCCCGGGCCACGTTACGGTCGTCGCGCTTTTCGAGGTAGGTACCTGTTAGCCCCAAAGGCTGAATGATTTGTTCATCCAGTACCGTTTGCAGCGATTTTCCCGTCTGCTGTTCAATGATTCTTCCAATGAGCATATAGTTGGAATTGGAATAACTAAATCGTTCCCCCGGCTCGAAGAGTAACGAACGGCCGTATACGTACCTTCTCAGTACTTCATCGGGCGTCATGGCACCGCGCCGGGCGGGATTATTTACAAGATCCAGCTGGTACTGCGTGTCGTCATTGGTCGGGTCGAAGATTCCACTGGTATGGGCCAGAAGCTGGCGCAGGGTGATTTGTTCGGCCTGGGGAATCTGTCCTTTGCTGGCGGGTAGCAGGTCGGCGAGCTTGTCATCGAGTCCGAACTTGCCTTCATCTTTCAACAGCATTACGGCGGTCGCCACAAACGTTTTGGCGATGCTTCCCGCCCTGAATGGCGTATTGACTTGCATGGTGGTGTGGTGTTCCAGGTTGGAGTACCCCGTGGCACCGATCCAGAGCGGTGCATTTTCTTTTTTAATCGCTAGCACGGCTCCCGGAATTCGGTTCGTGCCGGCGTAATCTTCCACGGCTTTCTGATACGTGGCGTGCTGCGCGTGTTCCGAAAAGTCAGGAGCGGCATCAAGGGTGGGCTGGGGAATGTCGGTGGATTCACAGGCAGTCAGCGCCAGGCACAAAGTGGCCAGCGCGAACCGGAAATAAGTTGTTTTCATGGCTATAAATAGATACTGGATCAATTAATTGAGAAAGGGTACCCTGGCCCCTACATGCAGTGCTTGGTGGGGTAAGAGAATTTGACTGAACGGCATTTCGCCAAACAGCTCGTAACGGGTAAATACCGAAGTACGATTCCGGAAGCGATACCCGGCTCCCAGTCTGGCGGAAGGCATCAGTTTGAACTGGTAAGCTGCGGCCTTCGGGAAATCCGGGCTGGACCGCTCGTAAGAAGGCGCCACCGGGTGCAACAGCAGGGTACCCATGCCCAGGCTTGCCTCGGCGTACACCGCCCCAAAGTACTTGCGGTAGCCTACTTCGGTACTAGCAAAGAGTCCGCTTTGAACGCCGGGATGATGATAGTACCCCAGATTGATGCTCTGAAACGTCTGCGAGCCCGGTCGGTTGCGGTAGTACAGTTCGGTGCCTACCTTGATCCCGATTCCGCCTTTCTGCAGGTGGGCCAAAGTAGGCAGACTGATGGATTCCGAGAAAACAGAGATGGTCAGCGGAGGACCCGAAGGCGCTCGGTCGGGGCGGGGTACCTGAGCCAGCGAAAGCTGGACACTCAGACTCCCGGCCAGGAAGAGGAGTGGAATTGATTTTTTCATAAGTACTTGTTTTTGAGTTTACTAATTGGGCGCAAAAGTAACGTCAGCCACAAGGTGCTTAAAATTGGGGACGGCTCAGTGGCCTGCAAAAAGCGGTGAGTGGTGAGGTACCGACCTTGAATGGTAGGATGAGGTACCTTCAGGATTGGCTAAAAATGATTGAATCAAGGTACCTCTGCTCAGGATTCGCTCAGCCATTGGCGGAACTCCGCTACCCGACGCCGACTCACCGCTACCTCTTCGGCGGGTTTGGGATGCAGCGTCAGTAACGCCCGGCCCGAACCGTCGTTCTCCACTTTGCGAATGGCGCTGCGGCTGGCGATGAACTGACGGCTGATCCGAAAGAAATCACTGGCCGGCAACCGCTCAATAAGCTGCTCAAGGGTAGCGTCGATCGTGAACGATTGGTTGTCGTGCGTCTTGACAATGCTGGTTTCGTTCGTGACAAAGATATACGCGACCTGCTCGGTCATCAATGGGACATAGCCTTTTCCCTGATTGACCAGTAGGATCTTGGTACCCTGCTTTTCGGGAGCCGGCGGTGCAATCTGAGAAGTACCTTCGAGTTCGGCAATCCGTAGCTTGAGCCCGGCTACGCTGGTGCGATGGTAGTTCAGCAGCCAGTACATAGTGTAGCCCATGTGCAAGATCAGGATGAACATCAGCCCAATGGGTACGTCGTTGGCAATCACAATGCTGAGGGTGATCTGCGCCGAACGGTGCAGTACCAGATCATTATACACAAAGCTGAACAGGGCGATAATCAGGGCGGTGCTGCCAAAGGCAATACCTCCCTGTACGAAAAGCCGCTGGAATGCCTGAGTAGCCCACGAATACCGGCGATCGAGATAGCGGATGAGGAAGCGGTTGGCCTCCCAAAGCAGCGCGGTGACACCCATCACCACCAGCACATCCAGATAGAACTGAGGACTACTAAGTAGCTGTCCTAGCGGCGTGATATCGCCAATGAAGCGAAAAAAGAAGGCCCAAATCGGGATGCCTACCAGACGCGGCCAGGTGTCGGGATACTGCATAGAGGGGTAAATAGCCAATAAACTTACAAAGCAACTGCATTCTTTGACAAGGAAATTTTGATGTGTCGCTGATTTTTTCCTGTCCGCCTGTGACCAGTCATCGTCCGATAGCGGACAGTTTTCAGGATAACTTGCTTGTAAGTATCTGATTCATAAGACTTATAGTTTTTGGTATAATTATTTCATAAGCAAAATCACTGGATCATTCCCGATACGCCCATGCTAACCAACTACCTCAAAATCGCCCTTCGCCACTTCCGGCGGCAACCTTTTTTTTCGCTGGTGAATGTCACGGGCCTGGCGGTGGGCCTGGCGGCTTGCTGGCTCATTGGACTTTACGTTATTCACGAAAGAAGTTTCGATACTTTCCTGCCTTATGCCGATCGCGTCTGCGCGGTAGCCTTCGATATCAAAATGGGCGACCAGGAAGCTTTTACCACCAACACGCCGCCGCCCGTGGGGGCGAGGCTGGTCGAGGATTTTCCCGAGATCGAAATGGCCGCCCGTACCTTCAATTTGGGTAGCGTGGTGGTGCAGCGGGAAGCTATGAATGGCAAAGAGCCCCTGACTTTCAATGAATATAACAACGCGATGGCCGCCGACACGGCTTTTCTGGAATTGTTCGGTTTTCCGATGGTAGCGGGCGATCCCCGCACGGCCCTCGACAAACCCGGCAGCGTGGTGCTGACCGAGAGTATGGCGCGGAAGTATTTTGGCGAACAAACCGCCTTGGGCCAGTCGTTAAAACTGAACGACAACCCCTACCAGGTAACGGGAATCGTGCGGGACCTACCCACTAACTCTACGGTACAGTTCGGCTTTCTGGCTTCCATGACCAATTTTTCGGTAGTGGAGCGTTTTTCGTGGAGTTGGATTTGGTTGCAGGTCGATACCTGGGTGCGGCTGCGGCAGCCCGTCACCGAGCAAGCACTGGCTACTTTGGAAAAGAAGTTCCCGGCCATGGTACGTACCTATGCACCCGCCGCCTACGCCCGGATCGGGCAGGATTTGACCAAAAACCTTGACAATGGCGACCGTCTCGATGTAAAACTCTTGCCCCTGGAAAAGCTGCATTTGGGCTACACCGGACTTACCTCGCGACTGACCACGCTCGGCGACGGTGAGCAGGTGGGGATGTTTGCGATCATTGGTGGTCTGATTTTGCTGCTGGCCTGCGTTAATTTCATGAATTTATCTACCGCGCGCTCCATGAAACGTTCGCAGGAGGTAGGGGTACGTAAGGCCCTCGGTTCGCAGCGGAGCGCGTTGGTTGCGCAGTTTCTGGTCGAGTCAGTGCTGCTGAGTGGGGGTGCCATGTTTTTGGCTGCCTTGCTGGCGAGTGTGATGCTGCCCTTTTATAACAATCTGACGGGACTCGCGCTACTGCCCGGCGACCTCTTTTCAACGGAAAGTATGGGGTTTGTGGTACTGCTGCCCCTTGTAACGGGCTTGCTCGGTGGACTTTATCCGGCCTTTTATTTGTCGCGATTCAAGGCCATCGAGATGTTCAAATCCGCCGGGCGAAGAAGCCGGGGCGGATTGGTATCGGTACGGAGCGGACTCGTCGTGTTTCAGTTTGCAGTTTCCATCGTCCTGATGCTGGGCTCGTTTGTCGTATTTCAGCAATTGGAATTTGCCCAAAAACAAACGCCGGGCCTGAATCGCGAGCATGTGCTGGTGATCGAGAATGCGCGCCACTTCACGTCGCCCTCGGCGCGGGAGGCTTTCCGGCAGCAACTGGCCAACCTACCCGAAGCGCTGGATGCTACGCATTCTACTTTTTTGCCATCGCTGGGTAGCTTTGGCGACTTTTATGAACCCGAACAAGGCGACCAAAAGAATGCCGTTGTTTCCAGCCTGCCCATGGGTTCATTCCTGACCGACGCCGATTTTGTGCCTACCCTGGGCATCGAAATCCTGGCGGGACGGAACTTCCGCCCCCATTCGGTCAGCGATTCGGCATCGGTAATCCTGAACGAGACTGCCGTCAAGGCCATTGGCTGGAAAGATCCAATCGGAAAATGGCTGCGTTATCCGGGCAATGCCAATCAGCGTTTTCAGGTAGTCGGCGTCATGCGCGATTTTAATGATGCGTCGGTGCGCACGGCCATCGAACCCATGGCGCTTTTCCACGAAGCGTCCAAAACCTACCAAACCTGGGCCTCGTACATCGCCTTGCGGGTGCGTCCCGGTAGTGAGAAACAGGCCGTCGAGAAAGCCGCCGCCCTCTGGGATAAGGCTGTGCCGGAGGTACCTTTCGAGTATGATTTTCTGGATGCTACCTTTGCCCGCCTTTACCGTTCCGAAGCCCGGATGGGTTCCGTACTGAGTATCCTGACGGGCCTGGCGTTGTTCATCGGTTGTCTGGGCCTGTTCGCGCTGGCCGCTTATACCGCCGAAAGCCGCATTAAGGAGATCGGCGTGCGTAAGGTGCTGGGAGCCAGTGTGGCCAGTATCGTATCGCTGCTCTCCTCGGATTTTCTTAAACTCGTCATCGCGGCCATTGTCATCGCTACGCCTGTTGCCTGGTACGCCATGAATGCATGGCTGGCGGACTTTACCTATAAAATCGACCTGGAATGGTGGTACTTCGCCGGGGCGGGTGGTCTGGCAGTCGCCATCGCGTTGCTGACCGTGAGTTTTCAAAGTATCAAAGCCGCCCTGATGGATCCGGTGAAGTCGCTGCGGAGTGAGTGATATTTTGCTTTCGGTTAACGGTCAACGCCAAACGGTTAAATGGTATTCTCTGACTTCCTTTTGACCTGCCATTGACCGCTCCCCTTTTATCTTTTAACCCAAAAATAAGCCATGATCTCCAACTACCTGAAAATTGCCTGGCGGAATCTGATCCGGGCCAAAGAATACACCTTCATCAATGGGGTCGGTTTGGCCGTGGGCATGGCCGCTTCCGTGCTCATTTTTCTTTGGGTACAGAGCGAGCTGACTTACGATCGATTTTACCCCAAAACCGACCGGCTGTTTCAGGTGTACAATCAGGATGTGTTCAGTGGCGAACCCACGGTTTGGGGAAGTACCCCTATCCCTTTGGCGCCGGAACTGAAAGCAAACTACCCCGATATTGAAAATACCGCACGGTACATTTCGCCCACGCTGCTCTTGTCCGCCAATGAGAAGCATCTGAACATCCACGGCGCTTTTGCCGACTCTACGTTTTTCCATTTATTCGATTTTCCTTTCCTCAGCGGCAGCGCCGACTATTCCCTTTCCCAAAATAACGGCATTGTTATTACCCGATCGCTGGCCATGAAGCTGTATGGTACCACCGATGCGATCGGAAAAACCATACAGGTCGAGCATCGGGACAATTTCTCCATAAGTGGTATCCTGGAAGATTTGCCCAACAACACACAATTTGCTGATGCCGAATATTTTTTGCCCTGGTCTTACTTCCAGGCACTGGGTTGGGGATCGGACGAGTGGACTTCCAACAACTACGTAACCTACGTGCTGTTGCGGGAAGACGCGCAGGTCGATCGCGTCAATGCGAAAATCAGGTACGTGACCGCGGCTCATCTGAAAGGAGTACTGGACGATGTTTCGCAGCGGGCAATTTTCCTGCATCCGGCCAGCAAGTGGCATTTGTATTCAAAAATAGAAAACGGAAAGTTGGTGGAGGGCCGGATCGCCACAGTACGTTTGTTTGGGATCATTGCCGCTTTTATCCTATTGATCGCCTGCGTCAATTTTGTCAATCTGAGTACGGCCCGAAGCGAGAAGCGGGCCAAAGAAGTGGGCATCCGCAAGGTAGCCGGTGCGCAGAAATTCTCCCTGGTGATTCAGTTCATCAGCGAGTCGGTCTTACTGACTTTTATCTCCGGCCTCCTGGCCGGATTGCTCGTTTGGGCTAGTCTGCCCGCCTTCAATAATTTAACGGCCAAGCAACTTACGCTGGATATCGGGTCGGGGTACTTCTGGGTCGTGGCTGTTGGCTTTGTGCTGTTTACGGGGCTGCTGGCGGGGAGCTACCCGGCCTTCTTTCTGTCCTCCTTTCAGCCCGTGAAAGTAATGAAGGGTGCGTACCGGGAGGCCAGGTCGGTTTTTTCGCCCCGCAAGGGATTGGTGGTGCTACAATTCACCTTTGCCATTGTCCTGATTATTTCCACTCTCATAATCAGGCAGCAGGTCAGGTACGCCCAAAGCCGGGAGCGGGGATATGATCAGAGCAATTTGATCTATACGACTTTGGGGGGCGATCTGGAAAAGCATTATGGTACCTTGAGGCAGGAACTGCTGAGCAACGGGGCCGTGGTCTCTATGACCAAATCACTGGGCCCCATTACCGGACTTAATACCCGCCAATGGGGGGTGGCCTGGCCCGGCAGTACCAAAAAAGATAAGGATATCGAGTTTGACCTGTTTGGGACGGATGCAGATTTCCTGAAAACCACGGGAGCCCGGCTGCTGGCCGGCCGGGACATCGATGTGGGCAAGTACCCTTCCGATTCCACGGCGATCCTGCTGAACGAAACCGCTGTGAAAACCATGCGTATGGAGGTACCCATCGGTACTACGGTACACTTCCAGGACCAGGACTGGCATGTAGTGGGTGTCGTCCAGGATTTCATTTTTGATTCGCCCTACCAAGCCATTAAGCCGGTAATAATCGAAGGACCAAGCGGTTCTTTGCCACATCAATGGGTTACCCTGAGGCTTGACTCCCGGAATGCCACGACAGAAAATCTGGCAGCCGTGGAACAGATATTCAAAAAGCGTAATCCTGGCTCTCCGTTTGAATACACTTTTGTGGATGATTCGTACAACGCAAAATTTGCCGAGGAGCAACGGATCGGATCATTGACCGGCCTGTTCACCGGGCTGACTATTTTTATAGCCTGCCTGGGCTTGTTCGGCCTGGCCGCCCACACCGCCCAGCAGCGAACTAAGGAAATCGGCATCCGCAAGGTACTGGGTGCCACGGTGGGAAGTGTCGTTCAACTACTCACCAAAGAGTTTATGGCCTTGATGTTCATAGCGTTTGCCGTCGCTACACCCATTGGCTGGTACGCCATGGAAGAATGGCTGACGGATTATGAGTATCGCGTATCCATCGGAGGGGGCGTGTTCTTGCTCACCCTGCTTGTGGCTACTTTAATCGTAGTGCTGACGGTGAGTTTCCAGGCCGTGAAAGCCGCTTTAATGAATCCGGTGAAGTCGTTGCGCAGCGAGTGAAGCTATGTCGGGTGTTTCCACCCGACAGCATATCAAACGGTATTCTCTGATTCCCTTTTGATGTGCCTTTAACCATTTGCCTTTATCCTTTTAGCCCCGAAAACCAAACCAAAAGAAGAGCCATGCTAAAAAATTACCTCAAAATCGCCTACCGGAACCTCTTGCGCAGCAAGGCTTTTTCGGCCATCAATATTGTCGGACTGTCTTTTGGACTGGCTACCTGCATGATCATCGGCCTGTTTGTGCTGGACGAGCTGAGCTTCGACCGCTTCCACGAGAAAGCCGACCGCATCGTACGGGTCACGTTCAAGGCCAACATGAGCGGCAACAAGATCAACGAAGCTACCGTCATGCCGCCCACGGCCAAAACCTTACAGCGCGAGTACCCCGAAGTGCTGGAAGCCACGCGACTGCGGCAGGCCATAGCCTTTAAGCTGGCCAAAGACGACAAGGTATTCAAAGAATACGGCGTGGCCTTTGTAGATTCCAACTTCCTGCGGGTGTTCACTTTTCCCCTGGTGAAGGGTAGTGCCAAAACGGCTTTGCTTCGACCGAATACCCTGGTTATTTCGGAGAAAATGGCCCAAAAGTACTTTGGCAACGAAGACCCGGTCGGTAAAATTCTCAAAACCAAAAATTACGACGAAGTACTTGAAGTGACGGGCGTGATGGCCGATATGCCGACCCATTCGCATTTTCATTTCGACTTCCTGATTTCGATGGCGGGCCTGGCCGAAGCCCAGGTAAATTCCTGGATGCAGTCGGAATTTTACACCTACCTGCTGCTGCCCGATGGCTACGACTACCGAAAATTACAGGCCAAACTCCCGCAGGTGGTGGAAAAGTACATGGGGCCGGAAATCAAGCAGGCCTTCGGCATGAACTACGCCCAATTTCGCGAGCAGGGCAATGAGCTGGGTTTGCAGCTTCAGCCACTGACCGACATTCACCTGCATTCTGATTTTGCTTACGATCTGGGGCCGTCCGGTGATGTGCGTTACGTCTATATCTTCGGTGCTATTGCGCTGTTCATGCTGTTGATCGCCTGCATCAATTTCATGAATCTCAGCACCGCCGGGGCATCGAAGCGGGCGCGGGAAGTGGGCATCCGCAAAGTCATGGGTTCGGTAAAAGGTACCCTGATCGGTCAGTTTTTGCTCGAATCCCTGCTGCTGACCGCCGTAGCCCTGGTACTCGCGGTTGTTTT
Source organism: Salmonirosea aquatica (assembly GCF_009296315.1). NCBI lineage: Bacteria > Pseudomonadati > Bacteroidota > Cytophagia > Cytophagales > Spirosomataceae > Salmonirosea > Salmonirosea aquatica. The sequence goes on from NZ_WHLY01000002.1 coordinate 3,598,083, forward strand.
GGTATGGCTGGCTTTGCCGTTTTTTAATGATCTCGCCGACAAAAACCTGACGCTAAACTTCGTTAAAGTACCTTGGCTATTGCCCGGTTTGTTGCTTTTGGGTCTGGTCGTGGGGATTCTGGCGGGTAGCTATCCGGCATTTTTCCTCTCTTCCTTCAAACCCATTTCTGTGTTGAAAGGAGGAACCCATCTCAATCTTTCCCGGGGGCGTCGAAGCATCGGCTTGCGGGGTACCCTGGTGGTGGTGCAGTTTTGCATTTCCATCATCCTCATCGTGGGCACGACGGTGGTGTATCAGCAACTGAAATTTATTCAAAATGTCAAGCTGGGTTACGACAAAGATCAGGTACTTGTCTTGCAGGGTACCTACCGCCTGGGACAAAACGAGCAACTGTTTAAAAAGCAACTTTTGCAGGATTCACGGGTCGTGGACGTGACCGTTTCGGGCTATGTTCCCGCCGGGCCTTCGTTCAACAATAATTTTACGGTCTACGGCGACGACAGGGACAAGGAATTCACGAAGGGCATTCGCTACGATGTGGACGAGAACTACATTCCGACGCTGGGTATGACTATGGCCGCCGGCCGGAATTTTTCGCCAGAGTTCGGTACCGATTCTTCGGCTATTATCCTGAACGAAACGGCAGCCCGGGAAATGGGCTGGGGGAACGACGCCATCGACCATACCGTAACCCGGCCTAACAATGAGGGTACCAAAACCACCTACCACGTCATCGGCGTAGTGAAAGACTTCAATTTCAAATCGCTGCACGAGCGCATCACACCGCTGATGATGACGCTGGGCAATAACGGCGGCGCGATCCTGGCCAAAGTAAAGACCCGCGATCTGCCCGCTCTTATTGCTTCGGTAGAAAAACAATGGAAGACCCTGGTGGTGGACGAACCCCTCGAGTATTCGTTTTTGGAAGAAAACTTCAACGCCACCTACCGCGCCGAACAGAAAACGGGCCAAATCCTCGGTCTTTTCGCGGGCCTGACGATCTTCGTCGCCTGTCTGGGGCTGTTCGGACTGGCCACCTTCACGGCCGAGCAGCGTACCAAGGAAATTGGTGTCCGTAAGGTACTGGGTGCTTCTGTGACCAGTGTTGTAGCATTGCTTTCCAAAGATTTCCTGAAATTAGTCGCCATCGCCATCGTCATCGCTTCACCCATTGCCTGGTACGCCATGCATTTCTGGTTGCAGGATTTTGCCTACAAAATCGACATCGGCTGGTGGGTGTTCGCGTTGGCGGGAGTCCTGGCCGTGGGCATCGCGTTGCTAACGGTGAGTTTTCAAAGCGTAAAAGCGGCAGTGGCGAATCCGGTGAAGAGTTTACGGTCTGAGTAACAGAAGCACTAGAAAGTGGTTTTTGCCTACTTCCTGAAACCCAATCGAATTATTATCTATATCTCGTATGCTCAAAAACTATCTGAAAATCGCGTGGCGAAATCTTGTAAAAAGCAAATCTTTTACACTGTTGAACATCATCGGTCTGGCGGTGGGGATGGCGGCGGCTATCCTGATTATACTCTGGATTCAGAACGAAATGAGTTTCGACCGAAACTATGCCAAATCGGACCGATTGTATTTGATGTACAATCGGGATACATTCAGCGGAGAAAAATGGGCCTGGAATAATACGCCCAAGATCATGGCTTCTTTTCTAAAAAAGGATTATCCCGAAGTAGAAGATGCCGTGCGCTTGTCCGGGTCGAATTTTCTATTAACCCTGGATGAGAAGAAATTTCAGAAAAGCGGGGCCTTTGTAGACTCCACGTTTCTGGAAGTCTTTGATTTGCCCATGAAGTTCGGCAATGCGTCCACGGCCCTCGATGATCCCTATAACATTGTCATCACGGAAGAACTAGCTGAAAGTTTTTTTGGGAAGGAAGAAGCCATCGGTAAGACCATCAGGATCGATAACAAAGACAATTTTACCGTAACGGGCGTTTTGGAAAATCCACGAAACGACACCCGTTTTCAGGCGGAATATTACCTGCCCTGGGCTTATTTCAAAAAGCTGGGATGGGACGATGAATGGTGGGGAAATAACTCAGTGAACACCTATGTCCTGCTGAAAAAGAACACCACGGTCGACCGCTTCAACGGGAAGGTACGGACCATTACCATCGACCATACCAAAGGTAAGGATCAGGATGGCTCTACGACCGAAGTATTTGCCTATCCGCTAAGCCAGACGTACCTGTATGGGAAGAGCGAAAACGGCCAATTAGTGGAGGGCAGAATCGTCACTGTCCGGCTATTCGGAATCATCGCTGCCTTTATTCTGCTGATCGCCTGCATTAATTTCATGAACCTGAGTACGGCCCGCAGCGAAAAGCGGGCCAAAGAAGTGGGCATACGAAAAGTGGTCGGGGCGCTGAAATCCTCCCTGATTTTGCAGTTTATCGGCGAAAGCGTTTTGTTGGCCTTGTTTGCGGGGCTATTGGCGGTTTTAATGGTCCAGATCAGTATTCCTGCCTTTAACAAGTTGGTGGATAAGCACCTGTACCTGAATTTTGCAGATCCGTTTTTTTATCTTCAACTGATCGGTTTCATCCTTTTTACGGGAATAATAGCGGGCAGCTACCCTTCTTTTTTTCTTTCTTCTTTTCAACCCGTCAAGGTACTGAAAGGAAAAGGAAGACCCATCGGAAAGGCGCTGGACCCCCGGAAAGTGCTGGTAGTGACCCAGTTTACTTTCGCGATTTTACTCATCATTTCTACGCTCATCATCCGGCAGCAGATAAAGTACGCGCAGGACCGGGAAATGGGGTATAATAAGGAAAGTCTTATTTATATCGGTTTGCAGGGTGAACTGGACAAACATTTCAGAGCCATCAGACAGGCTCTGGTAGAAAAAGGGGGAGCCGTAGCCGTCACAAAATCCATGAGCCCGATTACAGAGCAATGGAGCGATAGCTGGGGCTTTTCGTGGCCGGGAAGTACTGAAGCAGATAAAAAAATGGATTTTGGACGATTCAGTTCGGATGCAGACTTTACCAAAGCCATCGGTACCTCGTTGGTTGCTGGCCGCGACATCGATATTTACACGTACCCTTCAGACTCTAACGCTGTTTTATTGAATGAAACCGCCGTTAAGAAAATGCGTTTAAAAGACCCGATAGGACAAATCGTCAAGGGGGATGGACGTGATTTGCAGATCGTGGGAATTGTAAAGGATTTTATCATCAATTCTCCCTATGAGCCCATCGGTCCCATGCTGATTATGGGACCTGCGAGCTGGTTTAACATGATGCACGTCAAGTTGAATCCGGCCAAATCGACCGCCGATGCGTTGAAAATTGTGGAGGAAGTATTGGCAGAATACAATCCGGCCTACCCCTTTGAGTATCATTTTGTCGACGATGCCTACGAGAAAAAATTCGAAAATACCCAACGTACTGGTACTTTGGCCTCGTTGTTTGCGGGGCTGACGATTCTGATTTCCTGCCTGGGTTTATTCGGACTTTCGGCTTACATGGCTGCCAACCGCATCAAGGAAATCGGGATTCGGAAAGTCTTGGGAGCGAGTATCACGAGCATTTCGGTGTTGCTCTCAAAGGATTTCCTGAAGCTGATCCTTATTTCCTTCATAATCGCCTCTCCAATAGCCATTTATCTAATGAACAAATGGCTGGAAGATTATAAATATCGCATCGATATCAGCCCGTGGGTATTTGTCGGAGCCGGAGTTATCTCCCTGCTCATCGCTATCCTGACCGTCAGTTTTCAGGCCATCAAGGCAGCCGTGGCCGATCCGGCGAAGAGCCTTAAAGCAGAATAGAATAGCCAGTCGCCACTAGCCGGCAACTATTGGCTTAAAATCTAACAACCTATATCATGCTTCCCAACTACCTCAAACTCGCCTGGCGTAACCTGATTAAGAACAAGCTCTATTCTTTTATCAACGTGGGAGGATTGTCCCTTGGCCTAATGGTGGCTATACTCGTTGGTTTGTGGATTCATGATGAGTTGACATTCGACCGATATCACGAAAACGCTTCGCACATTGCGCAGGTCATGCGCAACCAGACGGTCAATGGCGAAGTCACCACGGCTCCGTCGGTACCGATTCCCCTGGCGACCGAGCTCCGAACTACCTACGGCAGCGAATTCAAGCGGGTAGTATTGGCTTGGTGGGGAAGCAAGCACAGCCTGGCGCATGGAAATCAGGTTTTTGCAAAATTCGGAAAATTCATGAGCCCTGAGGCCCCGGATATGCTGTCATTGCGGATGAAACAAGGTAGCCGGAATGGCTTAAAAGACCCGGCCTCCATCCTGCTTTCCGAATCGACCGCCGAGGCACTTTTCGGTGACGAGCCGCCGCTGGGTAAAGTACTTATGATAGACAACGCCATAACGGTCAGCGTCACGGGTGTGTACGAAGATCTGCCCGCCAACAGCAGTTTCGCAGAAGTACGGTTTATCGCTCCCTGGGACCTGTACGCCGTTTCGACGGGCTGGATTGCAGAGGCCAAAGACAGCTGGTCCAATACCTCGTTTGAAATTTTTGTTGAAACAATCCCGACCGCTAATGTTGCCGACGTTTCTGAAAAAATCAAACCAATTCTGTCTGAAAAGAATCAAGACGGGTCAACCACAAAACCTGAACTATTCCTGCATCCGATGCGCCGCTGGCATCTGTTTTCAGAATTTGAAAATGGGGTAAGTACGGGTGGCGGCATTCAGTTTTTGTGGCTGTTTGGCAGTATCGGTTTTTTTGTATTGTTACTGGCCTGCATCAATTTCGTCAACCTGAGTACCGCCCGCTCCTTCAACCGGGCAAAGGAAGTAGGCATTCGGAAGGCCGTTGGCTCGAAGCGAGGCCAGTTGGTAGGTCAGTTTTTGGGCGAATCGTTGCTGGTAGCGGGCCTGGCGTACGTGCTGGCCGTTCTGCTGGCTTTTCTGGTCATGCCTTTGTTCAATCAGGTAGCCAGTAAAAGCATCAGCATTCCATGGACCAATCTGTATTTTTGGCTGACCGGCATCGGCTTCACCTTGCTGACGGGAATTTTGGCGGGTAGTTATCCGGCTCTTTATTTATCGTCCTTCCAGCCGGTCAAGGTACTTACAGGCGGAGGTGCTTCGATGCGGTCAAGGCGCGGGTTGCTTGCCCCCAGGCAGATTCTGGTAGTGTTGCAGTTTACGGTCTCGATTATCCTCATTATTGGAACGGCCGTAATTTTTCAACAAATTCGCCACGCCAAAAACCGCCCTCTGGGTTTTGATCGCAACGGGCTAATTACCCTGATGCCCAACTCGCCCCGCTATGCACCACACCGTGAGGCGATTCGACAGGAGTTGCTGGCCACGAGCAGCGTAACCGAGTTGGCAGAATCAGCCAGCCCCACTACCGAAACGCGCTCAAAAAACGGTGGCTTTGGCTGGACGGGCAAGTCTTCCGACCTGCAAACCAACTTTACCACTACGGCGGTCTCCCATGAGTTTGGACGAACGGTAGGCTGGCAGTTTAAGGCGGGGCGCGACTTTTCCCGGCAGTTTGCTTCCGACTCCATGGGACTGGTCATCAATCAAACCGCTGCCCGGTTTATGGGGTTTGCCGATCCGGTCGGTGAAACCGTCACCTGGAAAGGCGAAGACTTCGACTTGAAATTCCGGGTGCTGGGCGTCATTGAGGATATGGTAATGGACTCACCCTACGAACCCGTCGAACCGGCGATTTTCTTCATCGGGCCCCGCATCGGGAAGTTTGTGACTCTGCGGCTCGATTCCCGGCAAAGCCCGCACCAATCCCTGGCGGTGATTGAAACGGTGCTGAAAAAACACCTCCCCGATAGTCCATTCGACTACACTTTTGTAGATGAGGAATACGACTATAAATTTCGTAGCGAAGAACGCACGGGCCAACTCACGGTGGCCTTTTCGGTTTTGGCCATTCTAATTTCCTGCCTGGGACTTTTCGGCTTGGCCACCTTCACCGCGCAGCAACGTACCAAAGAAATTGGTATCCGCAAGGTACTGGGCGCCAGCGTGAGCAGCATCATGGCTTTACTGTCCAAAGATTTTCTAAAACTGGTACTTATTGCCTTGGTCATCGCTAGTCCCATCGCCTGGTACTTCATGGACCAATGGCTGACTGACTTCGCCTACCATGTCGATATTTCGTGGTGGGTGTTCGCGTTGGCGGGCTTGCTAGCCGTGGGGATCGCGCTCATTACGGTAGGGTACCAGAGTGTGCGGGCGGCGTTGATGAATCCGGTAGAGTCGCTGCGGAGCGAATAATTATAAGCGTAATAAAAAACCATGATCCAGAACTATTTTAAGATCGCGTGGCGGAATCTCCTGCGTAACAAGCTCTTCTCGGGACTCAATGTCATTGGACTTTCGGTAGGATTAGGCTGTTGTATGCTGCTGGCTATGTACATCCACAGCGAAATTTCTTTTGATCGGCATCATCAGTATGCCAATGACTTGTACCTGGTTAACAGCGAAGCTATCTCTGCCGCCGGGGGACGGGAGGAATTCCCCAAATTGTCGGCGCCTTACGCCCAGGCGATTAAGGCAGAATATCCTGAGATTGCACAAGCTACCCGGCTTTGGGTAAACGTGATCGAGGATAAGACTTTGCTGACCGCGGAGGAGCCTGGCAAGTCCGAAATTTCATTCTACGAAACCAAGGGCTACCAGGTTGATTCTACTTTTTTCGACGTATTTTCTTACACCTTTCTGGAAGGTGATCAACGTGCGGCCCTTCAAAATCCGCAATCGGTGGTGCTTTCGGAGGAAGTCGCTCGCAAATTGTTCGGCGATGCCTCGGCTCTGAACAAAACCATTAAGGTAGGTGGCACGGCCGGATTCGGAAAAAGCTTCAAAGTCACAGGGGTTTACCGGGACGAAAGCAGCCGATCGCACATCGACGCCCGTTTTTTTCTTCCGCTCTCAGCCGGTTGGGTGGCGGAGTTTATTCGAGAGCAGCCGGTTACTTACACAGGCAACAATATGTATTACACCTACGTCAGGTTACAGCCCAAATCCGACGCCCAAAAATTCAATCGGAAACTGGCGGCCTTCATGGACAAGTATGTACGTAAAAGTTTGCAGGAGGAGGGCTTTGACAAGCGGATTTTCCTGACACCCGTGAAGGACCTTCACTTGTACCAAAAGACCGACACGATCGTGACGGCCACCAGCAGCACGAAGTACCTGTACATCCTGGGTTCGATTGCGCTCTTTACCTTACTTATTGCCTGTATCAATTTCATGAATTTATCCACGGCCCGTTCGATAAAACGGGCGGCGGAGGTAGGGATGCGCAAAGTGTTGGGAGCCGGGAAGCGGGGCCTGATCGGGCAGTTTCTGGGAGAGTCGATGGTGCTGACTTTGGTATCTCTTTCAGTAGCCGTGATCCTAACCGTTTTATTCTTACCCGTATTTAATCAATTGACCGACAAAACTTTGCAAATTAATGAATTGCTGTCTCCGTGGAATGTTATATGCTTTGTAGCATTGGCCCTCATTACAGGATTATTAGCTGGGAGCTACCCTGCGTTCTATTTGTCTGTGTTCAACCCGTTGGATGTACTGAAAGGCAGGTTCGTGAATTCGGCTTCTGCGGTGGGTCTGAGGAAAACGCTGGTGGTGTTCCAATTCATGATTTCCGTCGGGCTGGTCGTAGCTACAGTAGTGATTTACCAGCAGATGAATTTCCTGCGCGATCAGCCCCTGGGTTTCAATAAAGACCAGCAAATCATTATTCCCCTCCACGGAAATGACTATTCAACCCTCAGAAATGAATTAGTGCAAAACAGCCGAATTACCGGAGTAGCGGGAACCGACTATTATCCCGGCATCACCAACCAAACGACTAGGAGCCTGTACCGAGCCGACCAGTCGGTCAATGACATTCGGCGGCAGGTCAATACCAACCGTGTATCGCCTGAATTCATGCAAACGATGGATTTTGAACTCGCCGCCGGAAGAATGTTTTCGAGAGAGTTTCCTGCCGATACGAACAACCGGATCGTTGTGAATGAGGCCACACTGCGGAAGTTTGCCATTCCACTGGAAACAGCCGTCGGACAAAAGCTCAACTTTGATTGGCAAGGAAGTACCATTCCCTACGAGATAGTGGGCGTACTGAAAGATTTTCACTACGAAGATTTGCACAAGCCCATTGAACCTTACGCTTTTATGTTGAACCTTAGTCCCTGGTTCAATTATGCCGTGGTACATGTAAATACGACCGAGGTAAGCAGCGTTCTTTCTCTAATGGAGAAAACCTGGGCAAAGCTGAATCCGAATCTACCCTTCGAGTACAGTTTCCTGGACGATGATTTCCAGAGGAACTACCAATCGGACGCCCGGACTTCCCGAATCGTCAATACTTTCACGATCATATCAATCTTTATTTCCTGCCTGGGGCTCTTTGGTCTGGCTGCATTTGCAGCGCAGCAGCGCACCAAGGAAATCGGCGTGCGCAAGGTACTGGGGGCAAGTGTGAGCAGCATCGTCACCCTGCTGTCCAAAGATTTTCTAAAACTAGTACTTATTGCCATTGTCATGGCCACTCCCATCGCCTGGTACGCCATGCAATTCTGGTTACAGGATTTTGCTTATAAAATCGATATTTCATGGTGGGTTTTCGCCTTGGCGGGCTTGCTAGCCGTGGGGATCGCGCTGCTGACAGTGAGTTTTCAGAGCGTGCGGGCAGCGTTGGCAAATCCGGTTAAGAGTTTGCGGAGTGAATAAACAAAAGCTAAGAACATACTATGCTCACAAACTACCTTAAAATCGCCCGGCGGAATTTGTTGAAAAACAAGATGAATACCGCCATCAACATCATCGGGCTGTCCATCGGCATGGCCTGCTGCATTTTGATCGTGATGTACGTCGTCGACGAACGCAGCTACGACCGCCACTGGCCCGACGGCGAGCGGATTTACCGCGTGGCGCTGGAACGGAAATATCCCGACCGCGTGGCGAAGTACGCCATCATCCCGGATTCGTACGCCTCGGTGCTGAAGCGGGACATTCCGGGCGTGGAGGAGGTTGTGCGGCTGTTTGCCTTCAATGGCAACGCACCGGTGGTGTTCAAGTACCAGGGGCAGACTTTTGAAGAACGTAACGTGATGGCGGCGGACTCCAGCTTCTTTCGGGTGTTTCAAACGGCGCTCATCCGAGGGAACCGCGATCAGGTACTCAACCGGCCCAACACGGTGGTACTGACCCAGCAAACGGCTCATCGGCTGTTTGGAGAGGCCAATCCGCTGGGCAAGGTGATCGAGATGGTGCACGGCCCGAAGCTGGAAGTGACGGGTGTGTGTGCCGACCTACCTCCCAATTCCCACTTTACCTTTGATTTTCTGCAATCGACCGTGGCTCCACCGGATGTGGCCCGTCCTGAGAATTTTATCAGTTTTTCGGCAAGTACTTACTTACTGCTCAAACCCAACGTGCAACCGGAAACCGTGCAGGCGCAATTTCCGGCGCTGGTCGAAAAATACGCCGCCGGGCAGGTACAGCGCAATTTTGGGGTATCATTCAAAGAGTACTTGAAAGCGGGCAATGGCTACTTTTATTTCCTTCAACCCCTAACCGGCATTCACCTGAATTCTCACCTTGAGCAGGAACTAGGTACCAACGGCAGCCAGACTCTCGTGACAGTTTTTTCACTTATTGCCGTATTTGTCCTTCTAATCGCCGCGATTAATTTTATGAACCTGGCTACCGCCCGTTCGGCCGAGCGAGCCAAGGAAGTAGGAATCCGTAAAGCCTTAGGCTCCACGAAAAGCCAATTGGCGGCGCAATTCCTTACGGAGTCAGTACTATTGAGTTTGTTTAGCTTTGTTGTAGCCTTGGTACTTGTGGCAAGTCTGCTGCCATTTTTTAATAATTTGGCAGGCAAACAACTTTCCCTGGACTTTTTACTAGGGTGGCGCCTACCCGCTTCGTTATTGCTGGCGGGAGGCATTGGTTTGCTGGCGGGTAGCTACCCGGCGGGCGTACTGGCGGCCTTTGAGCCGATCAAGGTATTGAAGGGCAAGTTCTCGGCTACCCGACAGGGGTACCTGCTCCGCAACGGGCTGGTGGTTTTTCAGTTTGCCATCTCGGTCGCGTTAATTGTATGTACCCTGGTGGTATTCCGGCAAATGCACTATATCCAGACCAAAGAACTGGGCTTTACCAAAGAAGCGGTCATCACCATTCAGGGCGCGGGATTTCTGGACAATAAGACGAGGGCTTTCAAAGAAGAAGCGAGCCAGCTGGCCGGCGTGAAGCAGGTAGGGGGTACCAGCTCGACCCCAGATGCGCAGAATTTTTTCGGCATTACCTTCCGCAAGCCCGACCAAACCGAAACCGTCACGGGTCGGGCGATGGTAATTGATGATGACTACCTGGCCAGTATGGGAATGAGCATGCTAGCGGGACGCTCTTTTTCTCGCGATTTCAACGATTCACTGTCGATAATTCTGAACGAGGAGGCTGTCCGCGAATTGGGTCTTACCGATCCCGTCGGCAAACAGGTCAAAAGTCCTGATACTTTCGGAGCAGGCGAAGCCGAAGTGACTTACACGGTAATCGGAGTGGCCAAAAACTTTCATTTTGCTTCGCTGCACCAGCGTATTACGCCCCTCTTCATTCTGCACGACAAGGTATTCAATGGTTTTAACAACCAAATCGTCATGCGGATCAGCGCTCCGAATCCTCAGGCGGCCATCGCCCAAACTGAAGCTCTCTGGAAAAGGTACCTGCCCGATCAGCCCTTCCACTATTCGTTTCTGGATGCTGACTGGAACCGGCTGTATCAGACCGAACAGGTTTCTGAACGGATCTTCGGCCTGTTTTCTTTGCTCGCTATCTTCATCGCCTGCATGGGATTGCTGGGTTTGGCTATTTACGTGATCCAGCAGCGCGTGAAAGAAATCGGCATCCGCAAGGTACTGGGCGCGAGTGTCACCAGCATTGTCGCCCTGCTTTCCAAAGATTTCCTGAAACTCGTACTCATCGCTATTCTGATTGCCACCCCCGTCGCCTGGTACGCCATGAACCAGTGGCTGGCGGATTTCGCTTACAAAATCGACCTCGAATGGTGGGTGTTTGCCTTGGCGGGCATGCTGGCGATAGGGATCGCGCTGCTGACGGTGAGTTTTCAGAGCATCAAAGCCGCTTTGATGAATCCGGTGGAGTCGCTACGGTCAGAGTGAACCAGTTTGTATCGGGTGTTTCCACCCGACACTACCAGAAATAGTTATTGACACAAAATCTAACAACCTATTCCATGCTATCCAACTACCTCAAACTCGCTTTTCGTAACCTGTGGCGCAACCGCCTGTTCACGGCGCTCAACGTGCTGGGCCTATCGATTGGTCTGGCGGCTTGCTGGATGATTTTTCAACTGGTCAGCTACGAGTTCAGCTTCGACGCCGAACAGCCTCACCGCGACCGGATTTATAAAGTCGTGTCGGATTTCACCTTCGATGGGAAGGAAAGCGGCAATGCGGGTGCACCAAAGCCGCTGGCCGAGGCTATCCGCAAACAAATGGGAGGCGTAGAAACTGTAGCAGGGCTTTATGACCAATGGATTATGAACCTAAAGGTACCCCAGCCGTCGGGCAAATCGCTTGATTTTACGGATATAGAACAAGTACAGGCTACCACGACGGATTACTTCAAGCTGGTACCCTACCACTGGCTGGCCGGATCGCCCGCGAAGGCGCTCGCGCAGCCCAACGAAGCCGTACTAACGCTTTCCCGCGCCGAGAAGTACTTCCCGGGTCTGACGCCGGAGCAGATGCTGGGCAAAACGATACTGTACCGTGATACGGTGGCGATAGAGGTGACGGGTGTGGTGGCCGATTTGGAGCGCGCCACTTCGTTCACGGGACACGAATTTTTGTCGCTTTCTACCTTTCAAAAAGGGGAGAATGCCAAAGCGTACACCGAAGCGTGGGGTGGCGTCAACTCGTCCGATCAGATATATCTGCTACTCGGCGAAAAAACCGATGTAGCCAAATTGAATAAAAATATCAATGCGCTTTCGCAGAAGAATTCGCAAGAAGCGATGAAAAATTGGGGCGCTAATTTCACCCGGAAGCACAGTTTGCTTCCCCTGTCGGAAGTGCACTTTGCTCCCAATTACGCGGGACGCTTGCGCACCGTAAATAAAAATATTTTGCTGGCGCTCATGGGCCTGGCGGTATTCCTATTGGCTCTGGCGGTCATCAACTACGTCAATCTCACTACGGCGCAGGTACCCCAGCGCGCCCGCGAAATCGGTATCCGCAAAACCCTGGGTAGCTCGCGCAGCCGCCTGATCGGGCATTTTCTGGGCGAAACTTTTATGGTTACTGTGTTGGCCTGCGGTTTGGCGTTCGTCTGGACGATCATGTTCCGGACCAGCTTCGGCGATCTTTTCCCCAAAGAGTTGGACCTATATCCCAATATCGGCCAAACCCTGCTTTTCATGGTGCTGCTCGTCGTGTTGGTCAGCGCGCTGGCGGGTTGGTACCCTAGTTTATTGATCACCCGCTTTCAACCCACGCAGGTTTTGCGCGGACAAGTCAGTCTGCAAATCGGCAGAAACAATTTCTCTTTACGCAAAAGCCTGATTGTTTTTCAGTTCGTGATTGCGCAGGCCTTCGTGATTGGGGCTATCATCATGAACCAGCAGATGCGCTATACGATGGAAAAAGATTTGGGTTTCGATCGGGAAGCCGTGCTGACTTTTCAGGTACCCTACCGATTGCTGCAAAGCGAAGCATATGGCAAAAAACAATTTGCGCTGAAAGACGAACTCAAACGCCTGCCGCAAGTAGTTAGCGTAAGCCTGGGGAATCCGCCCTTCAACCAGAATTATTCCAGCGGCGGCATTATTTACAAAGGTGCTCAAAAGGAAATCGAGCTTAACGTGTACCGAAAATACGTCGATACGGATTTGCTGGGTACCTATAACATTAAGCTACTCGCCGGACGCAATCTGCTCCCCAGCGACACCGTGCGGGAGTACGTAATCAACGAAACGGCCGTGCGCGAATTCGGCTTCAAGAGCCCGCAGGATGCGGTTGGGAAGTACTTAGTAGAGCAAAACAACCACCTGTCGATTCCCATTGTCGGCGTAGTGGAAGATTTCCATACCGCTACCTTCACCCAAAAAATCGACCCGCTGGCCATGATGACTGAGAAAGACGGAACCGGCAATTTCAACGTAAAGCTGGCCTCCAACAAACCCTCTGACTGGCAGGCCGGTATCCAGAAAATGGAAGAACTTTGGAAAAGCACCTACCCCGATGCGCCCTTCGAGTACAAGTTCTACGACGACATGATCGCGCAGTACTATGAATCCGAACGCCGGATGACCCAGATCATCAACCTGTCCACGGGCATCGCCATTTTGATTAGCTGTTTGGGACTATTCGGTCTTGCCACGCTCACGGCTTTCCAGCGCACCAAGGAAATCGGCGTCCGCAAGGTACTGGGGGCGAGCATTGCCGGCATCGTCGGCATGTTGTCCAAGGATTTCGTGCTGTTGGTTTTGGTCGCATTAGTCATCGCCAGTCCCATCGCCTGGTACTTCATGGACCAATGGCTGGCCGACTTCGCCTACCATGTCAATATCTCGTGGTGGGTATTCGCGTTGGCGGGGTTGACGGCGGTTACCATTGCGCTCATTACGGTAGGGTACCAGAGTGTGAAAGCGGCGTTGATGAATCCGGTGGAGAGTTTACGAAGTGAGTAGAGCCTTGTACTGAAGTTCAAACTCCTCGTAGGTCAGGACGGAAACAGGCGGAAACCCATCGGTAGTCAAGCCACGAAAGTGGCGGTCGTTACTAATAATATGATCGGATTGACCCGCCAAATAACAATCGATAAACTTGTTATCGTCGCGATCATTTGTAATCAGTTGCCAAAAAAATGAAGGATTAATTTGAATAATATTGGGCAGAAAAAGTAAATAATCGAGCGTGGCGTCAGTGCGGTCAAGCCCATAACGAAGCACGATTTGTTCAGCATATTCGGAGAGTATATCGTTGGAAATTGCCAGTTCAAAACGCCCGGCCAGCAGGCTTTGATAAATCCAATGGTACTTGTACTGCGGGGCCAGCGAAACCATGAAGACATTCGTGTCCAGCACGAGCCGTAGCTTACTCATTCAGCCAGCGGTCAAGGTCGGCTTCGCTGATTTGATTTTTCTCTACTGACTGGCCGATCTTATCGACGAGTTTGTCAGAGAAGTAGTTGGCCAGCAGCCGCCGTACCGCCAGCAGATCTTCGTCACTAGGCTGAAAAGAATAAACTTTCAGCAAATCCAGTTGTAGCGAACTTAACTTTTGATTTTCCATTTTCGGCTCGTCTTTTTCCAAATATAACAAAAATAAAAAACCATGCTCACAAGCTATCTCAAAATCGCCCTCCGCAGTCTGCTCAAACAGCGACTCTTTGCGGGAATCAATATTTTTGGCTTATCGCTGGGCATGGCCTGCGCGCTGATGATCGGGTTGTGGGTACGCGACGAGGTCAGTTATGACCGCTTTCTGCCGGGCGTGGAAGATGTGTATAATATTCGCGTCAACTACGCCTTTAACGGCGGCGCGGTAGAAACGGCGCAGTATGTACCTGTTCCCTTGCAGGAAGCCATCGCCCGCGACATTCCCGATGTGGCGGCAGTCACAAAAACAAACGGCGGCAGCGAAAGTCTGGTGAAAGCCATCGGTACAGCGGGCCCAGAAAAAGCGGCCAAAGAACGGGGTACCTTCGTTTCGGCGGAGTTTTTTGAGGTCTTCCCTCTACCTGCGCTCTCGGGCGATCCGAAAGTAGCCCTGGCTCAACCCGACCAGATTGTTATTTCGCGTAAACTCGCCGAAAAGTACTTTCCCAACCAGTCGGCTTCGGGGCAAACGCTGCAACTCGACGACGATAAACTCTATACGGTCGGGGCGGTGCTTGAAGATCTACCCGCCAACTCAACGCTACAGTTCGACTGGCTGGCTAATTTTAAGAATATCGAACAACCCTACATGAGCGAATGGGGCTGGAATTCGGTGATTATGTACGCGCGGCTTTTGCCCACCGCTACTGCCGACCACGCGGCCGCCAGCATGAAGGACATTTTCCGGCGGTATGCTAAATTCGACAATGGCGAGGTACCCGTGCTGCACCCGATGACGGACATGCACTTGTACTCCGACTATAAAGACGGCAAAGCAGCGGGCGGGCGCATCGAATACGTGCGTATTTTCTCGATCGTGGCGTTATTTATCCTGCTTATCGCCTGTGTCAATTTCATGAATCTGGCCACGGCGCGGTCGTCGGTACGGGCCCGGGAAGTTGGCATAAGGAAGGTGATGGGTGCCGGCCGGGCGTCGCTGATCGGGCAGTTTTTGGGTGAGTCGATGCTGATGAGTTTGCTGGCCGCGCTGCTGGCGTTGACGATGGTTTGGTCCGCTCTCCCCGCCTTTAATCAGCTGTTTGATAAACACATAGTCCTGGATCTCACCAATCCTTCACTCTGGTTGCTGGTAGTTGAGCTGGTGTTGGTTACGGGCTTGCTGTCGGGCAGCTACCCTGCTTTGTTTTTGTCGGCTCTGCGGCCCATTCGTATTTTAAAGGGCTTCACGAAGGTTGGTACGGGCCCGGCCCTATTCCGGCGATCGCTGGTCGTATTTCAATTTTCGCTTTCCGTTTTTCTGATCGTGGGCATGCTAACTGTCGGCTCGCAAATGCGCTATCTGCGAACCACCCACCTGGGTCTGGATCGCGAGAATGTCCTGTACATTCCGCTGGAAGGTACCTTCGAGCAGTTTGAAAAAAGTGATCTGTTGCGGCAGGAAACCATGCGCCAGCCCGCCGTTGCGTCGGCTACCCTGACGAGCCAACTGCCCGTCAATGTGCGAAACAGCACGACCGACCTGAGCTGGCCGGGCAAAGAACCCAAACGACTGGTGGAAGTCTCGACCATGAATGTCAGCAGCGATTTTATCCGCACCATGAACATCGAATTGATCGCCGGACGTGATTTCCGGGCCAACAGTCCGGCGGATTCGGCGAATTACCTCATCAACGAAACTGCCGCCAAACTCATGGGAATGAGCGAACCGGTGGGTCAGGAAATTACTTTCAATCGGGGCAAAGGCCATGTGGTGGGCCTGATGAAAGATTTCCACCTCAATTCGATGCACCAGACCATCGCACCGCTGGTGATTTCCTTCTATCCCGAAAACACCCGCTACCTGCTGGTGAAAACCCGCGCCGGACAGGTACCTTCGGCCCTCGCCTCGCTGGAACAGATCAACAGGAAATTGAATCCCAGCTATCCGTTCAACTACCATTTTGTGGATGAAGCCTACGAACAATTATACCAATCCGAACAGCAGGTAGGTACCCTGGTCAACTACTTCGGCATCCTGGCTATCGTGATTTCGTGCCTGGGCTTATTCGGACTCACGGCCTTCACCGCCGAGCAGCGTACCCGGGAAATTGGTGTCCGCAAAGTACTTGGCGCGTCGGTACTGGGCATCGTGCGGCTGCTGTCCACCGATTTCGTGCGCCTGGTGCTTATCGCTCTGGTGGTAGTTTCACCGCTGGCCTGGTGGGCCGCTGACCAATGGCTAAGTACCTTCGCCTACCGCATCGAATTGTCTTGGGCTATTTTCGTGCTGGCCGGTGTGCTGGCGGTGGTCGTCGCGCTGCTGACGGTGAGTTTTCAGAGCGTGAAGGCGGCATTGATGAATCCGGTGGAAAGTCTTAGGTCGGAGTGAACCGGCCCTATGTCAGGTGTAAACATTCGACAGCAACTGCCTCCCATTCAGAAAGTACCTGATAGCGATTTGAACCCGCTTTCATTGTTGCCACTCACTAAGTTTTTAAAAATCCAACCATTCGTTTAGATAACTTTATACCCAGTTCACCGGTCCGATTTCCCCAATTTCAAAATTCTGGATGGTCATGAAAAGAAAGCGATTTTTCCTTTCCGCGCTAGGTACCCTTGTGGCCTCCCATTCACTTTTCAGTCGTTCGATTCGTTCTGATCAGGGCATTGTAGCCAAAGCAGGCGAGGGTAGGTACCACGGACACATCCAACTGAAAGGAGTTAACCAGAATATTCTGGATGTAAAAGTATCAGGCAAGGATACCAACGGCGATTTGGCTATTTTTGAACAAACCAGTCTGTCGCCCAAACGCGGGGTTCCTCTGCATGTCCATCCTAATCAGGACGAAATATTCTATATCCTCGACGGCGAATACCATTTTCAAGTAGGGGAAACGAAACACGAGCTAAAAACGGGCGACACTATTTTTCTGCCCCGCAACGTACCCCACGCCTGGGTACAGATTGCGGAGCGCGGCCGCATGACGGTCATCATGCAACCTGCAGGAAAGCTGGAAGAATTTTTTGTGGCAATGGCCGCGCTGGACCATGAACCTACCCCTGCCGAGGTAGCCAGCATTTTTGCCGAGCACGACATGAAGGTCGTGGGGCCGCCGATGAAGGTAGAGTAAATACGGAACTAATTCGAGTCTGTATTAAAACCCGTAGATTGTCCTACCCCTTCAATTTTTCCAACACACTTCCTAAGCTTATAACCGTAATTTTTTCAGCAATCGGGTAGGTGTCGGCACTGGGCGTGATGACGTGCAAGTGATCTATGCCTAAATCCTGCATAGCCAGGTGGGTACCTTTGGTGAGGGTTGGCGAATTGGTAAGCTTGATTTCAGCGGCCAGCAGCCAGCGGTCGTTCCGCCGAACGAGCAGGTCTATCTCGGCTCCATCCTGGGTTCGGTAATGGTACAATTCATCGTCTGATTCCAGTATCGACGCGATTTGACCGATGACGAAACCTTCCCAGGAATTGCCTACCCGGACGTTTCCCATAAGACTCTCAAAATCATTGATTCCAGTTAAATAGTGTAGCATACCTGAGTCACGGATGTACAGTTTCGGCGATTTGACCAGGCGTTTTTTTAGGTTGGTATGCCAGGGCGCGATCTGCGTCGTCAGGAAAGCATTGTTCAGAAAACTGAGGTAGGTCTTTATGGTCGGAACCGAAAGGTCGAGCGATTTAGCAAACATACTGTAGTTCAATAGGCCGCCATGGACCGAGGCAATCATTTGCAACAATTGTCGGGTCGTTTTCGGATCGGCAGGCAAGCCGTAGAGCGGTAGATCACGCTGGACGTAACTTTGGATGAAGTTTCGGTACCAGCTTTGGACGAAAGTGGGTTTGCCCGATAGGGCAGGCTCCGGAAAACCGCCATGCAGCCACAACTGTTGCCAGGTGAGCTGATGTTCGACTTCCAGTAAGTTAAGCGGAAACATTTCCAGGTAGTTGATGCGTCCCGCCAAACTTTCCGAACTCTGCCGCAGTAGCGGCGGCGAAGCCGACCCGAGAATTACGAACCGACCCGCCCGCCGGTCGTCATCGACCAGAGAGCGCAGGAGCGGAAATAGTTCGGGCAGATGCTGGACTTCGTCCAGAACTACCGTTTTGTCGGCTACCTGCGTGAGGAATAATTCGGGGGCTTGCAGCTTATTCAGGTCCGAATTCCTTTCCAAATCCAAATAAACCAAATCCTTGTCAGTCTGTAATTGACGGACTAGCGTTGTTTTACCAACCTGCCGGGGACCAATGATTCCCGTTACCGGAAACTGTTCCAGTGAAAGGCCTAATTTGTTTTCTAATAACCGCTGTATCATCCCTGCAAATTTAAAATTATTTTTTAAATTTGCAGGGATGATACTATAATTCCATACAGTAATGCCTACTCCCGACTACGTTCGTCAAATAGCCCTCTCGTTTCCCGAAACCACGGAGCAACCTCATTTTGACAAAACATCGTTTCGGGTGGGTAAAAAAATCTTTGCTACCCTGAATGCGCCACAGCAGCGGGCTACCCTCAAGCTATCCGCACAGGATCAGGATCTTTTCACAATTTATGATCCGACGATCGTCTACGCGGTACCCAACAAATGGGGCAAACAGGGTTGGACGCAGATCGACCTGACGCGGGTACCCGAAGAAATGCTGACGGATGCCCTTGCAGCGGCTTACTGCGAAGTAGCTCCGGCCAAACTGGCCGATGCGATCCGCGCGCAAAGGAAGGATTCGGAGGACGAAGAGTCGTAAAAAATGATTTATCGATCGTGGCATTTCCACGAAAACCTGCTCCAATTCTAGGGCTGAGTTGTTTTCCGGGCTTTGCTTTCCCGGATTTGGTTTAAGAGTTCGGTCAGTTCCTTTACCTTGTCAGGGTACCTTTGGTATACATTCTCCGTTTCGGATAGGTCATTTTCCAGATTATAGAGTTGGCCGGCGGGCTGTCCGGGGGTAGGTTGGATTACCTTAGGCTCGGTAAATCCGCCCGAACCCAGCCCCTCGATCAGTTTCCAGGGGCCTTGCCGAATGGCGAAAAAACCGTTGGAGGCACTGTGTACCACGGCGGGTTGCTGAGGTACGGTGCTGGCCTTGCCTTCCAGCACGGGCAGGATGCTGTAGCTGTCCTCGACGCTGGTATCCGGAAAAGGTACCCCCAGGATGTCCGCGCACGTAGCCAGCAGATTAGCCAGCGTAGTGGTGGCATGGCTTACGGTATTGGCCTTGACCCGGCCGGGCCAGCGCACAATAAACGGAATCCGGTGTCCGCCTTCGTAGGCATCGCCCTTCATGCCGCGCAGTTCGCCCGCCGCTTTATGGCCAAACCGCTCACTGAACGCCGGACGCCAGAACGGACCGTTGTCGCTGGCAAAGAAAACCACGGTATTTTCACTCATCCCCAGGCTATCGAGGGTGCGCAGGACGCGACCTACTTTGGCATCCACCATCTGCACAAAATCGCCGTACTCGCCCGCCGCCGATTGGTCCCGGTAGTCGTCGGTCGGCATCCAGGGCGTGTGCGGAGCCGTCAGAGCCAGGTACAGGAAGAACGGCTTTTCGGTGGTTTGTTTTTTCAGGAAATCATTGGCTTTGTTGACGAAGGTAGGCAGCACGCCAAAGAAATCGAAGGAAGGTGCCATGGCTCCTTCCCGCCAGAAAGGCCCGGTATAACCCGAATTGAGGCTGTTGCCTTCGGTACGGGCGGTGGGTAGCTCGGTGAGTTTATCGTTTTCGAGGTACACATAGGGCGGCATATCCAGCGAGGCGGGCAGGAAAAACGTATAATCAAATCCCAGGGTCGTAGGGCCGTGCTGGGGTACCTTGGTAAAGTCAATGTGATCGGGGTTCATCTCTTCTTTAATCCCGTACAGCGGTTGATTTTCCAACGCGGCGAATTCCGGCTTCGAAATCCAGTCGACGCCCAGGTGCCACTTGCCTACCATGCCGGTCTGGTAGCCCGCTTTTTTCAAGAGCGCAGGTACCGTCAGTCGGTCCTGTTCGATGAGGCTGCGGCTGTACCCGCGCAGGACGCCCACGGGCAGGCGGCTGCGCCAGGGATAGCGGCCCGTCATGAGCGCGTAGCGCGTGGGGGTACATACCGATGAAGGCGAGTGCGCATCCATGAAACGCATTCCCTCGGTGGCCAGCCGGTCTATGTTGGGAGTTTTAATTTTCCCTTTGGGATTAAAAGCCGCAATATCGCCATAACCCAGGTCGTCGGCAAGGATATAGACGATATTGGGCGGGCGATCGGTAGCCGATTGGGGTTTGGAGCAAGCTAGGGTAAGGAAACCGATAAACAGGATTGGAATTATGTTTTTCATAAAGAGGAGTAAGATGGTTTTATTTTTTAACCGCAGCAAGCGCAGAGCGAATTTGTCGCTGGATTTCGCAGAGAAAATACGGTTTACTACAAAAAATACCCGCTATTTCTGACGAAACTCAATCCTCCGGTTTTTCTTTTGGCTGAGACTTCTTGGTGTAGGCAGTCAGCAAACCAGGGTTATGCTGTTTGATGTAGTTCAGAAGCCGGGCATCCAGTGCTTTGGCTTTGGCGGGATTCCTGGTCGACAAATCCACTAATTCGCCTTTATCGTTTTCCAGATCGTATAATTCGGTTTTGCCCGTTTTCCAGAAATGAACCAGCTTGTCATTGCCCGAAATAATAGCCGAATGTGGGTACCCCGCGTTGTAGCGGTGGAAGTAAAAGTCCTGGACAGGGCGGTTGACGGGACCCTGGCCCGCATTTTTGAGTAAAGCCACAAAACTACCGCCATCACGACCTTTTTCCGGCATGGGGGTACCTCCGGCGAGTTCGGCGAAAGTGGGGAGCAAATCCCAGCCAATGACGGGTACCTCACACTGACTTCCGGCCTTGATGCCGGGTCCCATGACCATGAAAGGTACCCGGATTCCCCCTTCGTACAGTACCCACTTGCCACCCCGCAGCGGATAGTTGCGCATGGGTTCTTTGAATTTCGAGGGGTGATCGAGCCGGTTTTTGACGGGGGGCAAAAACTCGACGGCGCCGTTGTCGGCCATCAGAAAAATGTAAGTATGGTCTGCAATGCCCAGCTTCTCTACCTCGTCCAGAATCTCACCAATGCCCGTATCTAGGTCAAACAGCATCCCCGCCCAGGCCGGATTGGAATGCCGCTTCCCTGCCTTTTTTTTAGAGAAATGATCGAGAGTAGCCTGTTTGGTTTCCATATTCACGTGGGTGGCATAGTGCGAAAGCTGCAGGTAGAAAGGTACCTGGGCGGAGGTCTGTTTTTGCATGAATGCAATGGCGCGCTCCGTCAGCGTATTGATTTTCTTAGGGTCTTCGGTGAGGTAGTGTTCATCCCACTTGTCGCCTTTCACCTGTACCAGATTTCCGTTGCCATTACGGGTGTCGCCGTCGCTCAGATCATAGCCTACTTGTTCGGGTACTAGTTCGGCCCGGAAGTCCCACTTGCCCAGGTGAGCCGCCCGGTACCGGGGATCAATGGCTTTGAGTACCTGCGGAATGGAACGCGGCGCTTGGCCGCCGGGCCGGTAACGCGCGGGGAACTCTTCATCCCCCTGCCGGATGGGCGTTTGTCCAAACTGAATGCTGCGGCGGGTCGGCGAGCAAATGGCGGCCGGAGCGTACCCTCGCGTAAACCGCATGCCGGCTCGGGCCAGTCGGTCGATGTTGGGGGTTTCGTAGTAGTCGCTGGCGGACTCAGGTACCCCCGTGTCCATGGGCGACGACAGCGAAGTCCAGCCCTGGTCGTCGGTGAGGATGAAAATGATGTTAGGCGGCGTAGCCTGGGGCAAATGGGCCGGGCGATGGCTACTTCCTACTACTAAACCCAGGGCCAGGAGGAGTAAAAGGCGTGTGCTTTTAGGATTCATAGACCTTATTTGTTTTGTAAAAGTACCTGCTGTACCGAAGCCGGCCATTCATCGGCCGTTTCTACGAAGCGGGGTTTTCCCTCGTGCCATTCTGCCAGTTTGGTACTCGACGGCAGGGTACCTTGGTAGGTTTTTCCTTTCAGGTCGATGGAGGACCCGCTAATTGTGAAGGCTGTACTTTCACGGGCTTCGGTGACGCCCAGTTCAGCCGGTGCTGCTGATCCTAATTGCGCTTTGATTTGCCAGTCACCTACCTGCACCGTCACCCACCCATCCGGGCCGGTGGAATGGATTATTGTTGGTAAGGTACCCTCACCTACTTCTACTATGGAGAGGAATTTGATATGGTTAGACTTTTTACTGGTCGCTTTGAGATGCCATTGAGTGTTTTCGTAAGCGATTTCCTCACCTTCTTCATCTACTTTACCGATGACATTGACGGCTGGAATTTCGAACGTATCGGCCACCGCCCAGGTTACCGGCTGGCTGCTCCACAACCTACCGGTACCTTCGGACTTTTCGAAATGTGAGCTGAACCGGTTCTGAATGGTGTCCAATTGGGTAGGTTTCATGCTGTGGATCAGCCACGACCAGTTGACCGGTTTTTCGGCTTCTAGCTCGTCGTACACGACCACGATGCCCGGCTTCAGGAGCAACAGGTGCCGATCAAATTTTTTGAGGCCATAGTTTTCTTGGGTTTCGTCGCTTTGGTAGGCATTAGTGGCGTCGCCTTTAGCGTAGGCCAGCCGCTTGCCCTGCACGAAGCGCGTCAGCATTCCGAAAGCTTCGGTGCTGAACGGTTGTCCTTCGTCATCGATCAGGATACCATTATTGCCTTTGGTATGTTTGTTCCAGCCTAGCCGGTGCGGGTCGTTCATGTCGATTTTGTAGCCTGTCCGGTAGAAGGTTTTCTCCCCGCCGTACAGAATATTGAAGGTGTTCTGGTCGGCAATCATGTGGCCGTACGATCCAAACGGACTCGACCGCATGGAAACCATCAGATCTTTCTCGGTCTGCATGGGATTCGTGTGCAGGGCTACCACCCCGGTTTCGCTGAATAGCTGCGCCATCGGCAATGGCTTTGGTTCGAATTCCGGTAGGGGTAAACCGGCCGTTTTGGTGAGTCGGAACCACCGCAGGATGTTTTTTTGGGATAAGTCTACCGATTCGTATTCCCGGCATCGGGTTGCGTACCAGGCCGCCATCGGGTACTGCGTGAGCTTGGCTATTTCCGTTGCAAAAGCTACGTACTCGATGCCCGGACTGTGGATGGTTTCGTTGTTGTCGCCAAAGCCATCGGCGGCCGAGCCGGGTGGCATCCCGTACACCATCCAGTCAATCTGTTTCTGGTACCAGGGATGGGCGTTGATAAAATCGAAGCCCGTGTATTTTTTAATGAAAATTGGAATGTCGAGCAGCGTTTCCATATTCATGCGGAAGTAGGACGCGCCGTTGACCCAGCCCCCGTCCAGCCCCCGAGAATGGGCGAGCGCGCCAGGAATAGCTCATAGGCGTAGCTGAGCCAGGTAGCGGCAGCGGGCTCGTCGCCGTGCATGATCAATGCGGTCTGGAAAAAATAGTGCAGAATGTGCTGCCAGACGTGCGCGCTCAGTACCCGTACTTCGATGTTATTTTTCCAGTCTTGATAAAAATCTTCGGCGCGAAGACGTACTCCCTTCCGGAAACTTGCTTTTTCTTCGGGTGTCAGCCGATCATACAAAGTATCGTAAATTAGCGCCAGCGACAGCATAAACCGGGCGTCGCCAAAGTCGCTCAGTCGCGTCACCTTGTCGGGGTCCCAGGGCGCAATCGTGCGCCCAATGGCCAGGGCTTTTTCGGCGAAACGCTCATCACGGGTCAGGATATACGCCTGGCAAAGACTGGAAACGTTGTAATACACGCGGTTCCCCAAATACAGACTGGCCAGTTTGATGAGTTGTTTGTTTTTCTGCTCATCACCTATCAGATTCCCGGCTATGCCTTCGTCTTCTCTGGGAAGGGGCTGCTTCAAGGCTTCTTCCGCTTCGGCCAGGATAGCCTCGATATCCTCATTCTTTGGGCGATTCCGTAGCTGGGTGATTTCCGCACCGTGCGCTAGCAGACGGGGATGGTCTTTCGGCACTGCGGCCAGCAAGGCAGTAGGCGGCGGCGAAACCAGCGGTAGTGCCTGACTCGTTACGTTGAAATGGATTCGTTTCGACCAGGTACCCCCCGTTTTGCGATATTGCCAGTACCAGGTACCGGTACCTAATTTCTGGTGAGGGTTGTACATCGCCCACTCGGTTTTTTCCTGCCGGTACACGGGTTCTTTTCGGAAAGTCGAATCCTGCGACAGGCGTACGTCATACTGGACATTTTTGCCCTTTTCAAACGGCCAGCGCAGGGCAGTAGGGTTAAAGTCAACGGCTATTCCACCGGAAGGGATGGGGTAGGTTTGGTGGCGGTGGAAGGGCGCGGGGAGGTGTTGGGCGAGGAGAGGGGGTGCTCCCAGAAAGGCCAATACCACCATCCATTTAACTGATTTATCCATAGTTATTTTGACTTACTTCCACTTGGTAAGCAGGGTAAACGTTTGCCCTCACGGCCGGGCGGCCCCGCACTCTCAACGCCTCTGGAAATAAATGCCCCTGCGCTAACCAGCCGCACACTGGTCATTTATTTCAGGTCGGCTTATGAGAATGCTGAAATATTTTTGCATCTCCCTCCCGTTAGGTATGCAGTTACTTTGAGTGTAATTCTATTCTAACCTCACTCCTTCCCCAACTCCCACACTTTAAAATTCCGGTATCGGAAGTGGGACCATTTCATCTGGCGAAAGCCCATTTTGCCTTTGCCCAGGACTTTACCGTACGTTTTTCCATCGTCGGTCCAGTCTATGACTTTACGGTCGTCGATGAAGAGTTGGATGTGGCCCTCGTCTTTGGTCAAAGTCAGGTGGTGAATGGCTTCGGAATCTTTGGGAATGCCTTCGGGGCCCTGGTACACCAGGTTGAAACCTTTGTTCTTACGCAGATGCGCCAGTTCTCGCTCGGTGTTTTCGGGATTATCGGTGTAGTAGGAGATATGGTAGCAGTCGAGGGCCGATTTGGTGTAGTGCGCAAAGGTGCCGTCGCGTTTGGGAAGCGAAGGATCAAAAATGCCCTCGCCGTGTATCCCTTGGGTGGAGAAAAATAGGATGATTAACCCACCGTCCTTATCCAGGTTCTGGGCATCCCACTCGGCTACGAAATTGGCCGGGAAGTCTTCGGGACACCAGTAGACGTGATGGTACTCTTTGTTTTCAGAATACAATTCCATCCATCCGTCCTGTACCTGTACCGTTCCTGGCCCTTCCATCACCCAGCCTTTCACCGATTCGGGGGATGAAAAGGTGTTTTCATACACCAAAGTACCCTTCGGATAGGCATTCACAGACTGTCCGTTTCCTCTTCTACCAATAAGTAGCACCGGCAGCATGAGCAAGTACGTTAAGGTGTCTGAATACCGGTTTTTCATCGTGTGTGTATAGCAGGAAAGCCGCAGAATATATGATCGTGTGTATATAGTATAGATCAGGAAAGCCGAAGCGTATGCCGGAAGGGGGTAAAACCTGTCAGGTATACCGTAGGACTACTCATGCGGGGCAGCGCACCACGTAGTTGGATACCCTTGTGCTGAGCCAGTCCCGGTCCGAACGTCAGTGTGTTGTTCTGTAAAGTATAGGTACCTACCTCGGCTGTTTTGAGTAGGTAAGTGTCTTTTTCGGAGGTGACGGGTATTACATTTTTGAACGAGCCGCCTTCCCGGAAAATAAGCTCTACCGAAACCGGAACGCCATCCGTACCCGTGATTTCGATGTCGCATTCCACTCCGTCGCTTATTTCCCGAATCCGCACGGTCGAGGTCAGGTGCTGTACTTCGCTCTGTTTCCGGTTGCTTCGGGGCATTTTGTTCCAGTCGCCATCCGGTGAGATGGAATCTTTCGGATAGGGTTGGTAGTAGGGGCCGTCGAGTTTTTGCTCCATGACGTAGTCTTTCCCTTCCTGCCGGATCTCGGTACCCTGAAACTGTCCTTTTCCAAAAAACGAAGCCGAAAACCGAATGCCCTGCAACACCGCGCGGCCTTTATGAAATGTCAGGAAAGTCGGATTTTGGGAGATGACGGTCGCGTCCCAATTGCCCCGCCGGATGCGCACCAGGCCCGAGGCCGGAAAGGCTTTGGCGTACTGCACGGGTAGGGAGGTAGGGGAGGGCAACTCCTGCCACAGCGAAGGATCCTCCAGAAAGTATGACAACTGCGAGTACGCCTTTTCCAGAACCGTGGCCTCTATGCTTTTGCATTGGGCCGAAAAAGCGCCATTCCTGTCATGCAGAGCCATAAAACGGTAGGGGTAGTAGTAGCCTTCCAGGGTACCTACGGCGGCTTTGTCCTGTCGTCCCGAGGCATCGGTGGCTACCTCGCCGTTGGGGTGGACGTAGTAGGCCGTCATGGTCAGATTGCGCCGGACGTACTCCAACAGTTCGGACTTGTTCATGCCTTTGGCAATGGTGATGAGCACCCGGTTAGTCAGCGGTGAATAGATGAGGGTACTTTTTTCGTCGTACTGTCCGTCAGCATCCATGTCGATGTGTTCGCCCAGCCATTCATTGATCCGGGCCATGTAGCGCGGGTCGGGCCATACCTCGTTCAGCTTGGTCAGTGCGGCCGATACCACCCAACGGTGGTTGGGCGTATGGATTCCACCGACGATCAGCGTTTCGCCCGCCTTTTGCAGAAAGCTTTTCAGGAGTTCCAGCTGAGCGGCGTATCGGGTGGCGTCTTCCCGGCGGATAATGGTGTACACCGGCACCAGCCATTTGACCACAAAGCCTGTATCGGGTGTGGAGTGAAAATTAGTGGAAAGCAGGTCGATGGTACCATCGGAATGCTGGATTTTCAGCAGGTACCTCAGGGCTTCCTCCATTTCTTTGGCAATGGCTTCCGAGCGGTAGAACTTGCTTTCGGGCGTGGCCAGCGCGCAGCCTGCCGTGCGGATGAAGCCTACCGTCGAATGCGGATTGGGGATTTCGGCCCCGTCCACATAGCCACCGTAAGCCGGACTTTGGGGGTCAGGTACCCGGTATTCGCGGAGCCTTTCCAGTTGGGAATCATTGGTTTGTATAAGCGTCAGTAGCCAGTCGGGTTTCTTGCCGGCTTGCACTGGTGAGCGGAAAGCCATGGAGGATAACCTAGGGACGGCACAAAGGCCAGCCACACTGTATTGGACAAATTCTCTTCGTTTCATAGGATTTTATTCAGATATTGAAGGAGGTGCATCCTGCGGACGGGTACCCCAGCTCTTGTTGGGAGTGGTACCCATTTGTAAAGTCAGCGTTCCCCCTTGGGCTACTGTTTCGTGCCACATCCAGGGGCGGTCGAGGGCGCTGCCATTTAGCTTAGCCGATTGAATGTACCTTCCTGTGCCCTGCGTTTGGATGGTAAAGGTTTTGCCCGGATAGTAGCGGGCGTTGAGATGAATGGTGATTTTAGAAAATAACGGACTCGATATTTCGTAGAACGGCTTCCCGGAGGTACCCCCGTTGGTCGAGAAAAGGCCCGTTTTCAGCAACACCGCCAACGATCCCATCAGGCCCTGATCTTCGTCGCCGCTGTATCCTTCCTGGGGCGAAATACCGCTGTATACTTTGTCGATAATTTGCCGGGTCCAGTGCTGAGTAAGCCAGGGAGCGCCCACGTAGTTGAACAACCAGGGTGTTTCCATGCAGGGCTGATTGCCGTAATTGATGTACACACGCCGCAGTTCTTCCAGGGTTTCCTGGTCGTGCGATTTGCCGGAAACAAAATCATGCTTTTCCGCTTTTTCAAAGGAATCGTTTAGTTTGGCAACAAGCGCCTCGCGCCCTCCCATCAGATTTGCCAAACCTTTGACATCATGCGGTACAAACCAGGTGTACTGCGCGGCGTTACCTTCCTCCCAGCCGTGATCGTAGCGCAGAATGTCCACCGGCTCGGTCCACTTTCCGGTCGTGTCGCGCACCCACATCCAGCCCAGTTCGGGATGCCAGATATTTTTATAGTTTTCGGCCCTTTTTGTGAAGAGTGCGTAATCGTCCTTTTTACCGAGTTGGTGGGCCAGTTGTCCGAGCGCGAAATCCTGGTAGGCATATTCCAGCGTTTGGGCCGAGCCGTCCTGATGGCCACCATACCGACGCTTGTACAGCGGATGGGGTACGTAGCCCCGCTCCATGTAGGCTTCGATACCTCCGCCCTTGAAGGTGTTGTGTTCGTAACCGGCTTTGCTCATCATGCCACCCGGAAAATGATTTTTGCGCATGCCCTCGTAGGCTTTGTCGATGTCGAAGCCGCGAATGCCTTTCAGCCAGGCACTCACAATAAAGGGCGTGGAGGAAGCACCCGTCATGACGTACGTATAGTTACCCCCGGAAGGGCCACGCGGAATCAGTCCGCCGTCGTCGTACATCAGCAGCATGGAGTTGACGAAAGACTCGGATACTTCGGGGTACACCAAATGCCACAGGATATTGAGCGACCATTGGGCCCCCCAGAAGGAATCGGAATTGTGGTGGTTGAATTTAGGTTTGCCGTCGGGGCCGAGCGGAATCTGCCCGATGCGTCGCTCCGGGCCGGTCATGTCGAGGTACTTACCGTTGACATCGCTCACGATGCGCCTTCCTTGGAGGGCATGCCAGAGATCGGTATAGAAACGCCTTTGCTCGGTTAAAGTACCTCCTTCGATTTCCATGCGTCCCAGCCAATTATTCCAGTCGGCGCGGGCTTCGGTGCGGACTCTGTCAAAGTTCCAGTGAGGTAGCTCGGTGGTCAGGTTGAGGCGGGCCTGCTCGGTGCTTACGTACGAAATAGCCACCTTCATTTGGCGGACTTCGCCTTTTTTGGTCGGAAAGCTGACGTAAGCTCCGGTTTTCTCGCCTTCGATTTTATCTTCAACTGTAACGAGCTTACCCTCCTTCCAGCCGCCGAATTTTTCAAAGGGTTTATCAAAAACTGCCACAAAGTATACCGTGAAAGGTTTGGGACGGCGGGAGGTAGGAGCCATCACGGTATAGCCTTCCAGCTCGGTGGTACTTACTTTGTGAATAGTGCCTTTCTGCTGCTCCGAGTTGCCCAGTATCGTTGCAAAGTCAAACAGAATATGGCTTTGATCCGCCTGCGGGTAGGTGTACTTATGAAAACCCACGCGGGTGGTGGCCGTCAGTTCGGCGGTAATTTGATAGTCGTCCAGAACTACCTTGTGGTACCCGGCTTTCGCGAGTTCGGTTTTGTGCGAATAGCGCGAGCCGTAGGCATCCGGGCCGAGGTGCCCCCTGAAGGTACCCGTAGTAGGCAGCACCGGAATGCCCGACATCTGCCAGGCGTGCACGTGGCTGAAACATTTGATGGAATCTTGGTTGTAGCGGTAGCCCGAGTTCCAGGCACCGTTCAGGGCCATGTCGGGGCTGAGGTTGACCATGCCAAACGGCCGGGTGGCTGAGCTGAAAAAGAACCAGCGCGAATTGGCCGAATCTACCAATGGTTCCACCAGATCGACGGGATCAGTTTTGGCGGGGACGGGTTTTTCACGAAAAGAAGAGGAAGCTACCAGCAGTCCGGCGAGCGCAAGTACGTAGGCTTTTTTGTAAAGCATTGGTAAAAAGTCAGGTTATAAAACGCCAAGATAAAAAAAGGTCTGCCCTTTGAAAAAAAGCAGACCTTTTGGTTGACGTGGGTTAATAGCCCGGATTTTGGCTCATTTTAGGAAAAGACAAATCAATTTCGCTCTGGGGAATGGGGCGTAAGTAATGTATATCCGAAATCGACTGACCGGTTTTCCAGGGATTATATTTCTTGACCCGCTCCACCAGTTTGCCGGTTCTTTTCAAATCAAACCAACGGCTGTATTCTCCCATGAATTCACGGGCTTTTTCGTCCAGAATCATATCAATGGTAACATTACCCGGCGTAGCGCGGTACGAAGTCGTGGCCAAAGAAGTCTGATCTTCGGGTGCCGCGGCCCGCAGCGGGTCGGCGCCTTTCTTGGCACCCAGCGCGCGGTCGAGCACGCGGTTGTAATACACATCGGCGCTACCTAGCTTGCCGCCTTTGGCACCTTTCACGATGGCCTCGGCGGCAATCAGGTAGGCTTCGGCCGAGCGGAAGACGATTTCATTGAAAGTACCAAAGGCATCGCCGTAAGGAATGCCGGGCTGCCAGAATTTCCACATCATGGGCTGGGAAACTTGAAAGCCGGAGTTGATGATGGGGTACCCTCCGCCAAATTCATTGGTATTGACCACAGCGTACTTTTTGGTTCCGCCCAAATCCACCCCGCGCTGCGCCAGGGTAGTTGCCGGACTATTCCACGGACGGCAGTACAGCACGGTATCGCCCTGCGCAATGTTGATCGTCAGGCTCGGGTTGGTGATCGGGAGCGGTTTGAAATTGTTGACCGCCTGCAAAGCGTACCCTACCTCCACAAAATTATGATCGTAGCGCAGGTCGATAGCAGGATCGAACATCCGGTAAATAGCCGCCGTGGGGTTATGCACGCTCAGGCAGCGGTTATAGTCGGGCGTCCGGCCCTTGGTACCGGGCAAGCCTTCGCCGCTCGCTCCGAATTTGGAGTGCAGGTCATTCCCTCCCGCGGCATCCTGCGTAAAGGCGGGATCCGTTTTGTTGGTAAGTACGTCTGAATTGTACTGCACCGAAAATACGATTTCCGCATTTTTATCATTCTGCGCGCCCGTGTACTGTTTCAGAGGATTTTCAGACCGCTTGGGAAACAAATCGTTGTAGTTGGCGGCCAACGGATAGGCATCGATGATTTTGTCAGCGTATTGCAGCGCCATGTCAAAATCAGCGTTTGAGCCGCCCAGGGCATTATTAAAGTTCCAGCCGCGGGTAAGGTACACGCGGGCCAGCAGAAACTGAGCGGCACCCTTCGTAACCCGACCGTAGTTGGTGGCCGTTACCGGAAGTTTGGTTTCGCATTCCGTCAGGTCGGTAATGATCTGCTTATATACCGTGGCCGAAGGTACCCTGGGAAAATCCTTGCCGGGGCTGGTGACTTCCTCCAAAGGCATGGGGATATCGCCCCAATGCTGCACGGCATAGAACATGCTCAACGCCCGCAGGAATTTGGCTTCCGACACCCGGGCATCTTTAAGCGCCGCCGCCATGGTCGTAATCCCCGGAGCACGGGAAATGACCGTGTTGGTCCGGGCTATTTCGGCGTACAGTTGTTGCCACAGGCTTTGTAATTCACCCAGGCCGGCGTTGAACCGGGCATCGTATACATCGTATACACCGGGCTGGGTGATGGTACCGTTGGCCGCGGGATTCCAGCCGGTTTGGGAAGCAAATATATCGGTACCATTCAGCACCAGCACCCTGTTCTGATGGATGTTGCGCAGCAGCGGGTAGCACGACTTCACGAGATCTTCAAAACCCGCTTCGGTTTTGTAGTAAGAATCGGTAGTCAGGGTTGAAACCGGTTTTTCGACCAGAAAATCATCTTTACAGCTGGTTTGAACGAAAACGAGAAGAGCGGCTATCCAGAAACTATGGGGCTTGAATACTATCTTTTTCATAGGGATCAGTTTAATATTTTAGAAACTAATGTTGACTCCGAGCGTAACCGTCATAGAGGGTACATCGTCCTGATAGATATTGGAGTTGAACTCGGGATCGAAGCCTGTGTACTTGGTCAGGATAACGGGATTTATGACCTGGGCGTAAACCCGGGCCGCCGATAATTTCCATTTATCCATTAACCCCGGGGCAAAGTATAGCCCATGGTCACATCCGACAGACGCAGAAAGCTGGCATCCTGATAGTTGATGGCATTGCGGTAGGGATTGGAAGCCACTACCCCAAAGTAGGTGTTGGAAGGGTTGTCGCTGCGCCAGTAATCCAGCTCGGCCAGTTTGTTGTAGCGGGTACCACCGATCTCTCCGAAGGTACCCGACAACGTACCGTTATAGTACTGCGTGCCGTTGCGGTAGTAGAGCAAAAACGAAAGGTCGAAGTTCTTGTACTTCAACCGATTGGTCAACCCGACCAGAAAATTGGGTAGTTGCGATCCCAAAACTACCCGGTCGTCGATGGCATCGGTCGACGAAATGACTCCGTCGTTGTTCTGATCAACTACCTTCACCGAGCCGGGTACCTGCTTGTACTTGGTGGCCAGGTCTTTCTCGGAAGTCTGCCAGATACCGTCGAACTCATAGTCGAAGTTGGACTTCACCGGGTACCCTACGAATAGTTTATTGCCCTTGTCCACCGTCTGCCCGTCGCCGTAAAGTTCCAGAATTTTGTTCCGGTTGCGGGTAAAAGTCAGGGAAGTATTCCAGCTGAATGCGTTGGTAGAAACATTGACGGTATTCAGCGAAAGCTCGATACCCTTGTTTTCAATTTGACCTACGTTGGACGTAACCTGGGAAAAGCCGGAGGCCGTGGGTAGTTTCTGGTTCAGAATCAGGTCGACCGTTTTCCGGTTGTAAACTTCAATGGAACTGGAAAGTCGGTTATTAAAAAATCCGAAGTCCAGACCGAAATTCAGCTCCTTACTCCGCTCCCAGCGTAAATCCTTGTTGGCCAGGTTGGCCGGAGCAAACCCGTAGGCCGCTGTGCCGTCGAAGTCGTAGCCGGTGTTGAGCAGCCCCGCTTGTGTACTGTACGGATTGACACCTGCGTTACCTACCTGCCCGTAGCTTACGCGCAGTTTGAGGTTCGAAAACAAATTCAGATCATTGATAAAGGGCTCCTCGATCAGTCGCCAGGCAAAAGCCACCGATGGGAAAAACGCCCACTTGTTGCCTTCGGATAGCTGCGAAGCACCGTCGGAGCGGCCCGTCAGCGTGAGCAGGTACCTGTCTTTGAAGGAGTAGTTCAACCGGCCCATGAACGACAGGATCGAACGCTCCACCAGCGAACTCGAAACGCCATTAATCGTCCCGGTGTTCAGCGCGTACCAGTCCGAATCGTAGGGCAGATCGATTACCGCAACCTGATACGCTTCATTGCGCTGATAGAACGCGCTCTGCAATCCGGTAAAATGTACCTTGTGGGCGCCGGTACCTACCTCGTAGTTCAGGATATTATCCAGCGTGTAGCTGCCCAGAGTGCTGTTATCGTACTGTGCCCGGGGTTTTTTGCCAATCTGAGACTTGGTCCAGGTACCCCGGAAATCACCCACCCGTTCGGTGTTGTAAATGGCCGATAAAGACGAGCGGATACTGAGGCCTTTGATCGGCATGTACTCCACGTAGGTGTTGCTCATGATGGTCGAGGCCGTGGTTTGCAGCTTGGAGTACTCCGGCTTAATGTCCGACAATGGGTTAGGTACCTGCTTGTCGTTGATGCCCATCCAGAAAGCATAACCATCGATATCAAAGTCGGAGTTCTCGGAAGGATTGGCCAGGTCATCGAAATATACCGTTCCGGTGGGGCGGGCCCGGTAAGCATTCCGCAGCGACTCGCGCGAGCCCAGATTCTGATTCGAGTAGGTCAAATACGCCGTAAAACCTACCTTAAAGTGTTCGCCCAGCTTGCTATCCAGCCCGGCGTTGAGATTGTACCGCTTGTAGCCGGTGTACTTTACGTTGCCGTCTTCGTTCAGAAAACCACCCGAAAATCGGTAGGTAGTTTTTTCGGTACCGCCCGTCACGCTGATGTTCTGACTCGTCTGCACACCGGGATCGGTAATCAGGTCGGCCCAATCGGCGGTTTTGCCGGCTTCAATATTAGCCAGTTCGGCGGCGGTAAAGGTAGCTCCGGTCAGGCCTTCGAGCAGACGATCCGTGTAGGTCACCTTGTAAAACTGCTCGCTGGTCATCAGCTTGGGAATATGCGAGGGAATTTTCACGCCCACGTAGCTGTCGTAGCTGATCCTCGGCTTACCCGAAAGTCCTTTTTTAGTGGTAATGATAATGACCCCATTGGCTCCCCGCGACCCATAGATGGCCGTCGAAGAGGCATCTTTCAGGATATCCATCGACTGGATATCGTTGGGATTCAGGTTATTGATATTGCCGCCCATTAGCCCGTCGATCACCACGAGCGGCTCGGTGGAGTTGTTGATGGTGTTTTCGCCCCGAATGGTAATGCTGTACCCTACACCGGGCCGGTTGTTCTGCTTGGTGACGGTCAGGCCGGCTACCTGTCCCTGCAAAGCTTTGGAGGCCATCACCGGATTAGCCCGTACGATGTCGCGCGTCTGAATAGATCCCACGGCTCCGGTCAGGTCGCTTTTTTCTACGGTACCATACCCTACTACCACCACCTCGTTGAGCGCATTTTCGTCGGGTGCCATCTGGATGGAAACCGTAATTTGGCTACCTACGGTAATCTCCTGTCTGGCGTACCCCACAAAACTGAACACGAGTACGGCCTGATCGTTGGGTACGTCTACTTCAAAGGCCCCATTGGCATCGGTACTGGTTCCACGCTGCGTGTTTTTGACCACCACGCTCACACCCGGCAGAGGGGCATTTTTTTCGTCGACTACCGTGCCCTGTACCATGCGTTTCGGGGCAATAGCCTCAATGGGAAGGGTAGGGGTACTGTTGGATTGGGCGTTTTTACGTTTCAACAGAATCCTCCGGTTCACTACTTCGTACGATACCTGCATGGGCGTAAGTACGGTATTGAGTATGTTGTAGAGGGATTCATCCTCGAATTTCAGGGTAAAGCGCTGACCGGAGGGTAATATCTGGGGATTGTACATGAATCGCACGTCCGTTACCTTTTCGATCTTGTCCAGGATCTGAACAATTCCCAGGTTGTTAAGCTGGAGCGTAACGCGTTGTTCGAGCACTTGTTGGGCCGTGACCTCATGCGCCTGGGTGAGGCTCACGAAGCACAGGGCCAGGATCGCTTGATACAGACTGATGCGCATGATTTTCTGTAAAGCTTGGTGATTGTGTAGGCGTTTTGACATAATTTTACGGTTTGTCAGGTGAAAAATTTGGCAAAAAACTCCTGAATCCGCTCAGGCGGAGTTGCGTCGTCAGAATTCGCTTTTGGGAGTGTTCTCGGAAGTCAGCGATGTTGGCGCATGGCTGGCTTCCTTTTTTATAGAGGCTTCATTTCTGTCAATCGGAGGGTCATTCATAGGCAAATGTTTATAGTGAGGGAAAGTGGTTAGGCAACGTTAGCACCCTCGGCTTTTGATCAGGATCTGCCCATTGACCTGCTCGTAGGAGGCATTGAGCGTTCGGGTGATTAAGTCTAGTTTTTCAAAGAGGGTTTCGTCGGTGAATGACCCGGTCAGGTAGCAATTCCGCATGACGTCTTCGTCAAAAACCAGTTCGATGCCGTAGGCTTTTTCGAGTGTTTCGAATACTTCCTTGATGGGGGTACCTTTGAAGATAAAGTTCGGCTGTTTCTCGGCTGCGGTGAGCAGCTCGGGAGTTTCCACCAGGCTGCGCGCAAAGTGGTTGTCCCGGACTCTGAAAACCATTTGCTGGTTTGGGGTTAATACCAGCTCATTGGTCGGGGTAGGTACTGCGGTCGTCTTTCCGTCCAGATTAGTGTACACCGCTACGCGTCCCGTTTTTACCAGTACCTGAATCTGATCCTCTCCCGGATTGGCTTTTACGGTAAAACTCGTTCCCAGTACCTTCGTTACCAACTGTTCAGCAAACACCAGGAAAGGTCTTTCGGGATTTTTAGCTACATCAAAAAACGCTTCTCCCGACAGGTACACTTCCCGCTGCGCACCACTGAATTCGGGTTCGTAGCTGAGCTTTGCGCCCGGCTGTAAGACAACGGTACTCCCATCGGGTAAGGTCAGGCGCTGGACCGATGGTGCATCATTGACAATCTCAGTCAGGGCTACAGGAGAATGGTCGATCAGGACTTCATACGTAAGTGGAGCCGAAACGGGCTGAATATTTCGCGATAGCCACCACCCCAGGCTCACCAACCCCAGCAGTACCCCGGCAGCTGACAGCCATCGGGCGGTACTTCCCAGCCGATGGCTTTTTACGCGCGACCGGGTAGTGGGTAGTTCGTCGAGCCGTTCGGCCATTCGATGCATTTCGTGGCTGATTTCCGTTTCGGTAATCTGGTCGAACGACTCGAGTACGGCTTCCAGGAGTTTCACGGCACTATTGATATCCTTTTTCTTATCCGGGTTTTGGGCCATCCATTCTGTCCAGAACCGGGTATCTTCCTCCCGGCCTTTCAGCTGCCAGTTCCGGAATGAGGGATCGGTGGCAAACTCTTCGGGACTGAAATTTCTATAATCGAGCATAGAAAAAATTGGACTACGTTTTCATAGGGAAAGATGTAGAAGCCGCTTTCCAATACTCCTTATTGGAAAAGTTTTTATCAAAAAAAGATATGGATGCTAGTAAGTATCTGAAAATCATAAGATTACTATCAGACCAAGTCGCAGAACATCGCGGTCAGCAGAAGAAAGACCTGATCGAAAGTAACGCGCAGGTGCAGAATGGCTTTGTGAAGCAGGTTCGCGACCGATTGCCGGTTTACCTGCATCAGATCGGCAATCTGTTCGTTGTCGAGGCCCTGGTAGAATTTTAAAAAAATGACCTCTTTTTGCCGTCGGGGTAGGGTGGCAATGGCCTTACTGATCTTCTGGTTTTTCTCAGAGACGGCTTCCTGGAAAATCAGTGCGTTTTCAATCGTAAACTCGTCGGCCCGGTCGTGTATTTCCTGATCGATGGCCACGGGTCCAAATGGATTTCCCCGAAAGGATTGGAACAGATTGTTGCGGATCGACCGTAGCAGGTATACGGTCAGGTACTGAATACGGAGGGTTTCCCGCTTTTCCCAAAGATGGATGAAGAGATCCTGCAGGGTATCTTTGATAAGCTCGCGGTCCGAAGTAAAGGTAGCCCCATAGTTGAAAAGTACCTTGTAGTGGGCTTCCACCAGCTGGCAAAAAGCCTCCTTATCCCCCGCAACCGAACGTTGCCACAGGATCACGAAACGCTCGTTCTCATCGGGTCGGATGTAGTTTTTTCTCAACGCTCAACGAATTGATGCAGGTACTGGTTTTCAAAGGTCTCTGATTACGCCGAAAGAGTTACCTTGTGCAATAAAGCTACGCATATTTCTACAAAACCGCCACAGACAAGTCTAATTTAGTCTTGATATGGTACCATTTAAAGCAAAATAACTTTTTGTGAGAAATAGTGGCGGTTCTACTATGTGTAGGAGAAACCCTGGGTGGAGTGTGGCATGAGAGGGAAGTGTACATACGCTTGCCAGGTATGATATCACTCCCATACTCAACTACAAAAGACGACCGGTATGCGTGTTTACCCTGAAAAATCTGGATTATGCTTCTCCTTTCCGGGTAGTTTGCATCCAGCTCTTAACCCGCAGGTAGTCCAGAAAATAGATCACTTTGAGAGAAACATTGTTGTTCTGATCGGCCTGTAGGGTGTTGTGCAGGTTCTGAAAGTAGTGTACGTCGATCAGGTCGGAATTGTGGTAGGTGGCGTTTTTCCAGACCACATTCAGGAAGCTACCAGGCGCAAACTGCCAGGTGTACACCATGTCGACGTTGAAGTAGTTCACGTTGCGGTTGGTACCTTCAAAGCCGGGCTTGGAGCGCAGACTGCCGTTATCATTCAGCGAGAAGTACTGCTTGTTGTGTACCACACTGGCGTAGTGCCGGGCGCGGAAGGTGAGGCCCATGCGATTGGTGAAGCTATATTTCAGAAACAGCGTGTTATCCACGGTTTTTACATTGCGCAGCGCAAACACCGGATTGCCCGCTTCATCCATCGACGTGTAGCCCAGTCCCCGGGGGCGCGGCTGCAGGTTGACGGTATGCCGCACGGAAAACTTGCTGCTAAAACGGTACTGCTGGCTTACGAACAAATCCAACCCGTTGAGATCATAAAAATCCAGAAAAACGCGCTCGTAGGCTTCCATACTTAGGGAGTACTTCTTAGCGGAGTTGGTCTCGATCCATCCGCCGAACGCCACGCTCTGGTTGCGCCGGAATACTTGTCCCAGTTGACGCGGCTCATAGAAATCGTTCTGAGCGGGGCGGTAATTAAGGTACAATCCCAACCAGTGTAATTTCTTCGTCTGAGCGTTAATATTGACCTGCATATTGGCCTGCTGAAATTTGCTTTCCAGATTCCCGATGGGTGCATATAACCGGCTGAGCGAGGCGTTAAAATTGTAAAACAAGCGGTTGTACCAGCCCTTGGGTTCGGTGTAGCGATACCCTACGTACAGGCTGTGATCCAGGAAGTTGTTATTGGTAAAGTACCCCAGATCGTTGCTGGTGAACTTAGTATCGGTCAGTTGCTGCGAAAGGTTAAAAGTAAACCGGCCGGAGGTTTTTCCCGCGCTCAGCGAGTGGCTGTACCCCGTGCGGTTTTCAGTTCCACTTTCCTTGTAGTCGAGGTGACTGATGGCCGCCTGGCCCGATAGATTGTAGTTGTTTTTCTTGTTGTTGATGCTGAACAGCCCCGCCGTCACGTTGGCGTTATAGTCGGTACCTCCACGCAGTACCGACGTATTAATAAAGCTGACGCTGGAATTGTTTTTGAGGGTCTGATCCAGCACGAAAATATTGTAGTTGGTGGTAGGGTCCGTTTCGTACTGCCGACTCTCGCCGGTCTCCGAATTTTCAATCACAGCGTACTGTGGACGCGTAATGGCGTTTAGCAAACCTACGCCCAGGCCACCTTTGGTGCGGCCCGAGATTTTGGAGGCATTGATGAGCTTCGATTCGGTAGGATTTTTAACTACTTTTTCGCCCGCTTTCAGATCGTCATATGCCCCGCCGGCGTGAATCGGCGCTCCACCGATGCGGCGGGAATAAAACAAGTTTCCTTTGCCAAACAGCTCGGTACCTTCGGTAAAGAAGGTACGGTTTTCGTTGAACTTCACCTCAAATGGCGTCAGATTCAGTACCTGGTTGTCGCTCTGTACCTGGCCGAAATCGGGAATCAGGGTCGCATCCAGCGTAAAGGCCTGGTTCAGGCCGAGTTTCAGATCCAGTCCGCCCGAAACCTGATTCGTCCAGTTTTTTTGTCCGGCCTGATTGACCGGAAAATGATTGGCATACACCGAAAAATAAGGCGATAGCTGCAACCGCAGCGGCGGCTTGATGTCTGTGATTCCTTGCCAGGTACCTTCCTGGGTCAGAAAGCCATTGACGTTCGGGTCGATGGCACTCCAGGTGTACTGTTGCTCGGTTTTGCGGCGTCGGCGCGTAATATTCAGGCCCCAATCCTGCACTTTATCCTTACTGAACCGGATGGCTGAATAGGGAATAAACATCTCGAACGTCCAGCCTTTGTCGTGCATCACGACGGCGCTCTGCCACACGGCATTCCAGCTAAAATCCTCCCCTCCGTTGTCGCTATTCTGATTCGAGGTCATTTTGGCGTCCCACTGTTCGTTCAGAGGAGTCACGAAGTACTCGAAGCCGTTGAGATTGTCGTGGTAAGTATCCAGAATCAGCCCGATATAATCGTTGGTACCGAAGCCATCGCGGCCCACCAGTTCTCTGGCGATACTATCCACATTCCGTTCGTAGCAGGTACCCCCGAAGTACAGGCCGTCGTCGCTGTACATTAGGAAGGATTCGGTGCGGTTCTCGTAGGCTTCTTTCCGGCCGATGACGGGCCGGAACTCGATGTAGTCGTCCGCTTTGGCGGCGTCCTGCCAGGCAGCCTCATTCAGCTTTCCGTCAATGACGACGCGTTGGCTGGTACGTTTTGCTTCCAGCGTTTTGGGAATGATCTGACTGGTCGCGGAAGTACCGCTGAGCAGGGAAAGGGCAAAAGAAAGGAGAGAGAGGAAAAATTTCCTGATCATGGCTAAAAGGAAGTATTGTATCGGGGTGGCGGCTAACAGGTCAAAACTAGATCAAAGCTTCATCAGGGACTAGTTAAAAAGTGTTAAGCGGTGCTTTTTAACTTTTCTTAATCTTCGATCCGGTTCAGCTTTTCCAAGGATGGGTTGTTTCTGGTAAAGGTTGCATGTAGCAAAAAAATCAGGTACCTACGTTATTCGCTCCGCAGCGATTTTACCGGGTTCATTAAAGCCGCTTTAATGGCTTGTGAACTCACCGTAAGCAGGGCAATTCCCACGGCCAGTAGCCCCGACAGGGCGAAAACCCACCATTCGATACTGATCTTGTAGGCGAAGGTCTGTAGCCACCGGCTCATTCCGTACCAGGCGATGGGGCTGGCTACCAAAATGGCCAGTACTACCAGTTTCAGAAAATCTTTGGAAAGCAAGGTGACGATACTGACCACCGACGCGCCAAGTACTTTCCGGACGCCGATTTCCCGCGTACGGCTTTCGGTATTGAACACGGATAAGCCGAATAGCCCCATGCAGGAAATCAGGATCGCTACCGCCGCCAGGTACAGGAACAGTTTGCCGAACCGCTCTTCCCTGACATACTGTTCGTTGTAGGCATGATCCGCAAAGAAGGAAACGAAGGGTACTTCAGGTACTAGTTTTTGCCATTCGCGCTGCAAATCCGCTACGGTCTCCTGCGTGTTTTCAGGAGAAATAGTGAAGGTCATAAAGGTAAGAAAGCTAGGAGATATCCGCAGGGTAAGGGGGCGTATTTCATCCTGAAGGGATTGAAAATGAAAATCCCGGATTACACCCACGATGGTACCCCGGCGATTCAGTTGTTCGAAACGTTTGCCCAGGGCGTCGGCAGGATTTGCGTAACCCAGGCTCCTTGCGGCGGTTTCGTTAATCAATATCGCCTGGGTTGAGTCGGAAGCCAGTTGCGGCGATAAAGCCCGGCCAGCGGCAAGTTCGATCTGGTATTGCCTGAGAAAATCATGATCCACAAAATAGACATCCGATTCCAAAGTTTGCATTTCCCGGCTCTGATTTTCCAGCTGCGTCGGATAGGTATGGTTGGCGCGTCCCGGAATGCTCGACGACATACTTACTTCACTGACATTCGCCAGGCGGGAAAGCTGTTGCTTAATGGTGGTGCTATGCGCTATGATCCCGCCATCGAACTGGAAATCAACCACGACTTTATGATCATTCTGAAAGCCCAAATCATAATTCCGCATATGGTGGAGCTGAGAATAGACTACCAGAGTCGAAATGATCAGGATGGCAGAAACGGTAAACTGAGCCACGACCAACACCTGGCGGAGGGTAGGTCCGTTTTGTCGGGGAGAGGTACCCTGCAGGCCGACAAGCGGACGAAAGCCCGACAGAAAAAGCGCCGGGTACAGGCCCGAAACCAAACCGATTGTAACGGCGATCCCGAAAAGCCAGGCCAGATAACGCCCGGTAGCGAAAACCCCCGTAGTCACTATTTTTCCCGCCAAATCATTGAAAGAAGGTAGTAACAGCACACAGAATACTACGGCTAGTACAAAGGCAATGAGTGTGATCAGGCCGGCGTCCATCAGAAACTGCCCTACCAGCTGCTGCCGTTCGGCTCCCAGTACCTTGCGAACACCTACTTCCTTCATGCGACAGGTGGCAAAGGCCGTAGTCAGATTGATGAAATTGAAGCTGGCAATGAAAAGCACGAATGCCGCCACCAGCGAAAAAATATAGATCTCTCCCATATTCCCATGCGTCGAACTTCCCGTGCGCGATCCTCGGGCTTGACCATGAAGGTAAACGTCGGTCAATGGCTCGAGCGATAGGGTTTGTTTCGACTGACTTTGGTCGTAATGCTG
This sequence comes from Salmonirosea aquatica, assembly GCF_009296315.1. NCBI lineage: Bacteria > Pseudomonadati > Bacteroidota > Cytophagia > Cytophagales > Spirosomataceae > Salmonirosea > Salmonirosea aquatica. Next base: position 3,639,960 of record NZ_WHLY01000002.1, read on the forward strand.
CCGGACGAAATCGGTCATGCGGGCACTCAACGCCTGGGTGTCGCAGTGCTCGGGCAACAGCAGGTAGGTATAGAAAAAATAACGCTTCCAGTTGGTTTGCCAGCTACTACCCAGCGTCGCCATCGAAACCAGTACTTCCACCCGGAAATGGGAATTTTGTGGCATATCCTTCATAATGCCGGTTACCGTGGCGGGATCTTTTCCGTTCACCAGCAGTACTTTTCCTAGGGGATCGGCCGTGCCAAAGTAGGTACGTGCGGCCGTTTCAGACAGCACTACCTGGTAGGGAGCATTCAGAATTGTGGCGGGATTACCGCTAATCAAGGGTAGCGTAAAAATGGAAAACAGGGAAGAGTCGGCATAGGCGATTTTTTCTTCCCGCGCCTCATCCTGCTCTTTTTGCAGAATCAGGTAGTCCAGAAAAACCCGCGTAGCACCTTCCACTTCCGGAAAGGTACCTTGCAGGGCGGGCGCCAGCGCGCCGGGGGTACTTTGGTATTCGATCCCGTTGGAGGTTTCCACATCGGTCACCAGCCGGTAGATCCGGTCTGCTTTCTCGTTAAAGGTATCGTAACTCAGTTCAAAACGTACGTACAGCAGCGCAAAAAAACACACGACGATTCCGAGCGTCAGTCCGCCGATGTTGATGATGGAGTACGTCTTACTTCGGATGAGATTGCGTAGTGTGATTTTTAAATAATTGCGGAGCATAGAATACGATAGTGAATTTTAAGCCAATAGCTATCAGCCAATGGCCGTTGGCTTTTTGGTTCATTCCGACCTAAGACTCTTCACCGGGTTTGCCGAGGCCGCCTTGACGGCCTGGTAACTCATGGTGAGGAAAGCCACCAGCAAAGACATGGCACCCGCCAACAAGAATGCCCATACGGGTACTTCGATGCGGTAGGCAAAATCCTGCAACCAGGTATCTACCCCGTACCAGGCGATGGGCGCGGCCACAACGAGGGCAATCAATACTAGTTTCAGGAAGTCACGGGACAGTAAGCCCACGATGCTGGAAACCGAAGCGCCCATCACTTTCCGGATGCCGATTTCCCTGGTCCGTTGCTCGGCGGTGAAAGCGATGAGGCCCAGTAAACCGAGGCAGGAAATAAAAATGGACAAGCCGGCAAATAAGCCAAATACCCGCGAGGTCTGGATTTCCTTACGGTAGGTTTTGTCAAAAGCTTCGTCGAGAAAGCTATATTCAAAGGGGTAGTTGGGGAATTGTTTCTGCCAGGCTTTCTTCAATAAAGGTACGGTGGCAGCCAGGTCGCCGCCCTGCATTTTGAGCGCCAACGGACCCCAGGTGACGTTGTCGAGAAGCATCATCGGCATGATTTTGCTTTTCAGATCCATCTGGTTGAAGTCTTCTACGACTCCGATGATCTGACCATTGACCGGTACTTCGGCATAGCTCCCGTCGGCGTTGTATTGGTAGGACATGTAGCCGATGGTCTGGCCCAGCTTCCAGCCATATTTTTCCACGGCCGTTCGGTTGACCACAAAATTGCTCTGATCGGCCGTGTTATCACTTTGGAAGAAACGTCCCTCCGCTAGCTTGATTCCGAAGACCGACTGGAAATGACTGTCGACGTACAACTGCCCGATCGCTACGTCATCCTGTGGTCCGGTGACTGACTGAGGAGATAATTTATTGATCGTCATTCCGCTGCCGGGCAGCAGCGACACCCGCGTCATATCTTCCACGCCGGCCAACTGCCTCAATTCGCTCTGAAAAGCAGATTTTAGATTTTCGGGCGCCAGGGCAGGCAGGTCGAGCGTAAGTACCTGCTCACGATCGTAACCCAGATCCCTGGTTTGTATGTACCTAAGCTGATTCATGATCACAAGGGTAGCCACCAGCATCACGATTGAAATCGCAAACTGAACCACGACTAGTCCCCGGCGCACATACGCCCGGCCGCTATTGGGTAAAAGGTAGTTTTTAAGTACCCTGACCGGATTGAAATTCGACAAAACGAAAGCGGGGTACATCCCGGTGAGCAGACTCGTCAGTGCCACGAAGCCAACCAGCAAGCCCAGTTTTGAGGGGGTGAGCAAGGGTGCGAGCGTCAGATTCTTATCAGCAAAGTCGTTGAAAAAGGGTAGGGCTACCTGCGCCAGCAGGAGTGCAACCAGGGTGGCGATCAGCGTAAAAATAAACGACTCACCCATGAATTGCCTGATCAGCTGCGCACGCTCTGCGCCCATCGCTTTGCGCACACCTACCTCCCGTGCCCGCAGTGTCGATCGCGCCGACGAAAGGTTCAGGTAGTTGAAGCACGCCAGTAACAAAATGCATAAGGCCACGGCCGAGAAAATGCGCACGAACTCGATGGCATTGGTGGCCCGCACCCGTTCGTCCATCCGGTGGCGGAGGTAAATGTCGCGCAGCGGAATCACGTCCAGTTTCCAGGCCGTTCCGTTGGGGTCGTTGGTTGCTTTGAGGACATTGGGTAATTGTTTGCCGATCTGCTCGAAAGTAGTCCCCGGACTCATCAGAAAATAAGTCATGCCGACAAAATCCCAGTAGGAGCCGTTGTTCTCATCGGACAGGGATCTCTCATTCTGATTGGACGCAATGAAATCAATGGGTAGGTGGGTGTTTTCGGGTGTGTTTTTCATGACCCCCGACACCGTAAATGTGACTTTCTGTGGGATAAAAGTATCGAGTGCCTGCCCGATGGGCGACGAATTGCCAAAGTACTTGGCGGCCATACGTTCTGAAATCACGATCTGCCTGGGCAGAGCCAGAGCTTCTTTCATGCTCCCTTCCACCATCGGGAATGCAAATATTTTGGTCAGATTGGTATCCACCAGGCAAAAGCGACTCTCGTAAGCCGCCAGGTCGCGCCGCGATACCAGGGCCCGCCGGGGGGAAACCTGCGTGACTGCTTCAATACCCGCTTGTCTACGAAGCAATGGACTAAACGTGGAACCGCTCGAAGAAGAGTTGGGAAACTGCTGGAAAAGTCCGATCCGGTCGGCTTGGGGCTGGTTGGTATCGAAACTGAGAACATCCAGCACATACAGCGTAATGATGAGGCAGGTAGCCAGCCCTACCGACAAACCAGCGATGTTGATGAAGGAGTACGTCCGGTTCTTGACGAGGTTACGGACGGCAATTTTCAGGTAGTTTTGTAGCATAGTGGGTCCGAATTAGTAGGTTTTCGAAGAATACAGACAGAAAGTACATCCCTTAGCCGGGAATGGGGGGAATCCCTCCCCTTATTCGCTTCGCAATGAGGTCACTGGATTTCGAAGAGCGGCCCGTACGGCGTGAATACTCACCGTAGCCAATGCGATAAGCAATGCTCCTGCACCCGCCGCTGCCATGCTCCACCACGCTACAGGTACCCGGTAGGGAAAGTCGGATAGCCAGGCATCCATGGTATACCAGGCTAAGGGTACTGCCATCACGATGGCGATTAATACCAGCTTTAGAAAATCCTTACTCAGTAATCCCACCAGCGAACTGACATCTGCGCCTAGTACCTTACGGATGCCGATTTCCTTCGTACGGTTGCGAATCACCATGAGTGCGATGGCAAACAGACCTACGCAGCACAGCAGAATCGCTAATCCCGCCGCCGTCATGAATACTTTTGCAATACGCTCTTCCTTTTTGTATTGCCTGCTGGTATTTTCATCCAGAAAAGAGCCCAGAAATTCAGATTTTGGAGCAAACGAAAGGTACGTGCGTTCGAGCAGTTGCATGGCCTGTGCGGGGTTGCCATTGATTTTTACGAATAGGTAGTAGATACCAAAAGGCTTGTTAAAGAACAGCGTCATGGACTCCACTTTGCGATGCAACGACTCGAAGTGGTAGTCGCGCACGATACCGATGATTGTCTTGCCGCCATCGATAGCCACTGTTTTTCCAATCAAGTTTTTTCCACCGCCGAGCTGCCGGGCCATCGTTTCATTAATAATACAGGCGCTGGTGCTGTCGGTAGAAAACTGACGGTTAAAGCTGCGGCCTGCGACCAGGTCGAGGCCCAATGTTTCCACGTAGTCGAAATCCACATTCAGGCCATTGGTCTGGTAGTTTTTGCCTTCCATATCAAAACCGAAGACGGACTTGAACCCGCTGTTGTCCCGGCCGGAACCGAGATTATTATCAGCACCGGTAATGCTTACAATGCTGGTCTGACCGGATAGTTCGTTGCGAAAGTGATTGAGCAATCGATAGCCATCGATGCCGTTGCCGATCGGGATACTTACCACCTGCTCCCGGTCGAAGCCGAGGGGCTTATTACGCAGGTAATTAATCTGGCTCCATACCACCAGGGTACAGGCAATCAGCCCTACCGAAATGACAAACTGGACGATGATGAGTGAGTTACGGATGCCGCCGCTTACGATCCCCGATTTGACTTTCCCTTTTAGCACCTCTACCGTATTGAAACGGGAAACGATCCAGGCAGGGTACCCGCCCGCTAGTGCGGTAACAAGGATAAAAGTCAGTAGCAGGGTAGCAAGTACCTCAGGCCGTAGCAATTGCACGATTTTTATTTCCCCATTCATGAGGGCGTTGTACTCGGGCATCAAGGCATATGCACCCGCCAGCCCCACAACCAGCGCCCCCAAACTGATGAGTAAAGCCTCACCCCAAAACTGTCCTACGACCTGTGCGCGCAGTGCCCCTAAGGCCTTGCGCATGCCTACCTCTTTGGCACGACCCAAAGACCGGGCAATGGATAGGTTGATGAAGTTGATGCTGGCAATCAAAATTACCAGCAGGGCAATACCTAGCAACAGGTAAGGAATGTAGGGGTCGATGGAATGGCTGCCCACCATTTTATTAAAATGCTCGTCGGCAAAAGGCAACAGTCGTGTGCTGATCACCTCACCGCGCTCGTCACCCTGGAAGCCCGCTTTATGGGCAAAGTCGATGTCTTTTTGGTAGTACTTAGCTGTAAAAGGCATCAAACGACGCTCAAAATCAAGATAATCCACACCTTCGGCCAACTGAATGTAGACATCATGATTTTTGGAGGTCCAGCGGTCTTTATTTTCCTGGTACTCGGGAAATGCCTCGAAGCGAATCAGACAATCTCCTTCAATGGTCGAATTGTCCGGAGCATCGGCCAGAATGCCCGCTACGGTAAAGGGCTGCATACCCCGACCTATATCGGCCATCAGGGTTTTTCCGATCGGATTTACATCGCCAAAAAATGATTTAGCCTGTTTCTCCCGCAGAACGATATTGTCCAGTTGATTTAGTGCGGTTTCCCGGCTACCGGCGAGCAGTTCGAACGAGAACATGTACAGGTAATCAGGATCGACATAGTTGACATCCGATTCAAAGGATTTGTCGCCAATGCGCACCAGCATTCCTCCATCCAAACGACGCGTGGCGTGCTTTACTTCAGCGGGAAACTCCGCTTTGATCGAAGGCTGCATCGGGATGGGCATGGCTGCCCCATAATCTACTTTTTCGGGCCGGCTGACCTTGAAGTAAAGTTTGTAAATCCGGTCTTTATTGGCTTGAAAATCATCGAACGACAATTCAAACTGAGCCGTCAGGAACATCAGAATAGCCGCTATGAAAGCCACCGACAAACCCAGGAAATTGATAGACGACAGTACTTTTTCGCGCCGGATGTTGCGCAATGCTATTTTGAGATAATTTTTTAACATGGCAGGCAGGTTTTGATCTGGCTTATGACCAGGAATCAGGAAAGTCGGTTTTTAGCTGCTTTTAGGCGTGAACCCGATGCTTTCCTCCGCTTCTTCGATCCGTTTCTGAATCTCTTTTTCGGTTCGTCCCTCTTTGTCGATGGTGATCTCAAAACTATGCTCTTCTCCGTTGCGCATGTACTCGTAAATGACTTTGATGCGATGGGCAACGGTATCTTCCTCGATTGTTTTTTTGAAGGGTGCTACCGGTTCGGTCGACGCTACCACCACAGCCACCGGTGGCTGTGGTGCTGCGGCCGGACTCTCTAGTGGGGCGGCGGCCGTATAGGCTTTACCTCCCTCCGCTTTCTCTGCGGCCAGTACGCGGCTCACCAGGGCGTCCTTGTCGGCTTCGCTCATGCCCCGCACGTCGTAGGTATTGGAGTAATAATAGGTCTTGCCGTTTGCCTGACGATCGATCCGGATCGTCAGGCGTTTGCCGTCGTCATCGATTTCCTGGTGGTACGATGACCGCTGGGCTACTGATGCAAGGCCCATCAATAGAAGAAAGAGTGTGTTTAGTGTTTTCATAGGTTTTCGGTTTCTATTCGGTTCTCAGGAATTTGACAGGATTCATCAGCGCGGCCTTCATGGCCTGGCAACGCACTGTTAGTAGCGCGATACCCAATGCCACGCACAAAGAACCACCTTTCGATGTCGATCTCATAGGCAAAACCCTGCAGCCATCTCAAAGGACTGGGGGGTACCTTCAAGAACCGCATTGAGCTTTTGTCCGATTGCCTGATCCAGGGCAATAGAAAATCGCTGCATCGACCACGATCGGTTGTGCAGGTTGCGAAAGGCAATTTTGAGGTAGTTCGTGAACATGGCCAGGGCAGTGGTTTCTGGAGCGGGAAGCGGAGATATAGGGTACCCTCTTTCCTCCCGGCATTTTGCCTTTGGTACTATTTAAAAAGCCATGCCAAAATTTTTAAGCTTTGATAGTCAGAATATTAAATATTTTTCTATTCAAAAATCGTTCAAAATCGGACAGCTTGAACGCATTAGCGAACAGCCGATAACCCGTGCCGGTCTACTGGGCCGATAGCACCAAAATAGTTTGTTACCGAAGTTGTTCGGGAAAAGGGTCAACGGTCATTCACTCCGCAGTGACTTCACCGGGTTTACTACGGCGGCTTTAATCGATTGGTAACTTACCGTTAAAAAAGCCACTATGACTGACAACAAACCAGCCATCCCGAAAACCCACCAGGGCATGGCTATATGATAAGCATAGCTTTCGAGCCAGCCGTTGAGAAAGTACCAGGCCACAGGCGTGGCAATCACCAAGGCTACCAAAACCAGTTTGAGGAAGTCTTTGGAGAGCAAGGCCGTAATGCCCGCCACGCTGGCTCCCAGTACCTTCCTGACGCCGATTTCCTTGGTGCGCTGCTCGGCGGTGAATGCCGCCAGGCCGAATAATCCCAGGCAGGCGATCAGAATGGCCGTAATGGAAAAGAACAGTACGATCCGGGCCGTGCGTTGCTCGGAGGCATACAAGGTCGCTACTACATCATCCAGGAACTTGAAATCGAAAGCCGAATTGGGAATGGCTTTTTTGAATTCTCTTTCCAAGGTGGCTACGTTGTCGGACAACTTGCCACCCCGGAACCGTACCAGTAAATTGTTGCGTCCTTCCGAATTGCTGTTGTGGAAAGCGTAGGCGCCGATGGGCCGGTGAAACGTATCGAAGTGAAAATCTTCCATGACACCCACAATGGTGGCACGATTGTATCCGAACAAATTATAGGCGGTTTTGCCAACGGCTTCTTCGGGCGTGAGGCCCAGGAAATCAACGGCGGTTTTGTTCACCACCACCTGCACCGTCGTGTCTTGGTCGGAGGTTTTTTCGGGTAGAGTGGTACCTGCCAGGAGTTTGATGCCTAGCGTTTTCAGAATTTCCGGAGTAGCACGGTTGGTCTGAATCGCCGCTCCTTCTTCGGTGGATCCATCTTTGGACAATGTCCGTCCGCTGGCACTTGCGCCGGGGTAGGACTGCGCCCGTGCGATATCACTCACAAAACTCAACCCTTTGAATTGGTTCATCAGGCTATTGATCTGCTCCGAACTTTCGGCACCCTGTGTCGAAATAGCCATAACCCGCTCGGCCTCGTAGCCCAGATCGTTTTCCTGCACAAACTGCAACTGACGATAAAACACAAAGGTGGCAATCATCAGAATAATGGAGGCCGTAAACTGCGCGACCACCAAGCCTTTGCGGACCCAGGCCGTAGAAAGGCTGTTTTGGCCCCCGCGATTGAACAGGCTCAGGGGCGAAAATGACGACAGCATCAGCGCCGGATACGAACCCGCCACCAGCGAAAGTACCACAATGGCCGCGCCAATGCTGGTGAATACGGGAACGCTGAACAAACTGCCGAACGAAATTTCCTTATCGGCGATGGAATTGAACAGCGGCAAGAGCCCGAAAAGCAACGCAAAACCCACCAGTACAGCCACGAAAACCATAATAAAAGCCTCGACGTAAAACCGGGTGATCAGCGTGGTCTGTGTAGCCCCTACCACTTTGTTTATGCCCACCTCTTTACGCCGCTTCTGCGACTGCGCCGTAGCCAGATTCATGTAGTTGATGCAGGCAATGAGCAAAATGCCAAGCGCCAGCACGATCAGGATATTGACCTGCTGACTATCGCCTACCCGCGTGGTGCTGGCATTTGAAATTTTGGTCGAATGCAGGTGCACGTCGGTCAAAGGCTGTAGCCAGAACCGGAACCATTGGTTCTCTTTTTCGACGTTCTTGTCCAGTACCTGATTGATTTTCGTTTCCACGGTCTTCATGGAAGCATTTTGGTTCAGCAAAAAATAGGTTTCGTAGCTGGCATTGCTCCAATGCTGGCCTTCATTGGCCCATTTGATGGTCGAAAACGAGCCGATCAGATCGGGGTCGAGGGTAGAGTTTTGCGGGAAATCTTCGTACACCGCGCTAACGGTTACGTTATAGTCATGATCCACATTGAGGGGCTTGCCCACCGGGTCGGTATCGCCGAAGTACTTGCGGGCCGTACTACGGCTGAGCATGATTTTATTCGGGGCGTCGAGGGCTGTTTTGGGATTGCCGTACACCAGCGGAATATCAAAAAGAGTGAATAGGCCCGGGTCCGACCAGTACAGTTTACGCTCGGCGAATTTGTCCTGTTGGCTGTTCACAAAGGCCGTTTTGCCAAAGGAATGGTAGAGCAAGCGGGCATACGCCTTGATTTCGGGAATTTCTTCCGTCATGGTAGGGCCAATATTGTTAGGTACCGAGGCCCAATCACTACTTTTTCCATCGAAGATGGCCGTTAGTCCTACACGATATATTTCCCCGGAATTTTTGTGGTAGGTATCGAAGGAAAGTTCTTCTTGGGTATACAGGAAGAGGTACATGAAGATGGCAACGCCCACCGACAACCCCAGCAGGTTGAGCGACGAGAATAGCCCATTTTTCAACAAGTTTCGCCAGGCAATTTTAAAGTGATTTTTGAGCATGGTTTGGGTAGTTAGATTTTATGTCAAAGCCGATGTTATTTTTTTACTCGCTCCTTAATGACTTCACCGGATTCATCAACGAGGCCTTCACCGCCTGAAAACTCACCGTAGCGAAAGCAACGATGAAGGTACCCATCAAGGCCCAGACGAAAATCCCGGCACCGATGGGTACCTTGAATTCGAAATCAGCCAGCCAGCTGTTCATCAGCCACCACGCCAGTGGGGCGGCGATGATAAAGGCAATCACAATTAGCCGGACGAATTCCTTTCCGAATATCCAGAGGATTTGGCCGACGCTGCTGCCCAGTACCTTGCGAATGCCGATTTCCTTGGTTTTTTGTGTAGCCATGAATGACACCAGCCCGTACAGCCCCAGACAGCCAATGAACAGTGCCAGTAGCGAGAATGTCTGAATCAATTTCAGCATCAGTGTCTCGGTTTCGTAGAAAGAGGCGATATCGTCGTCCAGAAATTCATAGGTGTAGAGTTGGCCGGGATGGCTTTCCTTCCAGGTTTTTTCGATCGCGGCCATGGTGGCGGTGATATTCCCGGTCTTCATTTTTATGGCATAAGAATTGTAAAGATCGGGAGTCGTGAATATCGCGATCGGGGTAATTTCTTCATGAAAAGATAAGTTATGGAAGTCCTTGACTACCCCCACAATCGGTCCCGTGTTCTTCTTGTCGCTTACTGTCAGAATTTTGCCGATCAACTCCTCGGGCGATTTCAGATTCAGCTTCCGTGCGAAAGCTTCATTGACGATCATCTCCCGGGCCGAGTCGGCAGGAAAAATGTTCCGTCCCGCCACAAGCTCCAGGCCAAAGGTTTCAAGGTAGTCGGCGTCCGCGGCTTTCACCGATACCCTGAATTCCTGTTCCTTAGGATCGTTGTCAAAGTAAGGCGTGGTAGTCCAGTTCGTGTTGTTAGAGGCCGGTGTAGCAAAGCACATGGTAACCGATTCGATCCCGGCCAATTGTTCCAGCTCGCCTTTCATTGCTTTTCCCTTCTCGTATTTGGCGGCGATCGGTACCGTGACCACCGCGTCTTTATCAAAACCCAGATCCGAATTCGTAGAGTAGCTCATCTGTCGTGCGATGACAATCATCCCGATCACCAGCGCCTGAGAAAGCGCAAACTGGGTCACGATCAGCGCCCGGCGCGTGTTGAAGCCTCCGATGTGCTGCTGCGACAGTTTGCCTTTTAGGGCCACCACGGGCTGAAAACCCGCTAGAATCAGGCCAGGGTACGAGCCCGCCAGGAAAGTCACCAGTAGCACCAGCCCGGGAATAAATAATAGCAGCTGCCAGTCGTTCAGAATATTGAAACTGACTTCAGAGCTGAACCAGGTATTGACGTAAGGAAGTACCATCCAGGTGAGCAGTACCGCCAACAACAATGCCAGTACGGTAATCACAGCCGTCTGGGCGATAAACTGCCAGAATAACTGTTTGCGCACTCCCCCCAATACTTTTCGCATACCTACCTCTTTGGCACGGTTGAGCGCCTGCGCTGTGGCCAGATTGACGAAGTTGACACAGGCGGTCACGATCAGGAAAATGCCGATGAACGACAGTACCCACAGGTTACGCTTCGGCATGGGCCCGCTGTAGTCGGCATTATAATGGACATTGTCCAAAGGCTGAAGCTTATAGTGATGGACGTTGCTACTGGTAGGACGGTACTTAGTCACGTAGGCCGGAAAAACCTTTTCGACCTGGGCTGCGGATACCTCTGGGCGCAGCCGCACGTAGCAATTCATGCCGCTTCGAATACCGCCCCAGGCGTCGTCGCTCGCCAGCCATTCGTCGTATTGTTTCAGCGTGGGGTACGACACGAAAATCTCCGTTTTCTGGTCGGTGTTTTTAGGAAAATCTTTGAGGATACCCGTGATTTTGGCATTTATTTTATCACCGAACCGGAAGGTTTTATTGATTGGGTTTTCGTCGCCAAAGTATTTTTTGGCCAGGCGCTCTGTGATGATGGCAGTATTGGGCTCAACCAGGGCGGTCTTCATGTCTCCCTGTAGCAAGGGGAAGTTGAAAATGTCGAAGTACTCAGGTTCCACAATAGCCACGCCACCTTCTTCTCTGAAAAGCTCAATTTCATTTCCATCTTTCACCGTTATGGTCATGTCGTCCTCGGTTACGATGCGGGCCACTTTTTCGGCATAATCGTAATCGTCCCGGAAGGCCTTGCCCAGCGGGCTAGGTACCCCTACCGTATAGGAAATCACATCGCGGTGCTGCTCGGTGACGATGCGGTAGATACGGTCGGAATCCGTATGGAAATTATCAATGCTCAGGTGGTACTTGACCAGCATGAAAACAAGCAGCCCGCAGGCCATGCCCAGTGCCAGGCCCACGATGTTGATGGCCGCGTAGGTTTTGTTGCGCTTGAGGTTGCGGAGGGAGGTTTTGAAATAATTACGGAGCATGATTGTGCTATGTTTGTTTTTAAGGTTGTTCTTACTCAGATCTCAGGCTCTTCACCGGATTCATCAGCGCGGCCTTCACCGCCTGGAAGCTTACCGTCAGCAGAGTGATGGCCAACGCCCCCGCGCCCGCCGCCGCGAAAATCCACCACGACAGTTCGGTACGGTAGGTGTACTTCTGCAGCCATCCGTTCAGGAAGTACCACGCCACCGGCGCGGCGATCAGCAGGGCTATGAGTACCAGGAGCACAAAATCTTTGGATAGTAGTCTCCAGAGGCTAGCGACGCTCGCACCCAGTACTTTACGAACGCCGATTTCCTTGGTGCGCTGCTCGGCCACAAAAGAGGCTAAACCGAACAAGCCGAGGCAGGAAATAAAAATGGCCAGGATGGCGAAGAATGAAGCCAGTTTGCCGATGCGCTCCTCGTCACCGAATTTCTGAGCGTAGTCGTCGCTCACAAAATGATGTTCATAGGGTACGGTAGGGCTGTACTTGGTAAATACCGACTTGACCTCTGCCAAAGCGGTACTGATTCCTTTATCAGAATTGAGTTTCAAAACCACGATACTACTCCACCCATCCGCAAGATGATAGACTGCCGCCCTGACGGGTTCGTAGGGCGACTGCACCACCATATCCTCGATGACGCCGATGACCCGACACGGCTCACCGTCATCGTAGATAATTTCACCCACGGCTTTATCCCCAAAACCCATGAATTTTGCCGCCGCTTTATTCAATATGATGGCCGATGAATCGGTCGGGAAAGCGCGGGAAAAATCCCGGCCCTCGGCAAACTGCCAGCCGACGGTTTTTCCGTAGTCGTGCGAGACGGAGTTGTTGGGAAGGTCGACCGCCAGACTAGGGTCTTTACCGCGCCAACTAAAACCCGTACTGGTACTCCACACGTCGGTAGGGGGCGCGCTGGCTTGTGCTATTCCGGCGACCGTATTCTTGCTTTCTAATTCGTTCGTAATTGCTTCGAAGTTGTCCTGCGTTTCCTGATTGTTGAAAATAGTGATGAGTCCGTCGCGCTCGTAGCCGACCGGGCGATCTTTTGCGTATTGAATCTGCCGGAAAACCATGATGGTTCCGATAATGAGGGCAATGGATACTGTGAACTGTAATACCACCAGTACTTTGCGCGGAACGGTAGCGAAACGCCCCACCCGGAAGATTCCCTTAAGTACCGTGAGCGGTTTGAAAGAAGAGAGGTACAGGGCCGGGTAGCTACCCGCAATCAACCCGGTGAGTAGGCTGAACCCAACTATGGACAACCAGAATACCGGATTTGGCCAAGGGACACTAATGGATTTGTCGGCCAGTTCATTGAAAAAGGGAAGGGTAAGTACCATCAGCAAAATGGAAAGCGCACCGGCAAAAGCTACGACCAATAGTGACTCGCTGAAAAACTGAACGATAAGCTGGCTTCGTACCGAACCCACTGCCTTGCGGATGCCGACTTCCCGCGCCCGTTTCTCGGAACGGGCCGTGCTCAAATTCATGAAATTGATACAGGCCAGCAGCAGTACAAAGACACCGATAACGCCAAATAGCCAAACGTATTCGATGCGCCCTCCTACGTTGATGCCGTTGTCAAACTTGGCGTATAAGTGCCATTTGCTCATGGGGTGCAGAAACACCTCGGGTTTTAGTTTCTTCCGCGAGGCATCTACCTTATTGAGTTTCACGTCCTTTATTTTAGCCGAGACCTTCTTCAAATCGGCCTGTTCGGTCAATTGAGCATATGTTTCGGTAAAGTTGGGACGCCAGGGGTCTTCGAGTTCTTTAATCCATTGGTTTTCGATCAAATACAGATCCCAGGAAAGCAGGTAGCCTAAGTCACGAAAGCTGGAATTGATAGGCATGTCGGCATAGACCCCCGTCACTTTAAGATCGGTCTTGTCGTCCATGCGCAGGGTTTTGTCCAGCGCGCTTTCTTCGCCAAAATACGTTTTGGCCACCGACTCCGACAACAGAATGGAGTAAGGTTCCTTCAATCCGGCCCTCGTACCTTCCAGCATTTTCAGCGACAGCATATCAGTCACCTGGGGTTCAAAGTACCTGCCCGACTTGATAAACCGCTTGTCGCCATGGGCCAGGAGCTTGTGGCTCTGAGATGATTGTAGTACGTAGGTAAAATCGTCTCCATAGTGCGCTCGGATTTCCGGCCCCAAGAGATACGGATTGATTCCCTGCGTTTCCTTTTTCTCGTTCTGAGTTATATGCTGCATCACCTGCACGATGCGGTCGTAGTTCTGAAAATTTTTATTGAAAGATAGTTCATCGTACATCCACAGCCCGATCAGCATCGCCACGGCCATGCCCACGGCCAGTCCGCCGATGTTAATGAAAGAGTACCCCTTATGGCGGGTCAGGTTGCGGAAGGCGATTTTCAGATAGTTGCGAAGCATAGAATATGTTATTAAATTTTAAGCCAATAGCTATGGGCTAATGGCTACCGGCTTTTTTTTTCATTCCGACCTCAGGCTCTTCACCGGGTTCATCAGCGCCGCTTTTATCGCCTGGAAACTTACCGTAAGAAAAGCCACCGCCAGGGCTAGCACCGCCGCCAGCACAAACACCCACCACTCGATGCCGATCCGGTACTGGAACCCCTCCATCCAGGATTTCATGAGGTAGTAAGCTATGGGCGAGGCGATGATGATTGCAATGCCGACGAGTTTGAGGAAATCTTTGGAGAGCAGCGCCGTGATGCTCGCCACAGAGGCTCCCAGTACCTTACGTACCCCGATTTCCTTGGTACGCTGTTCGGCGGTAAAGGCGGCCAGGCCAAACAGGCCCAGGCAGGCGATGAATACCGTCAGGCCCGCAAAAGTGCGGTACAGTAGTCCGGTTTGTCGTTCGGCCTGATAGAAATTTTCGATACTTTCTTCGTAGAATTTTCCGGTGAAAGGTACCTCCGGGAAGATTTTCTCATAGGCCGTTTTCACTTTTTCAATTGTATTGGGCAGATTTTGCGATTGCAGCTTCACCGCCCCCGACCAATAAAACTTGGGAACATGGGTAATGAGGATGGGGTCCGTTTCTTCTTTGGCCGAATGGGTATGGAAATCCTTGATGACGCCCACGATGGGGGCGGGCTCCCAGTTGCCCATGCGTAGCTTGTGGCCGATGACGGAAGCCGGATCTTTCACACCCAGCTTTTTCAGAAGCCGCTCATTGACCACAAATTTGGTGTTAGTATCGCCCACCGCGTAAGGACCGCCCGCTACGAATTCCATGCCGTAGGCTTTGAAATAATCGCCGTCGGCCATTTTCATCGAAACCTGAAAATCCTCGTCTTCGGACATATTCGTGAAGGAAAAATTGCTGGCCCAGTTGTTCGTTGAGGAAGGTGGGTCCGAAGCGTAAGAGATGGTCTCAACTTCGGGAATCTGTAGCAGTTCATTGCGCAGAGCCTCATTGCGAGTGCCATACTCGGTATCCATATTGAGGGTATAGACGCCTTCTTTCACAAAACCCAGGTCGAGCTGGTTGATGTACTCCATTTGGCGCAGGTTGATGACTGTACCAATGATCAGTACCAGTGCTGCCGCAAACTGAAATACGATCAGGCTTTGGCGCAGCGTCAGGCCGCCCATCCAGCCGCGCGAAACTTTCTTGCGGAACACCTCCAGTGGTGAGAACGACGACAGTACCAAAGCCGGGTACATGCCCGCCAGCAGGGTGAGTGCCAGCAGCCCACCCAGTAGCCACAGGCACAGTTCGGGCGTGACGTACAAGGAGGGATCGGTCGGTACGTCGAACATTTTTTCGAGCAATGGAATAGCTGCATAGGCTAAGCCAAATCCGACAGCCACCGAACCCAGCACCACCAGAAACGTTTCGGTCAGGAACTGCGCGACCAATTGGCTTTTCTGGCTGCCCAGCACCTTGCGAACGCCAACTTCTTTGGCGCGCTTGGTGGCCAGAGCCGAGTAAATATTGATGAAATTGATGCAGGCCATAAGCAGGATCAGGGTACCTACTATGGCAATGTTCCGGATGCGCTCGCGGGGTACCGCCCGGTCTTTATAGTTGTCCAGTTCGGTGTTATGGTGTACATCCGCGAACGGGCTCAACGAGTGCGTTTTTTTGTCTTTCTCTTTTCGACTGTCGTAGTGCTTGTGCGAGAATTTTTCGAGTAGGGCGTTGGCTGAAGCGACTGAATACTTCTCGGGTAGCAGCACAAAAATCTGATCACTGCTGCTGGTACTTCCCCAGTTTTCAAAATCGCCGAAGCCGAATAACTCCGGCTTGGCGCGCTTGGATTCATAGGATAAGACAATATTCAGGGGAAAGTCGGTGTTGGCCGGCGCGTCTTCCAGTACCCCGCCTACCTGCATGGTCGTCGTGTTGTTGATCCGCAGGTACTTTCCTACGGCTTGCTGGTAATCCTTAAAGTACTTGTTCGCAAATTTGCGCGATAGAACCACCACATTGGGCTGGGCCAGTACATCGGGGGTACCTTCGAGCCACTGATAATTAAATAGTTGGAAGAATTCGGGCCCTACCATCAACCCCTCGTTGTCTTCGATGAATTTGGTTGAAAGATCGCGCGAATCGGGATCGCTGCCCAGCACCGTTACCTGCGGGTCCAGCGTGCCAAAGACGGGTACCACCTTTTCAAACTGTGGGATATCCGTTTTTAGAGCCGCCGCCACGGGCAGCGGGTTTCCGGGTGTCACTTCGCCACTGCCATCGGGGTAGGTCTCCTGACGCACCACCCGGTAAATTCGTTCGTAATTCGCATGGAAGGTGTCGAAACTCAGTTCGTAACGCACCACCATAAATAACAGTAAGGCGGCCGCTACGCCCACACTCAGACCCAGAGTGTTCAGTAGGGTGAAACTCCGGTGTCGGGCGAGGTTTCGGTAGGCAATTTTCAGGTTGTTACGTAGCATGGCTCTCTTAGATTAAGAAATAGGAAATGGTCATACATAGGGCTTGCTGGCGACGTTTAGGGAGGTGTCCGATACTAAGGATAGGGCCCATCGCACTATAGTCCCGCCGGGTACTTCATGTCTCGCGTTTTCAGGGAAAAAGTTTCCCGCAGCCAGGCGGTACCTACCTTGGCCAACCCTTACGCCCAAAACACAGTTTTAGAGGAATGATCAATCATGGCTAATAGAATTGAACCCCCTTCGGCAGCACTCGTTGAGTGTTTGAAAAAGCTATGCCAAAAAATATTAATGCTTATTATCAGCAAGTTATGATAAAGTAGGAAACAAAAATGTCCGCTAACGGACGTTTTACGGTCGTTAGCGGACATAGAAGATAAGGTTTTATGCAGGTTAGGTGATTTTGGAATGTACCTCCAGACGGTACCCTACACCGTGCACCGAGGCGATGCGTAAGGTAGGGTCATTGTGCAGGAGCTTGCGTAGCCGCGATACGAATACATCTACGCTCCTGCCCACAATGATACCCTCATCTTCCCATACGGATTTAAGGATAAATTCTCGTTCGAGCAGTTGGTTGGGATGCATGGCAAAGAGCCGCAGAAGTTTGGCTTCCCGATAAGTGAGGTTATGCCTTTTGCCCGCTACGGTGAGGGACTGATCGGTCACAAAAAAATGCGTTTGTCCCAGCTTAAGGTCACTGTCCTGGGTTGATTCGGCTTCCCTCACTTCGACAGGTACCCTGGCACGGGCTACCCGGTACCACACCAGGCCCATAAGGCCCGCCAGCAGGAATCCTAAAGCGCCCGCCCACCAGTTGCTGGCTGCTACGGGGGTTGCCGCGGGTGGGGCGCTGAACGTCACTTGCAGGGTATGGCAGCCTTTATCCTGCACGCGACCGCTGCACGCCACGCCCTCGGGCGATTTCAGGTCATAAAAAGTGTAGCCCAGCTGCACTTCGCCGTTGGTGCAGTCCAGCACGGCCACGTCATAAGGGGTACCTATTTTGTATAGCTCCAGCGACTCCTGCAGCAGGGTAGGGATACCATCATAGGCAAAGGATTGTTCCAAACGGATGGAAAAGGTACGGTCGTTGATTTGCTGCACAGGAGCAATGCGCGAAGTGGAGTCGCCCTGTTGCCTCAGCAGTGTGTGGGCCGTGCGGCGCAGAGCCAGGTTGGCCTTGCGGGCAAAACCCGTCCCATAGGTTTCTTTTTCTGCCGAAACCGACCTCGCAAATTGTGTGAACAGCAGCCCCACCAGCAGCAGGACCATACCTACCCCTACTTTTTTCATAATACCAAAGTTACCAAAAAACAATCCACTGTACCTAGCAACCGTTTCCGGAGCCCTGGGTAATAGGAAATCCCCGGATAATCGGGAACCATTGATACAGGGTGTAGCCAGCCAGTTTGATTACCCGCCGGGCCTGTCCCTTGTTCGGCTCAATAGGTTCGATGATCAGCTCATCGCCTTTCTGGGCACCCATCAGCAGCCTCCCGACTTCGATTTCATTTACCAGGCGGCTGTTGACGGAGGATGCCTGGGCGATCACGACGTCCCCGCGCTTGACATAAACCTGGAACGGGATTTTTTTAGCATTGTCGTTCGCTAAGGTACCCTCCACCAAGGCTAGTACACCTCTGGCATCCAGCAACATGGTGGATGTATATAAAGGGGCGCCATTGAACAGTACCCGATTGACGGAAAGATCGTCAGTTGTTTCCTTCCAGGTAAAACTGCTTTGGAACACGCCAAGGGTACCCACCAGCAGCAGAATACCCACTAATTTTGAGAGACTCGATAGATTTTTCATTGGATCAGGATTTCGTTGTGAGGCAATGCATATTGTTTGTTGAGGGTGAGCAGCACCAGGCGGTCGCCCTTCCGGCATTTCGCCAGTACGCTTTGGATGGCAATGCCGGTATAATCAGCGTTGGAAAATAGTGTCAGCGTATGGGTCTTTCCGTCCCGGATCGCCAGTTTGAAGGGGATGGCTCCTGTGGGTTTGCTGGCCGTGGCCGACAGTTCCACAGTCTGCACGGTTAGCTCGCCGATGGCGGTTGCGGGCAACACACAGGTACCTTTGGGACTGTACTCGTCAACCACTATGTCCTTATCAAGAAAAGCGGCGGTGCAGTGCTGAAAAGAATCCTGTGCAAAACACAAGCCCGCTAACAAACTGCACATACCGAGCAAAAGAAACCTAGTTCGTTTTTTCATGGATGTATTCGTTTAGAATGAAAGAATACTCAAAGCTATTGGCTCTTTTTCCCAATGTAGAAAATTGACCGTAAAAGAATGTAAAGGAAATGTAAAAGTTGGTAATTTGTTGCTTTTCAGACTTGTAAGCGCACGCGATTCGCCTTTAAGAACTTTTGTAGGACGTAGGAAGCGACGTGGCTATTCACAGATAAGGTACCTTGAGGTACCCTGTAAGGCTTTCAGAATTTTTTGAAAAAAGAGCAGTCAACTGCCTAGTATCAAATTATTTGGGTGAGTTTTTAAAAAAACGAAAATTATTTTGGCGCAATCAGTAGGAAAAGTCGCATAAATCCTTTGGTTTGTACTTTTAAGGGATTTGATAGTACGATGGCTAAACCAATTACTCTTCACAAAGGCTACGACATCAAGCTCGTTGGCGAAGCCGAATTCACCACATCCGATCTGCCCGTTTCCGAGGTTGTAGCCATCAAGCCGCCGGATTTTCCGGGCCTTGTTCCTAAACTCATGGTCGGCGAAGGAGATGAAATTCTGGCCGGACAGCCCCTTTTCTTCGACAAGAATAATCCACAGATCAAGTTCGTTTCTTCGGTTTCCGGCGAAGTGGCGGAGGTGGTTCGGGGTTCAAAACGGCGGATAATGGAAGTCAGGCTCATACCCGACCGCGGAGAGCGAAGGTACGTGCAGCATGAGCCCGCTGACCCGCTAATACTTTCCCGAGAAAACATCATCAACCGACTGCTCGAAGGAGGGTGCTGGAACTATATCCGTCAGCGCCCTTTCTCTCTGATAGCCAATCCCGAAGATACCCCCAAGTCTATTTTTGTTTCCTGCTTCGATACCGCGCCGCTGGCGCCTGATTTAGGATATATCGTAGATTTTGAGAAAGAAAATTTCCAAACGGGCCTCGCCGTTCTGAACCAACTGTCGGTGGGCAATCTGCACATTGGCGTTCGGGGAAAAGCGTCCGGAAAAGACCTCACCGAAAGTGATTTCAAGCAGGTACCCCATGAGCATATTCATCCTGTTCAGGGCCCGCACCCGGCGGGTAATGTCGGTATCCAGATCCATCATCTCGACCCGATCAAAAAAGGAGATATCGTATGGTACGTGCATCCGCAGGACGTCATCATCATCGGACGGCTGTTTCGCGAAGGCCGCTACCGCGCCGACCGCGTAGTAGCCCTCACGGGCAGTAGCGTGAAGGCACCGCAGTATTTCAGGGCTGTGACCGGGCAGACGCTGGCGTCCATTCTGAATACCCGGACCAAAGCCGATACGGCCCGGATCATTCAGGGCAATGTATTGACGGGTACCACATCCTCAGCCGATGATTTCCTGTCCCATTATACCAATCAGATTACCGTAATCCCGGAAGGTGACGAGCCCGAGTTTCTGGGTTGGCTTACGCCGGGTATTAAGAAACTGAGCCTTTCCCGTACTTTCTTTTCGTGGCTTTTTCCCAAGCGCAACTACCAGCTCGATACCAATATGCACGGCGAGGAGCGGGCGTTTGTAATGACCGGGCAATACGACCAAGTGCTTCCCATGAACATCATGCCCGTGGTTCTTTTAAAATCCATTCTGGCTCGTGACATTGAACGTATGGAGCAGTTGGGCATTTACGAAGTTTCGGAAGAAGACTTTGCCCTCTGTGAATTCGTTTGTACCTCCAAAATAGAAGTGCAGCGTATCATATCCGAAGGGCTGGAGCTAGTTCGGCTGGAAGGTTGAGCAACCTGACTTTAGACCCATGAGGGTCGATATATTCCCCTCATAGCTCGAACGTCGAACCTCAAATATCGAAAATCCATAAACAAGAGTCTGTGAAACCAATTAGAAACCTAGTCGAGAGCCTGGAACCTCATTTTAAGAAGGGGGGAAGTACGAAAAACTCCATCCGGCTTTTGATGCCCTCGCGACATTCCTGTTTGTGCCGGGCCACACCACCGAAAATGGCGTCCATATACGTGACGCCATGGATCTCAAGCGTACCATGTTCACCGTGGTCATCGCGTTGATACCTACCCTGCTCTTTGGGATGTGGAACGTAGGCTACCAGCATTATCTGGCTTATGGTATGGAGGTAGGTTTCTGGGAAAACTTTGTGTTCGGTTTCGTACGGGTTATGCCCATCGTGGTGGTATCCTACGCCGTGGGCTTGGGTGTGGAATTTGCCTTCGCAGTGGCCAAGGGGCATCAGGTCAACGAAGGGTACCTGGTCACGGGGATGCTGATTCCCCTGACTTTGCCCGTCACGGTTCCGCTATGGATGGTGGCTCTTGCCGCGGTTTTCTGTGTAATTCTGGGCAAAGAGATTTTTGGAGGTACGGGCATGAATTTCATGAATCCCGCCCTGCTGGCCCGCGCCTTTCTGTTCTTTGCCTTCCCGGCCTACATGACGGGCGACATCTGGACCGATCTTTCGCCTGAGCCTGGCCACGCGTTGGTGGATGCCTGGTCAGGGGCGACTAACCTGGTGGCGTTTGATACCAACTACACCAATATGAGTTCGGTTTCCAATATGTTTTGGGGTTTTGAGCAAGGCTCGATTGGTGAAACCAGCGTCTTTGCCATCCTGATCGGCGCCTTCATCCTGATTGCCACGGGGGTAGGAAGCTGGAAAATCATGACGGCCTGTTGTATCGGCTTACTCGGTATGGGACTATTCCTGAATCTGGTAGCTCCTGCCGATATACCTACCCATGCTATGCACACACCCGCTTATTATCATTTGCTTCTCGGTAGCTTTGCCTTCGGAGCCGTTTACATGGCCACCGATCCCGTCAGCGCCGCCCATACCGAAACCGGCAAATGGATTTACGGCATCCTGATCGGAGCCTTCACCGTCGTCCTCCGGGTGTTTAACCCTGCGTATCCCGAAGGAGTCATGCTCAGCATCCTGCTGATGAACGTTTTTGCACCTTTGATTGACCATATGGTCGTTGAACGCCACATTAAAACCCGACTAAGACGTGCATAGCAACCAATATACCTTAGTTTACGCGGCTGTGTTATCCATCCTGACCGCCGTAGTCCTGGCGGTCGCCGCCGAAGGGCTCAAACCCATGCAGGACGAAAACCTTGCCCTAGATACCCGCTCGAACATCCTGAAGGCGGTGCGCCTTGACTATACCGACCGGGCCAGAATTAACGAGACGTACGAGACCGCTATCGAGGAGCGGGTGGTGAATACAGCGGGCGAAGTGCTGGAGGAGAAACCCGTGCAGATTGATCTCAAGAATCAAATCAACAAGGAGCCTGCTGAGCGCAAGCTTCCACTTTATATCTATACGGGCGAAGGAGGCAAGAAGTACTACATTATTCCACTGCGGGGCACAGGACTCTGGGGGCCAATCTGGGGATATGTTTCGCTGGCGGATGACTTCAATACGGTGTATGGTGCCTACTTCGATCACAAAGGCGAAACGCCCGGCCTGGGAGCTGAGATTGCAGAAGCGCCATTCCAGAATCAGTTCGAAGGCAAGAAAATCATGGACGATGGCAAATTTGTTTCGGTCAATGTGTGGAAAACCACCTATAAAAGCCCGCTGGGTAATGAACACCGGGTGGATGCGATTTCGGGGGGTACCATCACCTCCAACGGCACCGATGCCATGCTGAAGAACTGTATTGCGCCCTATGTTTCGTATTTTGAGAAAATTGGCAATAAGAAGCAGGTAGCTTTGAAATGAGTGGTGAGTAGGTGAGCTTATAAGTCCGCTCATGCACTCCTGAACAATAAATTCATAAATTCTAAAAAATATGGCAGCACCTACCATCACCGACGCGCCTCCTATAGTAAAGCAAAAAAAAGAGGCCCTTTTTTCCAAAAAGAATCTTCAAACCCTGCGCGATCCGCTGGACGATACCAATCCCATCACAGTACAGGTACTGGGCATCTGTTCGGCGCTGGCCGTAACGGTGCAGGTCAAGCCTGCCCTGATTATGGCGCTGGGTGTGATGTTCGTGACGGCCTTTTCCAACCTGATCATTTCGCTCATCCGTAAATCCATCCCCACCAGGATCAGGATCATCGTGCAGCTCATCATCGTGGCCATGCTGGTGACGATCGTGGATCAGTTGCTGAAAGCCTACGTCTACGATGTCAGTAAAAAACTGGCGGTTTTCGTGGGGCTCATCATTACCAACTGCATTATCATGGGGCGGCTCGAAGCCTTTGCCCTGGCCCAGAAGCCCTGGCCGTCGTTCCTGGACGGCATCGGCAACGGACTGGGCTACGGGCTCATTCTGGTGATGGTGGCGGTGTTCCGGGAGTTCTTTGGCGCGGGATCAATTCTGGGCTATAAGCTGGTACCTCAGTGGGCCTACGACCACGGCTACGTCAACAATGGCCTGATGGTGCTCCCTCCCGCGGCTCTGTTCATCATTGGACTGTATATCTGGTGGCAGCGAAGCCGGAAAGAAGAATTAGTTAATGTATCGTAATAAGGTACAAAGGGGCAAAGTAGCAAAGGCACAAAGTATTTCTGTATTTCAAAGACAATTGTAGTCTGAAATAAGCTTTACAAGTGCAAACTACTTTTCGGATTCTGTACTTAGGAATCCTGTCAAACCACATTTTTTACTTTGTGCCTCTGTGCCTTAAAAAACTCCTGAACTCCCATGCAACACCTACTAAACCTATTCATCAAAGCCATTTTCGTCGAGAACGTAATCTTTGCGTTTTTTCTGGGAATGTGTTCGTTTCTGGCGGTATCCAAAAAAATAAAAACGGCCTTCGGACTAGGGCTGGCGGTAGTCTTCGTCATGGTACTCACCACGCCGCTCAATTACTTCATTCTGACTTACATGCTGGAGGAAGGTGCCCTGACCTGGATTCACCCGTCGCTGGCGAGTGTGGACCTGACTTTCCTGGCCTTTATCCTCTTTATCTCTACCATTGCCGGGGCCGTACAACTGGTGGAAATGGTCATTGAGAAGTTCCTACCGGCGTTATACACGTCGCTGGGCATATTTCTGCCGCTCATTACGGTCAACTGCTCCATTCTGGGTACGTCGCTGTTCATGCAGGAGCGTGAATATAATTTTGCCGAAACTGCCGTTTTTTCCTTTGGCTCGGGCATTGGCTTTTTCCTGGCTATCGTCCTGCTGGCCGGTATCCGCGAGCGGTTACGCTATTCCAACGTCCCCGCTCCTTTGCAGGGACTGGGTATCGCCATGTTCATCACCGCCCTGATGGGTCTGGCGTTTTTGAGTTTTTCAGGAATAAAGCTGTAACGGGATAAAGGGCGAACGGAAAAAGGTCAACGATTGATGTGAATTCGCGGAAGCAATTCTCTCATTCATCACTCATCATTCATCATTCAAAATATGGTTCCCGTACTTGCTGCCAGCGTTGTAGTCTTTATCCTGATCGTATTATTGCTGGCCTTTCTGATTCTGACCGCCAAAGACCGGCTCTTGCCGCAGGGCGATGTAAAAATTACGATCAATGGCGAAGAGGACGAGCCGCTGATCGTGAAGCCTGGTGGCTCGCTGCTGTCCACCCTGGCTGACAATAAACTGTTTCTGGCCTCGGCCTGCGGGGGCGGGGGTACCTGCGCCATGTGTACCTGCATGGTGTACGAGGGCGGGGGAGAAGTGTTGCCCACCGAAACCAACCACCTCAACCGCCGTCAGGTACGCGAACACATGCGGCTGGCCTGCCAGGTGAAGGTGAAGGAGGATATGAAAATCCGGATCCCCGAAGAGGTGTTCGGCATTAAGAAACTGGAATGCACCGTGGTGTCCAACTATAACGTGGCCACGTTCATCAAGGAGTTTGAGGTAAGATTACCCGAGGGCGAAACGCTGGATTTCAAGGCCGGGGGGTACATTCAAATCGATATTCCTGAAACAGTAGTGAAATACGAAGACATGGACATTACGGCCCATCCCGCCTACCATGACCGCCCCGACAAATTTCAGGAGGATTGGGACAAGTTCAACTTGTGGCCATTGACAATGGTCAACGAGGAAGAAGTATTCCGAGCCTATTCGATGGCCAATCACCCTGCTGAAGGAAACATCGTCAAATTGACGGTCCGCATTGCTACTCCTACCTTCGACCGAGCCAAAAACGGTTGGGCCGACGTAAATCCGGGTATTGCTTCGTCGTATATTTTCAGCCTGAAACCGGGGGATAAAGTCACGATTTCGGGTCCTTACGGGGAGTTTTTTATCAAGGATTCCGAGCGCGAAATGCTCTACATAGGCGGGGGTGCCGGGATGGCGCCCATGCGGTCGCATCTTTTCCATTTGTTCTATACCGAAAAAACCAAGCGGAAGGTCACGTTTTTCTACGGGGGGCGTACCAAAAAGGAGCTTTTCTACGTGGATGAATTCCGGCAGATTGAAAAAGACTTTCCCAACTTCAAATTCGTCATCGCACTCGATAACCCGATGCCAGAAGACAACTGGACGCTCAAAAAGGATATCGACGATCCCAATGGCGATGGCTTCAAAGGGTTCGTACACAACGTAGTAATCAATGAATTCCTGAAAAAGCATCCCGCCCCCGAAGACCTCGAAGTGTATTTCTGCGGCCCGCCTATGATGAACCAATCGGTCATTAAGATGGCTGACGACTGGGGAATACCCTCCGAGCAGGTAGCCTTTGACGATTTTGGCGGATGATGAGGTACCTGGTGGGTTTGGTGTTGCTGGGCTTTGTGAGTTGCCAGAAATCGCGCCCGGCCTACACCCAGCTCCAGGGCAATGCCCAGGGTACCACCTTCCGGATCGTGTATGAAGATACTGCCGCCCGGGATTTCTCGGCCCCGGTAGACAGCATCTTCCAGGTGATAGACCGCAGTATGTCCCTCTGGGATAGTACCTCAATTATTTCCTTGCTGAACGTGAACGATCCGGGGGTGCGTGCCGACGCACATTTTACCAGGGTATTCCGCAAAGCGTGGGAGGTATCTGATCAAACCGGCGGCTACTTCGATTGCACCGTGGGGCCGCTGGTGAAGAGCTGGGGATTTAGCTACAAGAAAAACCTGCCACCGCCTGATTCTGAACAGGTAGCTCGTTTGCGGCAACTGGTTGGCTACGACAAGGTCCGGTTACAGGAGGGAAGACTCATCAAGGAAAATCCTCAGATTCAAATTGATTTCAACGCTATCGCCCAAGGCTATACGGTGGATGTGCTCGCAGATTTTTTCAAAGCCAGGGGAATTAAAAACTACCTGGTGGAAGTAGGTGGTGAAGTACGTACCCAGGGCCTCAATGAGCGCGGCAAAATCTGGCGCATCGGTATTGATAAACCTGTGGACAATTTGGCAGTGGATCGCCCGCTGCAGGCCGTCGTATCCCTTGATGGGCAGTCGTTGGCCACCTCGGGTAGCTACCGCAAGTTTGTGGAGCGCAACGGCCAGCGCTTCAGCCACGCCATCGACCCGCATACGGGTTTTCCGATTACCCATCCGCTGCTCAGTATTTCCGTTCTGGCGCCCGACTGCATGACTGCCGATGCCTATGCCACCGCTTTTTTGGTGATGGGCCTGGAAAAAGCGATTCCGTTGGCAAAGCAAAAAGGCCTGGAAATCTATGGTATCTCGTCAGCAGAAAATGGGAAACTGACCGTGTACCAGTCCGAGGGATTTAGGACGGAAGCAGTGGAGTAGGGTAGGGTACCCTACGAAGTCAAAGGCCGGCACTTTTCTTCGCCATTAGCAAAAAATGTTCGAATCGATCCGAAGCTCCGTACAAAATCTGGGGTACTTTACCGACGCCGAACTGGCTTTGCTTGTCGGTAGGCTG
This sequence comes from Salmonirosea aquatica, assembly GCF_009296315.1. Taxonomy (NCBI): domain Bacteria; kingdom Pseudomonadati; phylum Bacteroidota; class Cytophagia; order Cytophagales; family Spirosomataceae; genus Salmonirosea; species Salmonirosea aquatica. The sequence continues at coordinate 3,666,461 of NZ_WHLY01000002.1, forward strand.
AAAGTCATTCCCCTGGCAAGAGGTGGCTATTTGCTGCGCGAGGGCCAGGTTTGTCGGGCTGTGTACTTTGTCAACCGGGGTAGCTTTCGACACTACCAGGTAATGAACGAAATCGATGAGATCAATCTCAATCTGTTCATCGAAAACGATTGGATGTTCGATTACCAAAGCTTCACTTCGCAGAAACCTTCCCGTGCGCTGATTCAGGCGGCGGAGAATTCGGAAGTATTCGAACTGAATGTGTATGACCTACATGCACTTATCGGAGAATCCAGTACTTTTTTCAGGCTGGGGCATCTGCTGGAATCAGCGCTGGAAAGTTCTGAAAACCGCACCGCCAACCTGACACCCGAAACCAAATACCGGAAGCTTCTCCAGACCAAGCCTCAATTGCTTCAGCGATTTCCACTCAAACACATCGCTTCTTATCTGGGAATCACACCCGAAACGCTCAGTCGGGTCCGAAAGAAACTGGCCCGCTCACCTGATTTCTTGATTTGAATCAAGCTGTGCTTTCGGACGACTCGGCTACTTTTGCCCGAAACTTAGTCATAAACAAATGAGCCACCGCTTTGAGAAAAACGCCGGGATTGCGCTACTGGCGGGTTCGTTTTTAATGATAGCGACCATGATCCTGCATCCGGCGGGTGGTGACCTGAAACATCTCATCAAGATTCAGAAAATCATTATTGTTTCCCACTCACTCGCCCTTTTATCCATTCCGTTCAGCTTCGTCGGCTTTCTGGGGCTCACCCGCAGGCTGGGCACCGAGCATTTTCTTTCGCTCACTGCTTTTTCGGTCATGTCGTTCGGACTGGTAGCTGCCCTGGGAGCGGCGGCCACCAATGGGCTAGCCCTGCCCTTTTTTTTGCAAGATTATCAGGAAGCGTCCCCCGAAACATTAGCCACCGTCAAAATCATGGTGCGGTACAATTTCGCGCTCAATCATGCCTTTGATTACATACTTTTGGGCGCCATGTGGCTGGCTATTCTGTTCTGGTCGGTGACCGCGCTACTTACCAGTAAATTACATCAAGCGATAGGGTACCTTGGACTAAGCCTTACCCTGGTGGCTGGAATCTTAATAACGGCAGGCTATGATTTTGTAAGCCTTCAAGGATTCCGGCTGTTTGTATTGGGAAGCGTCGTGTGGATAGCGCTGGTAGGAGTTGCCATGATCCGCTCGAGGACGGTAAGAAAAGAGTAGAACCCAGTGAAAAAATGAGTTTTGAACCTGAACTAACTAATGTGATATGTTAACCGACATCAATCCTAAACTACCGATGCGTGACAAAGCCATTACGCGTGACTACTATTTGAGCCAATTAGGATTTGAAGAATTGGGTAGTGCCGATTATGAGGGGTACCTGATGGTAAAAAAAGATAAAATCCAGATCCATTTTTTCGAATTCCGGGATCTTGACCCCAAAGAAAATTATGGACAAGTCTACATTCGGACGAATGCCATCGACACATGGTACCAGGCGTTGTTGGACAAAAAGGTAAGTATCCATCCCAACGGGCACTTGCAAACCAAACCCTGGGGACAAAAGGAATTTTCTTTACTAGATCCTGATAACAACCTGCTGACGTTCGGACAAAACATCTGACAGGTACGTAGGGATAGCCGCATGAACTCAACACCAAGCGAAAGATAGTAGCCTACCTGAATCCGTCGAGTAATGCCCCGAAACGGCAAAGATAAGCGGGTCGTTTAGTATCAGTGCGGAATTGAAGCAGGGGTTTGTAGCAAAAAAGAAGGGTACCTTTTGGAAGTACCCTTGCTGGTGATTGATTTAAATAGAGGTAGGTCATACGCCTTCGGATGCTTGGGTTAGCTGATTCGTTTCAGTTTGGCCTCGATGGTCTGCTGGGTGTGGGGTACCACCCGCAGGCGCTCCTTGGGAATCAGCTTCCCGGTGTCAATACAAACCCCATAGGTACCATTCTTGATGCGTACCAGGGCGTTCTCAAGCTGGGTGGCGTACTTTTGCATGCGGGCGGCCAACTGGCTGAGGTTTTCGCGTTCGCTGGCATCGGCTCCATCTTCCAGAGCCTTAGAGGTACCTCCCGTAATGTCGGTGCCACTGTCGTTTTTCTTGCTCAGGGTACCTTTGATGTAATTCAGCTCGTTCATCGTATTGTCCAGTTTTCCACGGATCAACTCCTCGAATTCCCTAAGCTCCTCGTCTGAATACCGGGTCTTTTCGTCTTGCTTTGCCATACAGGTTAAGTGGTTATGAAGTAGTGTCTGTGTTTTTTCCGCAAAATTAAGGGTTATTACTTACAGTTTATCCAAACGGTTTCCTTTATATAAAATAAAACGCTCCTATCCATTTTTATTTTAGCCCCAAACACGAATTATAATTTTGGATTGCCGGTATTGGTGCGACGAACCTTCGGCACTTTTGGCGCGGTAAAATAGATTCTACGCATACGATAAAAATGAAATAATTTCAAGAAAAAATAGATTTTTGTTTTTATCGTTTCAAAAGGCGTAAGTTTGCAGTATGTACATAAATAATTCATCAACTTACTAAAATTCAGACAATTAACTCTTTGAATAATGACAACGTACCTGGAGCCCGCTCCAATTAAAGACAAGGAGAATCCGCTGGAATCCATGATGCAGCGCTTCGATAAAGCTGTACAACTACTGGGCATTTCGGATGAAATGTACCATATCCTGAAAATTCCGCGTAAGCAGGTAATCGTGGGGCTGCCCGTGACCATGGATAGTGGCGAAATCCGCACCTTTGAAGGCTATCGCGTGGTGCATTCCACAATTCTGGGCCCCAGCAAAGGAGGCATACGCTTCGATCCGGGCGTCAACCTCGATGAGGTACGGGCTCTGGCGGCCTGGATGACCTGGAAATGCGCCGTCGTGGACATTCCCTACGGAGGTGCCAAGGGCGGCGTAGCCTGTAACCCGCGCCAGATGTCGGCGGGCGAAATAGAGCGTCTCGTACGCGCCTACACCACCGCGATGCTCGACGTGTTCGGGCCAGATCAAGACATTCCCGCGCCCGATATGGGAACGGGCCAACGCGAAATGGCGTGGCTGATGGATGAGTACTCCAAGTCGAAAGGCATGACCGTACAGGCCGTTGTGACGGGTAAGCCCATCGTGCTGGGAGGGTCGCTGGGACGCACCGAGGCCACCGGACGCGGTGTGACTGTATCGGCTCTGGCAGCTATGGACAAGCTCAGGCTCAATCCCTACAAATCGACTGCCGCTGTGCAGGGATTTGGGAACGTAGGAGCCAATGCCGCTTCACTTTTGCGTGAGCGTGGCGTAAAAATCCAGGCAATCAGCGATTTGTCGGGGGCTTACTACAATGAAGCCGGGATAGACATCGAGGCCGCGATGGCGTACCGCGACCATAATGGTGGACAGTTGGAAGGCTTCGGCGGTGCTGAACCTATTTCGAGTGAGGAACTGCTTTCGCTCCCCGTGGATGTGCTGGTTCCGGCGGCTACGGAAGATGTCATCACCATGCGTAACGCGGGTTCCATTCGGGCCAAGATGATTGTGGAAGGAGCCAATGGACCTACCTCGGCGATGGCCGACGATATTATCAACGATAAGGGTATTATGGTGGTGCCGGATATTCTGGCCAATGCCGGCGGCGTGACGGTATCCTACTTTGAGTGGGTACAGAATCGTATTGGCTATAAATGGACGTTGGAGCGCATCAACCGCCGCAGTGACCGCATCATGAAAGACGCCTTCAACAAAGTATACAAGACTTCGCAGCAATACGGTGTATCGTTGCGTATTGCCGCCTATATCGTAGCCATCGACAAAGTCGCCAGCACGTATAAATTCCGGGGAGGATTTTAGGATAGTTGACAGTTGACAGAGGTCCGGGTAAAAAGTAGCCATCAAAATTCCTGAATAAGCTAACTTTGCTGAATATGAGTCGGGTCATTTTGGGTCAAACGGTCTATTGTTTGGCGAAAAACCACCTACTCTCCATTGTCAACTGTCAACTAAAAAATAGTGTCTCTGAGTCCCCGCGTCATCGCGTTTATTCTTGCTTTTCTGATTGCGGCCATCACCACGTCGTTTCTTACGTTCGTAGAGGGTGTTACGACCAGCATGCTATTCGTGGTGGGGTATCGGGCTTCGCAGGAGCATTTTTCCTGGTCCTGTACACTATTGAAATCATTGTGTATCGTGAGGTAAACAAGATGTACCGCACGATCAATAAACTCAAACTCAAAGATTTCAATATCTCCCGCAAGGCCCTCATCCGGGAGAACAATCCCTTGAAGCGTCTGAACGACGAGATTTTTGTTTATGTAGCCAAAAAGCAGAAGGAAATTGAAGAGCTTCGGAAGCTGGAGCAGTTCCGGCGCGAGTTTCTGGCCGATGTGTCGCACGAACTCAAAACTCCCATTTTTGCCGCCCAGGGCTTTATCCATACGCTGATCGACGGAGCAGTCGACGATGAGAAAGTACGGGATCGGTTTCTGAAAAAAGCCGCCAAGAGCCTCGATGGCCTCGACGCCCTGGTGCAGGATCTTGTGACGCTTTCGCAAATGGAAACCGGAGCCATCAAGATGAATATGGAGCGCGTGAATCTCCGCCTGATGGTGGAGGATATATTGGATCGGCTGGAAAAAATTGCGCAGGACCGGAAGGTCACCTTCAAGATCAAGCCCGATAAGCTCACCGAAGTATGGGTGAAAGCCGACGCCCAACGCATGGAGCAGGTAATGATCAATTTGATTGAAAATGCAATCAAATACAACAATGAGGGCGGAAAAGTCATCATCCATTTCGACGAGGACAAGAAGCACTACGGCATTTCGGTACGTGACAATGGGCCGGGGATTCCACCCGAACACCTTGCCCGCATCTTCGAGCGATTCTACCGGGTGGAGAAAAGCCGCTCAAAAGAACGCGGCGGTACCGGGCTGGGACTGGCCATTGTGAAACATATCCTCAACGGCCACGGTTCTAAGATAGCCGTTATGTCCAAGCTGGACAAGGGTACCACCTTTTCGTTTAAACTTGATAAAGCCGAATGAACCTGACCACACTCATTACAGGACTGGCCCTTTGCTGCCTGGCCTGTGTATCTGATAAAGAGACCTCCCTGCCGCCCGCCCCTGATCCCGTCATGGGTGCCGACTCTACCAAGGGGGTACCTTTCCTTTCTCTGGGCGACTCCTATACCATTGGCGAAAGTGTGCCCGAAGCCGACCGCTGGTCGGTGCAATTGGCCGAAATGCTGCGCAAGGATGGGATTGCCGTAGCCCCGCCCGACATCATCGCCCGCACGGGCTGGACCACCGCCGAACTGATGGACGGTATACAGGCGGCCCGTAAGGAGAAGAACTACGAACTGGTTTCACTGTTGATTGGTGTTAACAACCAATACCGTGGCCAGAGTATTGAGCGATTCCGCACTGAGTTCCGTAGTCTGCTGGAAACCAGCATCGCATATGCTGCGGGGCGCAAGGAGCGGGTGTTTGTGCTGTCTATCCCTGACTGGGGCGTATCGCCGTTCGGCGCGGGTAGCGACCGCGGCAAGGTAGCCCGCGAAATCGACGCCTTCAATGCCGTGGCGAAGGAAGAGTGCGACAAAGCCGGCATTCTTTACATCGACATTACCCCCCTTTCCCGCACTGGCCTGGGCGATCCCAGTATGTTCGCGTCGGATGGACTGCACTTTTCGGGCAAAATGTACGGCCTTTGGGCCATGGAAGCGCTGCCGAAGGTGAAGGGACTTTTGAGTAAATAAAGCCGACGTACCTTCTTTATCTATTTTTCAAACTATTCTCCATTCAACGCATGTTTGTACATACTGTATTTTTTTGGCTTAAAGAGAAGGACAACGATGAAGCCCGGCAGGCTCTGCACGAGGGGCTCAAGGAACTGGCTACCATCGCCGAGATTCAGACGGCCTACGTAGGTACCCCTGCCTCAACCCGTAGGCCCGTTATCGATCATACCTACGACTTTTCCATCACGTTCATCTTCCCGGACAAAGCCACGCAGGATATCTATCAGGATCACCCTGACCATCAC